>DAIQPT010000047.1:0-9460 GCA_036787185.1 Acidimicrobiales bacterium | reverse complement strand
CACCTGTTCGAGGCGCTGGGCCACGATGGGATCGTCCGAGGTGTAGGCCCAGACCTCAAATCCCCGCTTGACGAGCTCCGTTGCCGCACGAAGCGTCTCAATAGTGTCGGGCAGAAGACTCACGTCGTCACCAATCACTTCGAGTTTGATGGCGTTGGTTTCGAAAGCCTCGCGAGCCATCTCGGCCAGCGTGATGGCCTCATCAGCGCTGTAGCAACCGGCGGTGTTCGGCAGCAAGGTGAAGGAAAGGCCTTCGAGAAGGTCGTACAGCGACCCCTGCACCGAGGCGTCGACGCGACGCACCGCCACCGTCGCAATCGTTGACCCCGACGCGACCAACGTGTCACGGAGGGCGTCAAAGGTGCGGTACCCACCAGTACCGATCACAAAACGTGACGGTGAAGATACCGAACCAACCTGGAAGTTCGCAGTCATGTCTAAATGGTAGTCACGGTGGCTAACGTTAAAAACGTGCAACCCCTCGTCGTTCTCTCTATCGCCGGCTCTGACTCCGGTGGCGGCGCGGGCATTCAGGCCGATCTGCGCACCTTTGCCGCACTCGGCGTGCACGGCACCACGGCGGTTACCGCCACCACGGCGCAAAACACCTTGGGCGTTTCTGACGTGGCCGCTGTGAGCGCGACACACCTTCGCGCCCAGATCGAGTGCGTTCTCGACGACTTCGTCGTTGCGGCCGTCAAGACTGGCATGCTAGCGACCACCGAGCTCATCGGAGAGGTCGCCACGCTGGCGAGAGAGGGACGGCTCCCCCACCTCGTTGTTGACCCCGTGTTCGCCTCGACCTCCAAACACTCGCTCGTGACCGATGGCGGCATCGCCGCCTACCGTTCGCTGCTCCTTCCTCACGCCTTCGTCGTGACGCCGAATCTGCGCGAGGCCGCGTTGCTCCTCGGGATCGATCAGCAGGACATCGCTTCAGTGGCCGACATGGAGGAAGTTGGTCGCACCCTGCGCTCCTTCGGGGCTCAGAACGTCCTCGTGAAGGGTGGCCACCTCGGTGACGCCGGCGCCGACCACGCACCCGACGTTCTCGTGACCGCCGAGGGGACCCACGTCTTCGACGGCCCGCGGATCACGACCGCCAACGACCACGGCACCGGCTGTTCGCTCTCGGCAGCAATTTGCGTGCACCTCGCGCACGGCGTCTCCCTCTCTGATGCGTGCCGATTGGCCAAGGCCTTCGTCGCCAACGCCCTCGAGGGCGCAGCCACTTGGCAGCTCGGCCGAGGGCGCGGACCACTCGACCACTTAGGATGGGCACGATGACAACGCCCCCCCGTCCGCCGCTCAGCCGACGAACCAGTATTTGGCCCGCCGCCAGCGTGCTTATTGGTGCCGTGGTCATGCTCGCGGTGTTCATGGTGATTGATGTCGTCACCAGCACTCCTGTGGCAACGACCACTACGATTCCCATCGTGGTTGGCGGTCTGCCCGTGCAGAGCGGTGCCGTCAACGGAGCGGCCCTCCTGAGCCGGTGCAACCAGGACGGCGGCCTTCCCGCAAACATCGGTGGGGCCTTAGTTCTCCCCGCACCCACCACACCGGCGGCAACAGCAATTATTGCCAACCAGGGCGCCGGTGAATTCGACTGCTTCCGCACCTTCACCAGCACCACCACGGCGAGCGATCTTCTGGGCTTTTACGCCAATCAGCTCGAAGCGCGCGGCTGGCACCTTTTCTCCACCGGCGCCACCAACGGCGACCCTCAGGCCCTCTTTCAAAAGGCCGGTGATGACACCTTCTACTGGGTCGTGGGTATCACCGTGACCCACACCAGTGGGCACCACATTTCGTGGACCTACAGGATCTACCAAAACTCCGCAACTATTTAGCGAGTACTGGCGTTGTCTCCCCCGCTTCGCGAAGCGTTCGTGACCACAACCACAAGTTCAGTGGGTAGATCACGTAGCCAAAGCGCGTGGCGGTAGCGGCCCCAATGACGAGCGCAGACGCGACGGCCAGCACACTGAGCAGACGGGCCACATCGATGGGCCAATGCCCTCGCAGGTAACGAATGAAGAAGTAGCCACTGGCCAATACGAGTACCTGTAGCGCTTTGCCAAGAGGCGCCCACAGCACCGTGAGGAGGTGGCCGGGAAAGTCACTGGCCGCCGGTGAGGGCACATGGGCGAGGCCGGCTGGGAACAACAAGACGTTGTCAATAAACGCGTGGGTATTCATGAGTGCGTACGGGACGGTGGTTGCCAGCACAAGCCCCATCACAATGAGGGCGATCCGACGCCACACCAAGGTGCCCTTGACCGTGCGCGCCACGAGCAGGGCGCCAAAGGCCAACGGCCACGCGGTGAACTTCATCGCCGCGGCAATGGCAATCACGACGCCTGCGGTCGTGGGTCGGCGTCGCTGGAGCAGCGCTACCGTCAGCAACATGAGGCCCAGAATGGGCATGTCGTCACCACCGGTGACGAGGAACATCGCCCCCGTGGGCAACACCACCATGAACTGGACAACCCGAAGAGCCGCGCGGTGGCGGAGACGCAGCAACCACAGTGCCAGCGCCACGCAGGCCATGGTGAGCGCGGTCATAATCACCCGAGCGTCGCCGAGCGGGTTGTGATCACTGAGCTCCCCTGCTGGGAGGCCGAACGCACCCATTAAGGGGAGATAGGGGTCAAACGATTCATAGGTCGGCACCCCAACGAGTTCGTGCTCGAGGTGGCCGTGGTTCCACGAGGCCTGGTAGGGCGTGTTGCCGTGCACGAGGGCGAGGCCGGCCCGTTCAATCACCATCACTTCGGGCTGGGCAAAATTGGTGCCTTGGGACTCTTGACGCCAGTGCGCCTCAACGGCGAGCGGCATCAGCACGCAGAGAACCAGTACGAGCCCCGCCAAGACCGTGCGCACCACGTTCGGCGAACGCCAGGAGCGAAGTGAACACGCACCCGCGACCAGCGCGGCCGCACCGTAGCCCCAGGCCGACAGCGACCCCCAGTGGGATTCCGCCACCGTCGCTGACCCCAGCCACATGCCGATAGCGAACAAGCCCGACAGCCCGTACAGCACACCGTCACCACGAAGATCACCCAGCGTGCGCCATTGTGACTCGAAGCGGTGGCACGCCGCCACCCAGGCTGACCAGCGACTCACTGTTCCAACTCGACCTGACGGCGCAAGGGGTAGCGCGTCACCACCGGTAGTTCGCTGTCCAGAAACCGCCGAATGATCCGGACGGACAGCTTGCTGGCCTCCTTGAGCACCGAGTGCGAGGTCCCCGGAATGATCGCCAGCTGGGAGCCGGGGATTGACTCGTAGAGCGAAGCAGTATGCGTGAGCGTCGCGACATCGTCATCGCCAGCCATCACCAATGTCGGCACCGCGACCGTCGCCAAATCAGTTCGTGTCAACGTTGGTTGCGTGCGGTGCAGTTCGGCGGTCTTGCGGAACACGGCGCGGGCGTGAGCCTCCCCATCTGGTGACAGCGCGCCAAATGATGCTGCCCATTCGACGAAGCCCGGCGAATCTTCCTCAAAAGGTGGCAGCGGCATCAGACCGGCAAAGTTGTAGTTCGCGCCAACAAGCACCTGCCGAGCAATGAGATCGGGGCGGCGCAGCGAGGCCACCAGCGCGGTATTGGCGCCGTCACTGTGCCCCAGGACGTGACAAGGGCGTCCAACGAGTTCGAGGTAGGCAATGAGCTCATCAGCCATCGACGAATACGAGAAGGGGGCGTCGGTGTCGCGCGTGCGCCCGTGGCCGCGTCGATCGAAGGCGCCGATTCGGTAGTGCTTGGACAAGAGCGGGCCGACCGCGTTGAGCAGCGAGACGCTCGACGAGTGCCCACCGTGGAGCAACACCACCGGCGTGCCGCCCTTCTTCGGCAGTAGCCCCCAGGTGGGGTGACCGTTAAGAACGAGTGTTGGCACCGTGCCAGCCTAAACCAGACACAAAAAGAAATGAGCCACTGCGGCGCGGCCCTAATCCCCCCAGATGGTCCGCACCACAGTGGCGCGTTTCAGACAATAGAGGACGCCGTTTCGATGAGCAAGTCTTTCGACTTAGCCGGCGTAGAAGGGGCTTACCGTCAGTGCACCACCGCAGAGCGACTGGTTGTACTGCAGCGTCACCGGCGTCGACGAGCCAGCGGCGGTCGTTTGCACGTTCAAGGTCTTCGCGGCCGGGCAACTCGCCCCCACGTCGGAGAACGCGTAGGAGAACGAGACGGTCGAGCCCTTCGACAGCGTCAGTGCGACCGGCGCAGTGTTAGCGCCAGGTGTCGGGAAGTTGTACCCGGTGGTGGGCGAATTGTGGGTCACCGTCAGTGTCACCGTGGCGCCCTGCATGTCCTGCATCGTCACCCGGGGGTACCCCGTCAGGTGACAGGTACCGGCGGTCGTCTTTGTCAAGGTGACAGCGTCGAAGACCGTGCCCGCGGCGCCCTCTCCCCCATCATCAACGCCCGTAAAGTCCGAACCCTGGCACTGGTTGAGTGTGGACGTCGACGTCGTGGACGACGTTGATGTCGACGGCAAGGTCGTGGTAGTACCCGAGTGAATAGCGTGGCGACTCGCGATCACCACGAGCACGAAGACGAAGAACAAAGCCAGAGACTTGATGGCACGATTCATAGGTCAAAATCCTCCGGATTCACCGTATCGAGAAAGTCGCGAAGTTCGGCGAGCAGCTCGTCTTCGTTCACGGCCTCGAACTCCTCGTCATCCTCGTCGTCTTCATCGACAACCAACAACCGCGAGGCGTCGTCCATCAGGGCGTCGTTCACCATCATTGGCGCACCCACACGCAACGCCAGGGCCACGGCGTCTGAGGGGCGGGCGCTGACGTTGATCTCCTCGCCGTCACGAAGGAGGCGCAACGAGGCGTGAAAGGTGTTGTCGACCAGCTCGGTGATTTCGATAGCGAACACCTGTGCACCCAGGGCGGTGATGACATTGCCGAGGAGATCGTGCGACATGGGGCGCGGTGCCGCAATGTTTTGCAGCGCGTACGCAATGGCCGTTGCTTCGGGAGCACCAATGAAGATTGGCAGGACGCGCGAGCCGTTTACCTCTTCAAGCAGCAGGAGCGGCGTCGACGACCCCACATCCACGCGGACTGCTCGAAGGACAACTTCTACCATGACACCAGCGTAGACCCGACGCTGCGTCGACACGCACTAGGCGTCAAAAAACTCGTTCAGTTCGCGGGCCATCAATGCGGCGCGGAGGGCGGCAACGTCGCGATGGGTATCACGAATGGCGGCCGTCGATTCATCCTTGTTCGCGGAGGCCCGCAGGTGTGCGGTGAGGTCCTGGACAATGCCAACCTCACGCTCCACCACACGGCGCAAACCGCTCAACAGACGTGTGTCGGCGCCGTTACGGAGCAACGCGTGACAACTCTGCGCCACCGCGAGATCACTCGCCGCCAGCATGCGCTGGGCGCCGCGGACGATAGGGCTAAGGAGGTTCGCACCGATCAAGGTCGCGAGTGTGGCGTGGTCAACCCCACTGCGGTGCACGAACTCAGGAAGGTCCATGAAATCCGGCACGGACTCCAGCGTCATTGGTGCTGAAACGGGTACCTCTTCGGCAACCACGCGCAGCACGGGACGCTCAGAAGCCGGTGCCGGTTCGGGTGTTGGGACGACGATTGACACACCCTCGCGCTGGGCTCGCGCCGCGCGCTTGGACGTTGGCTTCGCAACGGGCTCGCCTTCGAGCAGGCCGGCCTCAATTAAGCGATGGCGGACTATGCGCAGCGGCAGGAACTCTTCGTCAGCCAGGCGAATGGCCTCACGAAGACACTCGATGTGCTTGGGTGCGTACTGGCGATACCCGTTCTTCGTGCGACCGGGGTTCACCAGACCCTGCTCTTCGTAGTAGCGAATCTTAGAGAGCTCGAGTCCCGTGAATTCGCGACGCAGAAGGGCGTGGACCTGCCCGATCTTGAGCATCGTCTCAGCCATTAGGCGGCCTGCCAGAAAATCAACTTGTACTTCCCAATCTGAATTTCGTCCGCCGAGTGCAGGGAGACTTCTTCAACGCGCGCGCCGTTGACGTAGGTGCCGTTGAGTGAGTTGAGGTCACGGACCGTGATGCGACCACTCGCGGTACGCGTGAACACGGCGTGATGGCGCGAGACCGAGACATCGTCCAGGAGAACATCAGATTCTTCGTGGCGACCGGCACTAAACACGTCTGAGACGATAACAAAACTCTGTTCACGCGATGTTCCCGCAACGATTACCAAGACGTCACCGTGGGGCGCGGGTGGTTCCGAACGGCCCTGCGGTGACAAGGCGTCGTGGACAGAAACGACGGGCACCGCGATGGTTTCGGGTGAGGTGGCGTCGTGTTGTGGGGCACCGCAACTCCAACAAAAGTTGGCGTTGGCATTAAGAATTTCTCCGCAACGTCGACAGGCCATCGCTACACCTTACTTATCGAAACCGACCCCTCCAAGGGGCTAGTTATTTGTAAGGGTTTGGTAGGCGGCGGCGTCCATCAGCTGGTCAAAGTCGGCAGAAGAGGTGACCGTAATCTCACAGATCCAGCCTTCGCCGTAGGGGGCGCTATTGATCAGTTCGGGCGAGGCGCTGAGCGCCTCATTGACGGCGGTCACCGTGCCGGCGACGGGAGCGTAGATCTCGGAGACCGACTTCGTCGACTCGACTTCGCCCAGCGAACCGCCGGCGGTAACGACAGCACCAACCTTGGGCAGATCGACGAATACGACGTCGCCCAGCGCGTCCTGCGCGTAGTCCGTAATGCCAACGCGGATGACCCCGCTAGTGGCCTGGGCCCACTCGTGGTCGGAGGAGTAACGAAGCTCATCGGGAATGTTCATGGCACAAATCTAGTGCGTTCGACGAGCCCGTCGCCCTTCGACCAAGGCCCGGCGGGCCGGGGAAACGTACGAGAAAAAGACCACCCAAGCAAGGCCCAATCCACCGACCCCGAGTACCCACGTCAGGAGGCGCAGATCGTGCTGCCAGGTGGTCAGCGGGGCGTGATGGGCGTTGGACGTGAGGAGAAATAACGGGTACGTGGCCATCAGGACAAACGTCGAGACCTTCCCCCACCACAGCACATCAATTCGGGCCGCGCCAAGTGCCGCCAGGAGGACCGTCAGCACCGACACGATGACTTCACGAACCAGCGTCAGACCAGCAAACCACCACGGCACGCCGCCGGCCGATGCGACCGCTAAAAGCCCCGTCATGACCAGAATACGGTCGGCGGTGGGGTCCAGAACCTTGCCAATGGTGGACGTCTGGTGCAGCCGTCGAGCGAGCCATCCGTCGACCCAATCGGTCGCCCCCAGGGTGGCGAGCAGCCACGCGGCTAGCGCGCGGTGGCCCGTCGAGAACAGAAGCCAGACGAAGACTGGAATACACAAAAGCCGGATGGCAGTGACCCCATTGGGCCACGTGCGCCATCCGGCATCTGTGGAATCGAAACTGCTCACCTAGAAAGACTAGGCAATGGTGATTGACGGGTCCAGGAACACGTCCTGCACCGCGTGCACCAGCGCCGCGCCATCGTCGATGGGGCGCTGGAAGGCCTTGCGACCAAGGATGAGACCCTGACCACCGGCACGCTTGTTGATCACCGCGGTACGAACGGCACCGGCAAGGTCGTTGTCGCCCTTGGCTTCGCCGCCGGAGTTGATCAAACCAATGCGGCCGTTGTAGCAGTTGATGACCTGCCAACGAGTCCAGTCAATGGGGTTGTCGGTGGTGAGCTCGGAGTAAACCTTGGGGTTGGTCTTCGAGTAGTTCTTCACCGCGTTGAAGCCACCGTTGTTCTCGGGCTGCTTCTGCTTGATGATGTCAGCCTCAATGGTGACACCCAGGTGGTTGGCCTGACCGGTGAGGTCGGCGGAGACGTGGAAGTCGTTCTCCTGCGTCTTGAAGGCGTCGTTACGGGTGTAGGTCCACAGCACGGTGAACAGACCCAAACGGTGCGCCTCGGCGAAAGCAGCCGAAATCTCTTCAATCTGGTGGACCGAGGTCTCCGAACCGAAGTAAATCGTGGCGCCAATACCGACGGCGCCGAGGTCGGCGGCCTGCTGGACCGACGCGAAGAGGCGCTGGTCGTAGGTGTTGGGGTAACGGAAAAGGTCATTGTGGTTGATCTTCACAATGAAGGGGATGCGGGTCACGTAGCGGCGCGACACGATGCCCAACGTTCCGAGGGTCGTCGCGATGGCGTTGCAGTCAGCGGCAATGGCCAGGTCGCAGAGACGCGCGGGGTCGAAGTACTCAGGGTTCGGGGCGAAGTTCGCCGCGCCCGAGTGCTCGATGCCCTGGTCAACGGGGAGAATCGAGAGGTAGCCCGTGCCACCGAGGCGGCCGTGGTTGTACAGGGTACCGAGGTTGCGCAGCACCGTCGGATTGCGGTCCGACATGGTGAAGACGTCCTGCAAGAAGTCCGGACCCGGCAGGGTCAATGACTCCTTCGGGATCGCGGTGGCCTTGTGGTCGAGGAGCAACGATGCTTCGTTGCCGAGAAGAGCTGCAATGTCCATGCCTAAATCCTACAAGACCGCTAAGGATTAGGCGAAGCACTTTCGTTTCAGGAGTGTGAAACGCCCTAGATAGCGCCTATCGGCTCAAACCTTTTTCTTGGAGACCGAGGTCGTCCGGCGCTTGCGGTTCTTACGCACCGTGGCGACCGCACCCAACTCCATCAGGCGCTCCTTGGCGTCGTAGGCGTCGGGATCAGCCAGCACCACGCGGCTGAAGAGCTCACGGGCGTTGACCTGGTCGCCGGCGCGGTCGTACACGTCTGCCAGGGCGTACCACATGCGAACGTGACGGAAGGCCGGGTTGCGCAGCACCTTTGAGCCACCCGCACGGATCAGCAGGTCAATGGCCTCGGTGTACTTCTTCTGGTCAGCCAGCGCTGAGGCCATGACAATGCGGGCCTCCGCGGTGGTGTCGGCCGACGGCTCGGCTTCCTGCAGCTCTTCGTAGGTCTTCTCCACGGCACGGAATCGACGGTTGGCGCGGTCGCAGTCCATCACCAGCGGCAAGTGCTCAGGGTCACCGGTGATGGCGAAGTGGGCGCGCAGGTGAATCTTGGCCATGTTCCAGCGTTCGGCCTTGTAGGCAGCCAAGCCCGTCAACTCGCGCACCGAGGCGACACCGGGAACGGCGTCAGCGACTTCACGCCCGAGGCGCAGGGCCTCTTCGTAGCGCTTACGGTCGTAGCCTTCGGCGGCCTTGGTCAAAAGAATGACCATCTTTTCGCGCATGTAAGAGGTACCGATGAAGGCCTTACGTACGTCAGCAGCAACGTCGCCGGGCAGGGCGTACTTGACCTTCGGCTTGGCCTTGGCGGCCGGTGCCGGACGAGCTGGACGAACCTCTTCGACCCATTCCGAAAGCGGGTCAGGGTTCCAACCCGAGGTGGGGGTTGACTCCATCGCCTGACCGGTTGAGGAAATGTTCATCCCGCCCTTTCGCGCTACCCCACCC
>DAIQPT010000046.1:0-9650 GCA_036787185.1 Acidimicrobiales bacterium | reverse complement strand
AGTCCCGCCTCGCCCACCATCTGGGGTCCAATTGGACCCTTCGGGGTCGACGAATCCACATCACAATGTCGAACCTCCCCTGCGAAGCCCAGGCTTCGATGAGATCTCGCGGAGCTCCAGGAGCTAGGGCCGCCGATACCCAGACATTCGTGTCAACAACAATTCTCAACCTGACGTGGACCGCCTGCGTCGGCGCACCGCAGTAGTTTCAGCAACCGCAGTGTCCGTCGCCTGTTCACTCGACAGTTCGTTGGGGCTGTTTTCTACTTTGTCGAACTCTATGAGAATTCGTGGGGCGTAGTACTGCCATGCCGACTGTCGACTTACCCCCAGAGCACTCGCAATATCTTCCCAAGATCGCCCGGCTCCTCGAGCTTTCTTCACCATGTCATAGCGAAGCGTCTCCAGTTCACGCTCGTTTGCTGTCAGCTGTCGTAATGCAGCAATCGGATCACCCGCCACAACGTTTTCAAGAAAGTAGTTCACTTTTGTCAGTTTATACTGACAAAAGTGATTTGCAGAAAATCCTGTAGCACCTCTAGCAAACGCAACCAAAACTGGCTTGGTACGCCATCGAGGGACACAGGTCGTATCCTGTGACTGTCGCCACCCCTTACGGAGAAAACCACATGCCATCACCCGACGTCGCCAAGCGCTTGCGCTCTCTCAACCTCACCGCCGGAAGTCTCCACCTGGTATCCGCGATTGCCATCGTGGCGTTGGCGAACAACTTCTCCCTGCCCGTCGTCGCCCGCTACGAAGCCGGCCAGCCTGGCATCGGTAAATTCCAGCTCGTCTCTTACGGCTCGGTGTCGACCGCTCTGCTGGTGGGGTTGTTCTTCGCCTTGTCGGCCATCGCCCACTTCACTGTGGCCGGACCTCGACAGGCCTCCTACCTCGCGAATCTGGACCAGCGTCGCAACCCCTACCGGTGGCTCGAATACGCACTGTCGTCATCGATCATGATTTTCGCCATTGCCCAGATCACTGGTGTGAGTGACGTTGCCGCACTGATTGCCCTCGTCGGCCTCAACGCCTCGATGATCGGCTTCGGTTGGATGCAGGAGCGCTACGAAACCCCCGGCGGCTCCCTGCAACCCTTCTTTCTGGGGTGCATTGCGGGGGCGCTGCCCTGGATTGCGCTAGCCCTCTACCTCTTCTCGCCCGGCGCCGCGCAGCACGCCCCCGGATTCGTCTACGGGATCTACTTCTCAATCTTCGTGCTCTTCAACTGCTTCGCCATTGTGCAGTGGCTGCAGTACAAGCAGATTGGTCGCTTCAAGGACTACCTGGTTGGTGAGCGCACCTACATTTACCTCAGCTTCGTTGCGAAGTCTCTGCTTGCCTGGCAGATCTTTGCGTCCGTGCTGGCGGCGCAGAGCGCCCCGCACTAAAGCTTCCGCGGTTTACGCAGTTGTCTCAGTGAGCGACCGCACCGCGGCCAGCAGACTGGCCTCGGGCGCGGCGGAGGTAATCGTCGCCATCACCGCAGCTTCGGCCTCAGCGAGTGACAGGCCGTGGTGGCGCATCAACCACGCCATGGCCACCGTTGGTGTGCGACTCTGCGCCTGGACGCAGTGAACAAAGACTCGTTGCCCTCGCTGTCGCAGATGGGCAATCGCATCAGCGGTGTCCACCAACACGCGAGCGGCGTCGGCGTTGCCGGGCTGATCAAGCAACCACACCAGTTCGTGGTTGGTCGCACGCCGATCCTGTTCGCCAATGCGACAAAGCGAGAGGAAGGCATCGGCATTAGCGGTTGCTAACGCACCGAAGTCGCCGAAGACCACGTCGGGGTCGACGTCGAATGTGTAGGTCGCGCCGGCTGGAGCGAAGTGGCGATAGGCGTTCGCCATCGAACCCACCCCAGGCCACCCGGCTGGATCGACGCCGCGCGCGGCGAGGACAGCGAGCTCCATCAAATCAATGCCGTGGATACCATCAGGCCATCCGGCGAGGTCGTGTCGCCAGGCGAAGGGAATCGACGTGACGCCGTGGGCGGCACCGAGGAGTGCCCCAGCGATGGCCGCAACGGTGTCGGTGTCATCGCCGATGGCAATGGCTCGCCGCAGTCCGGCCTCGAAAGGGTTCTTCTCGTGCTTGGTCTGCACAATCGCTGACCAAGCGGCCTGAAGCGCAGTGACCACGTATCCGTTAGGCGAGAACGTCTGGGGATCTTGCGTTTCGGCTTCGTCAATCCACTGGGTCCACTTCGTCGCCTGTTCCGACGACAGCTGCGAGAGTCCGGCGCGCGGCCCCTCGAGCGACCCGAGGCGGATGGCGCGGTCAATGGCGATCGACCAGAGCAAGCAGGCGTCTTGCGCGTCCTGGTGTGCGTGCGTCAGCGCCGAGATTGCACGCGCGGTCGCAGCGATGAGTGCATCGTTACCGAGGGCGCTCAGCGCTACCGGCCCGGTGCGCATCAGTGATCCGTTGCCCGCCGAGTGTGGCGCCGCCTGCTGCACGGCGGCGGACGTGGCCGCCAGTGCACTGGCCGAGGGGGCCTTCGACAGCACGCGGGCCGTGTGTGCGCCAACATCTTGAGGCGACGAGTGGAACCAGTCGAGAAATCCCTGCGCCACCGCGGTCTGGGCCTCGGGGGTGGCGAGCGTGCCGAGCGTGGCGGCGACTCGCAACACACTGACCGCCATTGCCGTGTCGTCAGTCCAGTGGCCCGCCGGTTTGCCCGTCAGCGTGCCGGGGCGCATGCGCACCTCACTCGGACGCGGGGGTGTGGCGAACTCGAAGCCGGCGCCAAGGGCGTCGCCAACGGCGCTGCCAAGGACGGCACCGATGGCTCGGTCGAGCTGGATGAAGGACAAGGGCTGTTCGGTCATTGATCTCGTTTCTCTCAGGGAACAGGTCCATCATCGCAACTCTCTGTGACATTCGAGGGGGGCTGCGCTGCCGCCGGTACGCTGAAGGGTCTGTGGCGCGCACTTTTCGCCCGCGAAAGGACCCCCATGTCAGCTTCTCTCGAACGCGCGAATTACAAGGTCACCTTCAGTGTCCTCGTTGTGGGCGTCGCCGCCTACGCCCTCCTCCAGTCACTGGTCATCCCCGCCCTGACCACGATTCAGTTGCAGCTGCACACCACGCAGAACACCGTCACCTGGGTGGTCACGGCCTACCTGCTGACCGCTTCGATCTTCACGCCAATCCTTGGCCGCATCGGCGACATGGTGGGCAAGGAGCGCATGATGGTCGTCGCGCTCGTCGCGCTATCAGTCGGTTCCGTCGTGTCAGCGTTGGCCCACACCGTGACGGTGCTCATTATCGGCCGAGCAATCCAGGGCATCGGTGGTGGCGTCCTGCCTTTGGCCTTTGGCATCATCCGAGACGAGTTCCCGAAGGAAAAGTTGGCGGGCGCCATTGGCATCATGGCAGCGCTCACCGCCGTTGGTGGCGGTGCCGGCCTCGTGGTCGCTGGTCCCATCCTCAACTCGCTGGGCTTCCACTGGCTGTTCTGGCTCCCGTTAATCATGACCAGCATCGCCGCGGTGGCCACGCACTTCCTCGTGCCCGAATCCCCGGTGCGCGTCCCCGGTGGTATTTCCATTACCGCGGGCCTACTGCTCTCGGCCTGGCTCGTCACCCTCCTCCTCGGCGTGAGTGAGGGGCCGGTCTGGGGATGGCACTCGAGCAAAGTCATCGGCCTGCTCATCGCGGCCGCTGTCTTCATCGTGTTGTGGGTCATCGTCGAGCTGCGCGTTGACTCGCCCGTTGTTGACATGAAGATGATGCGCATTCCCGCTGTGTGGACGAACAACCTCGTGTCCTTCCTCTTCGGTATGGGGATGTATTCGATCATGGCCTTCCTGCCGGAGTTCATTCAGACCAAGAAGGCGATCGCCGGCTACGGCCTGAGCGCCAGCACCGACGCCTCGGGTCTCTACCTCCTGCCACTGACGGTCTTCATGTTCATCGTCGGTCTCTACTCGGGCAAGCTGGCCGCCCGCTTCGGCTCGAAGTTCGCGGTCATCCTGGGCTCCAGCATCTCGACGCTCGGCTACGTCGTGTTGGCCTTCGCCCACCAACACCCCTACGACATCTACGGCGCGAGTGCCCTGCTCGGCATTGGCCTCGGCCTGGCCTTCTCGGCGATGTCCAACTTGATCGTGCAGGCGGTCACGCCGGCACAGACCGGTGTGGCCAGCGGGATGAACGCCAACATTCGTACCATCGGTGGTGCGGTGGGAGCCGGCATTGTTTCGTCCATCGTGACGTCACACCTCTTGTCGAGTGGCTACCCCTCGGAGTCCGGCTACACCCACGGCTTCTTGTTCATGGGCATCTGCAGCCTGGTGGCTGTCGTGGCGGCTCTGCTGATTCCGACCGCTCCCGTCGACACGGCACCGCACTCGCACCACGCCGAACTGGCCATCGTGCCCGGCGGCACGATTACCGAGGGCTAAGAACGTCCTCGAAACGGGATTTCCGTTTGCTTTCTTAATCGTTCCTAAGAGGATCGACAGAACATTAATGCTCTTAGAAACCTCATGAACTCTTCTGATGTTGGGTGGGCAAAGTGGATACATCACCCCCCAACAAAGGAGATTCCAATGGCACTAGTTACCGTATTTTTGTTCCCGGCCTTCGGCTTCGCGGCTGCCGCACTCGGCGTTCGCAACTTCATGGCTTTCGAACGTCGCCACCACGCCGTCGAGGCCTAAAACGAGTCGGGCCGCTGTCACGGCCCCCTCTTCCCTGAACCCCCCTGGCAACCCCCGGTCTTCGGACTGGGGGTTGTTTCGTTTACCAGCGATGTGGATCGAGGAAGGTCCGCACGTCGGCGGTCTGGTCCGCTTCGAAGATCGCCGACTCTCGTGCGACTTCGAGGAGCTCGTCGACAAAGAGTTCATGCGCGCCAAGGCGCGGATCTTCGTCGGTGCCCTTAACGAACAAGATGATGAAGCGGGCGTCGCGGTGGTCGCTCTTGCGACGCATCACGCGGCCCATGCGTTGAATCATTTGGCGGCGCTGCTTGGAGGAGGCCACGATGACGGCGAGGTCGGCGTCAGGAACGTCCACCCCTTCTTCGAGTGTCTGCACTGAAGCCAGGACTCGTGTTGTTCCGGTGGCGAACGACGTCATGATTTCGTCGCGATCATCCGTCGTCAAGTCCGAGTGGTGGGCGCGCGTAGGGATACCGGCTTCGGTGAGTCCTTCGGCAAGGGTGTTCGCCGACACAATGGACTGCGTGAAGAGCAGGGTGCGATCGGCGTCAAGGAACGAGGAGGCCAGTGTTGCGACCGCGGTCATCTTGGCGGGCGATTCGGCCAGCATCTCCTTGCGCTCACGCCAGAGCGTCAACCAGCGATTCGCCGTCATCGAGGCCTTCACCGGTCCCGAACGAGTGAGGCGAAGGACGTCGTCCAAATAGAGACTGAACGGTCCGGGGCGGACACCGTAGGTGCGGATGAGGGTGCGTCGGGCACTGGAAAGTTGCAAGCCCATCTGCTGGTACTTCGCCATCTCCTCTTCGGTGAAGTCGACGCCGACGAAGGCCACTCGAACGTTGGTAATAACGCCGTCGGCGATCGCTCGCTGGTAGTTCAGGGTGTAGACCACGCGGTTGAAGTAGGGCAGGAGAATTGTCTCGTGCGCGTTGTCGAGACGTTCGTGGGTGGCCGAGAGACCGAGTCGTCGCTCGAAGCGCTCATCGAGTGCTTCCTGGTTCTTGTCGGAGGCACTGCGGTGGCACTCGTCAACGACCAAGAGTCCGCTGCGACCCTGTAACAGAAAGGCACGGTTTCGGGCCGAGGCCACCACGGCCACCACGACGTCGTAGCGATCGAGGTTGTCGTCGTGCCCGTCGCCAACGCGGCCGATGCGAACGCCGGGTAGGGCCTCGTCGAGCACGCTGACCCATTGGTGCAACAGCACAATGGTGGGGACAATGACCACGGTGCGACCGCCGGCCTTCTGGTGCTCGTCAATAGCGGCTACCGCCAAACGGGTCTTGCCCGCGCCCGTCACGGCGTCAATGATGCCGCGGTACCCGGCGTCACGCCAGCGGGCCAGGGCCTCTTGTTGCCACTGGTAGAGCTGGTGGGGGTTGTCAGCCGTGGGGGTCGACTCGACGTAAGGACGGCGAGGTTCGGTCGCGACCTTCGTGAAGCGGGCCAGCGCTTCGGGGTCCAGCGGATCCTCGTCGGGTTCGTCGAACAACTCCTCGATGACTTGCTCAGCGGTCTTAACGCTACTCATCACCGACTTGCCCGTCGCCACCGAGGGAGCCTGGTCGGCGTCGGTGGCGAGATACCACCGCGGCTTCGTCTCGTCGGTGCGAACGAACTGCTTGTCGTTGTAGAGCACCGGGTTGACGTCACCCTTACCGACCTTGAGGGCGCGGGCCAGGTCGGCCGCAAACTGCCCCGGGGTCTCGCTCAAAAGTCGAACGAGGCCCGTAGTGAGCGCGGCGTTGTCGGTGGGTGCTGGTGACATGAAACCTCCGGTAGGTGAGAAGTTACAAGGGTACGGGGTCGTTGTGACACACCCACCGGGTCGTGTCACAGGGGGTTGGCAACATCGTCGCCATGACAACCATCGATGAGCTCTTCACCGCCTTCCCCGGTTCAACCCTGACCGAGGGACGCCTCTCCTTCACCGTGGGATCCAGCGAGGACCACCAGCGGGCCGGCCACCTTCCCGACAGTGCCTTCATTGAACTCTTCTACCGCGGCGAGTTCACCCACGCCTTCGAAACGTACTTCTCCTACGTCCGTGACGAGCCCTACAACCTGACCTCCATCAGCTTCCACCTGCCCCCCTGTTCGGTGGTGCGGTCACACCAGACCGTCGCCCGCACGAAGTACCTGTTGCGCGGCCTCGATTGGTGGGCGATGGTCTCATTGGCCGATAGCCACGTCTCGGCCTCCTTCGGGGCCTTTACCTACGATCAGGCGCGCGAACTGGGCACCCGCTTTCGCGCCGGACTCGAAACCAACGGACCAAAGCGAGCCATCACCAATTTCGAGATCTGGTCGGGTGACGAGTTCCCCACCACGCGCACCTTCCCCGATAGCCCGTGGAGCAACATCCGCAATAACTACACCTCAACGACTCGCGCTGGCCTCGACCAGCTCGCGGCCCTGACGCGCAACGACACCCTCAGCAATGGCCGCATCATTCTGTTCCACGGGCCACCCGGCACCGGCAAAACCTGGGCCATCCGTTCGCTCCTCACCACGTGGAAGGAGTGGACTCGTTCGGCCGTGGTTGTCGACCCCGACCGCATGCTCCAGCAGTCGGGCTACTTCATGAACATGGTGACCTTCACCGACGAGGACGCGACTCGCCTCATCGTCATCGAAGACGCCGACGAGATCGCCGAAAAGGATGGCACTCGTGGGGCGCACGTCAGTCGCCTGCTCAACGCCACCGACGGCATCGTTGGCGCGACGAGCAACTTACTGATTCTCCTCTCGACGAACGCACCTCCTTCCTCGCTCGACAAGGCCCTGATGCGTCCCGGACGGTGCTTGGCGTCCATCGAATTTGCGCCGTTCTCGGCCATCGAAGCCAGTGAACGACTGGGTCGTACGGTGGAGACGCCGAAAACACTCGCCGAGATCTATCAGGAGCTTGGGGCGACGTCCAAGGTCAACAGTGCGGGACCGGCGCCCAGCACGGGGCAGTACCTCTAGCCCCAATTAATCCATGGCCATTGGTAGGCTTTGGGGGTGACGCTGCCTCCAAAATCCATGCAGCGACGCGCCTTTCGCGTTTCACCACGGTTCTTCTTCTCGATAGTCACCGTCCTGGTCTTCATCACCGTGGCCTGCTGGACCGTGGCGAGTCCACTCGTCGCGGCACCGGACGAACAGGCGCACATGATGCACGCCTACGCCCTCGACCACGGACAGATGGGGGGTCGGACGGCGGATCCCGCCATCGTGACCTACACCGTGCCCCAGTCCATTGCCTGGGTCACCGAGTACCCCGGGTGCTGGCACTTCCACCCCACAATTGGCGCCGGCTGCGCCGGCCCCTGGAACAACTCGAGTGCACCGGTCGCCACGACCGACTACGTCGGCCACTACCCGCCGCTCTATTACGCCATTGTCGGGGTGAGTACCTGGGTCTCGGCCTCGCCCTTCGGCCTCTACCTCATGCGCTTTCTCAGTGGCGCGCTCAGTGCCATCATGATCGGCCTCGCCGCCTACGTCATCGCCCGCTACAGCCGTCGGCGATCACTGATCTTCGGCCTCTACCTGGCCTTCACCCCGCAGGTGTGGTTCTTGGCCAGTGCCGTCAACCCCAGTGGATTCGAAATCACCACCGCGCTGGCCTTCTGGACCACCCTGTGCGTTGTGGCTTTGGAGTATCGCGAGAACGCCCCACGTCCGCTGCTGGTGCTCCTTGGCGTCGAAGGCGTGACCTTCGAGCTCATTCGCGGCCTCTCCCCACTCTGGGTCTTCGTGGCGGGGCTCGTGGCGATCTTTCTCTTTGGCCCCCGAACCGCCGTTGATCAACTGCGTGCACGACGCGACTACCGACTGCTCGCCGGTGCGCTCACGGCCGGTGCGCTGGTCGCGGTTACCTGGATCCTCACGCAGGGCACGCTGAACGTACTCCGCGACGGCATTCCCGTTCCCGCCTCCGACAGCACACTCACCGTGATTCACATCATCCTCACGCGCATCCCCATCATCTCCCGCGAATCCGTGGGCATTCTCGGGTGGCTCGACACCAACTTCCCCACCACGCTGTACCACGCGTGGTGGGCGCTGGCGGTCATTGTGGTGCTGGCTGGACTCGTGCGCGCGGGGTGGCGCGAGCGCGCCTCGTTGGTATTCCTCGGCGCCTGCGCACTCCTCATTCCCCTCGGCATCATTGCTTACGAGGCCAAGCGCACCGGCATTGTCTGGCAGGGTCGCGACGGCCTCCCCTTGGTCGTCGGCGTGGTTCTCGTGGGTGCCGCGCTGTGTCTGCGCAGTGGTAGCCCTGACCGCATCGTGCGCTGGCTCCTGAGTGGCGGCATCGCGGCGGTGTGGGTCATGAACCTTGTCGCCTTCTTCATCAACCTCAAGCGCTACGCCGTGGGCGTGCTCGGACCAGACAGCTTTATCCTTCACGGTCGTGGGTGGTCACCTCCCACGGGACAACTTCCGACCCTCGCCGTCTTCACGGTCTCGAGCGCCCTTCTCGCCGGCTTCCTCATCTGGTGGACGCTGTCGGGCACCGACACCACCACCGTCTCGCTTCCCCGTCGTCAGCCCGCGGCCTAGCGCCCACAATTTTTTCGGCTACCCCTCTAAACTGAAACCGGTGCTGACCTGCACCAGCACCTGATTGGGGAACATCGCCGTGGCCACTCCTGAACGTTCCGACAAGGGAACCCTGCTTCCCGTCTCGACCCGTCCACTGCACCAGTCCGACGAAGTAACCATGCTCCGTGAGATTCGGCGGGTCTACGAGCTCGAGTACGCCAACAACCAGATCATCGCCGCCCAGTTCCAAAAGCTGACCCAGTCTCGCTTCTACCCCTTTATTCTCCTGTTTTTGAAGGTCAGCAACGTCCTCGAACAGGGGCTGCGCCGCCGCCTCGGCAAGCTCCCCGTTACCCCCACCCCGACCGGAGACCCCGCAAGCGAGTTCCTCGGCACCACCGAGGAATCTGACGACGAGGCAGACGACGTCACCAC
>DAIQPT010000045.1:0-9733 GCA_036787185.1 Acidimicrobiales bacterium | reverse complement strand
ATAGAGCGGCATCGCGACGGCTGGCGCAACGGCATCGAGCAATGCCCAGCCGGTTTCGCGGTGGTCACGGTGATTAACGTAGACGCCACCGAAGAACGTGGCGGTGGGGTCCGGACCGATGACGAGCGACGGACGAATACTGCGCAGAAGTGCCACCAGCTGCCCGCGAAGGGCCACGGTGTTCTCAATCTCACCGTCGGGGTACCCCAACTGGTGTACCGCGGCAACGCCCATTAGATCGGCGGCCCGCTCCAACTCTCGACGCCGCGTCTCGGCAATCACCACACCGCTCTGCTGGGGCGAATGTGACCCCTTGGCGCCATCGCAGGTGACAATCAGGTGCACCGTGGCGCCGCGCTTGGCGAAGAGTGCCAGAGTCCCACCGGCGGCGACGTCCGCGTCATCGGGATGAGCGTAGACAGCCACCACCACATCGGGCGAGTAGTTGGCCAGGCGCATGACTAGGCCCGTTGTTTAGGGGCCGTGGTTTTGACGAGCATGCCAATCTCACGAGCGAAGTCTTCGGTGCCCTCAAAGCCCTTGTAGACCGAGGCGAAGCGTACGTAGGCGACATCATCAACCAATCGCAAAGCCTCGAGAGTCGACAGGCCGACTTCTTCGCTCGTCACGTCACGGTTGAGCAGGCGCATCGACTCTTCAATGGCTTCGACTACTTGGGTCAACGTCTCGTCATCCACGGGGCGGTTCTTGCACGCGGATCGAATACCGCCAAGGATTTTGGCCTGGCTAAAGGGCTCGCGCTCGCCAGAACGCTTCACCACGAACAGGCCCGCTTCCTCAATACGCTCAAAGGTTGTGTACCGCTGTCCGCAGGCTGAGCACTCGCGGCGCCGGCGAATCGCCACGCCATCTTCGGCCAGTCGGGAGTCAACAACGCGGTCATCATCAGTGGAACAAAAGGGGCAACGCACGTATGTACGTTACCGTAATTCCCATAAAAATTAGGGAATTAGAATGTGTTCGCCGGGAATGATCGAGGTCGAACGGAGCTCTGACGCCAGCGCCTTGAAGGCCTGGTGCTCGTTGAGCGGATTAACCTGCGCGGCAATCGAGGCCAGCGTGTCACCGCTCTGCACGACGTAAACCATGCCAGGGGTGAGGTTCGACACACCCTCCATGCTTGCTGACAGTCCGGTCGGCGTTGTCCCGCCAGCGAGGCCCTGGAGCCCAAGTCCGAGGAAGGCCAGCGAGACTGCCGCCACTGCGATCGTCCGACGGCGGCGCTGCATCATGCGCTCGCGGGCCTGCAAACGCTGCGCAACTGGGGTACCGGTACGGAACTGTCGTGGAGTCTGGACCGGGGAAGGTACGAGGCGAAGCGCTGGGCGTGGCGAAACGATTTCAACCACTTCATCAGGGAACATTTCAATTGCTGCCATGCTTCTCTCCTACTCTTACGAACGTCTGTTCGCCAGTATAAGCGAACACTTGTTCGTAATCAAATTAAATCTCACATGGTGCTGAGCTTTCGCCCGACGCGACCGAACTGCTCCGGGGGCCACCGCTTCCCTCGTAGGCATTCGCCGACAAATTCAACACTGGGAACCATCCGGATTCGCTCGCGCTGCACCAACTGGGCACAGGCTAGAGAGAGGGTGTCACATGGGTGGTCGTGTGAATCGGTCACTTGGCCGTCGGTAACCCAGACGACCGGTTCGCCGTGGTGTCGCAACGTCAGGGCCCACTCGAGTGCCGGGCCATCAACCCCATTACCGATATTCCCGATAGGGGGCGTACGCACGACCCCTCCCCTGTTGGCCAGGACCCACGCATTCGGCGTCAGCCCCTGGTCGCCGGGTCGGTGGCTATAGCCAAGGACTATCGCGTCAGGGGCTACACGCAGCAGTTTTTCCAATTGCTCGAGGCCAATGTCCATGGAACCCGACTGATCGATGAGGATGACACCTCCCCGCGAACGCTGCCGCTGGCTAAAGCCCCGCTGCAGTGGGTCGGTCAAAAGGCGCTGCGGGTAGCGCAGAGCCGTGCCCGTTGTGGCGGCCCTAAGTCGTCGCGTCTGGGCTCGACGTGGCGAAGGATCCATGTCGCCGGTTGGGCCAATGACGAGGGTCGCAAATTGATTCGTCGGCGCACGACGAGCCCCTGGCTGCAAACTGCGACGAAAGCGCCTCAACTCGTCACCGGTCTGTGGCGGCGTGGCGTTCATGGCCGAGGTAATCAGTCGCGCCAGTGGTACCGTGACCCGGGCGTAACCTTCAGGCACACCCTCACCCGACAGGACTGTTGAGCCAATTGACCCCGTTGATTCGCGCGACACCAACGAGCGTGCTTGTTTCGCAATCGCCCGAAGACCGGGGACCCACTCACGCCGGTGTGTGCGAATACCAGAAAAATAGGGGCCTTCGCCGCCAGTTCCGAGGACTGCGAGGAGAAAACTCACCGCCTCGTTCCAGTCGTTCGCCTCGCCGAGTCGCTGCGCACCAAACCGCTCGGATCCGTCAACAAGCTGGTCGAGGTCGAACCCCAATCGGCGCAGGACTTCGTTGACTCGGAATTCCTCGGCGCACTCCAGAGCCCGTGGCGACACGTCATACGGACGAGGCTGGTGCTCCGGCTGATGGGGGCTAATCCGGGCGTGCATAAGTTCGTGGGCACGAACAACGCGTTCCACCGCCGAAGCCCCGAGCGGCACCGTCAGGATGCGATCGGTGAAGTTGCAGCTCGCCCCACCACGAACACCCGAACCTCGCTCAACTCGCCACTGCCGCCGCTCAAATCCATCGAGACGACCCGTGACGAGTTCTGGGTACACTGTCACGCCAGCGCCCCCACACGGAGGGCGTCGAGAAACCCCTGCGCTTTTGACTCACCGAACAACAGCGTGGCGGCGCGCTCCTGACCCAGACGCTGTCGCAACTGATCAAAGGCGTAGAAGCTCCGTAGCGAGATTCGACGCTCCGGTTCCGCTATCGATGCCGCGATTGCGGGCTCGCGCAAATCAGCACTCAGTTGAGCCACCGCAGAAGGGTGGGGTTGGTCAATGCGAATGGCGACGGGAAAACGGTCACGAAGAGCGTCGGGAATATACGACAGTGTCTCAATGTTCGACGTCATTACGACCGAGAAATCGGCTCCCGGGCGAACCCACGCGCCGGTTTCGGGGTTGCGCCATCGCGCCGAGTCGGGCGAGTCAGTCACCGCGAGAAGCGTGCTCAGCGCATCGCCCGATGCTCGATCAACTTCATCAACGACCAGTCGACCACCGACACCGTCGTGGCGCCACGAACGAATGGCGGGGCCCTCACGCCACTCCCAGCGACCCGCGCCCACCGGCATCCAGGTGCCGAGAATTTCTGCCGTGGTGAGGTCCTCCGTGCAGACCAGCCGTTCCGCTACCCCCGTTACCCCCATCCGGAGCGCGGCAAAGGTCTTGCCCGTACCCGGCGGTCCGTAGAGAAGAATCCGGTTCACACCGGCGCTCAGGGCGTCAGTCAGGTCTCGCCAGCATTGGCTCATCGTCATTGTCTCCATTGGGGCTCCTTTTGCTAGGGCACCCAAATGTCGCGAACGATGGAAAAAGCGAACAGGTGTTTGACGTCGTCACTGGCGACCTCTAGTATTGCGAACGTCTGTTCGATAAGGAGTCCTCATGGCCGAAGCCCTCACCCCAATGCGTCGATCTATCCTCGAGTTCATTGTGGCGTTCCAGCGCGAGAAGGACTACCCGCCCACCATCCGCGAAATCGCAACGCACGTTGGGCTGAAGTCATCTGCCACCGTCATGAACCACATTGATGTCCTGAAGCAGGCCGGTTACATCGTGGCGAACCCCAACCGCCCTCGCACACTCACCGTGGTGCTCGACACCGCACCAGCCGAGGCCACCATTACGTCGATTCGATCGCTCCCCTACGTGGGTGATGTGGCCGCCGGCACCGGTGTCCTCGCTGCCGAGACCGAACACGAGCTGATGGCCATTCCCGAGCAGTTCGCCGGACACGCTGACAGCTTCGTTCTCAAGGTTCGTGGCGAATCCATGATTGAAGCCGGGATCTTGCCCGGTGACTTCATTGTGGTGGCTCGTCAGACAACGGCCGACAAGGGGGCCATCGTCGTCGCCGGCATTCCGGGCGAAGAGGCCACCGTGAAGCGCTACTTCCCACAGGGTGCCCGCGTCATCTTGAAGCCCGAAAACAGCACGATGGAGCCCATGGAGTTTGACGCCAATGACGTCACCATCTACGGCCGCGTGATTTCGGTCCTGCGTAGCTACTGAGCGCTACGCCTCGATGTCCTCGCCGAGGTAGACCGCGCGAACGCGAGGGTCAACAAGCAGCTTTTCGGCAGAGTCACTGAAGGCAATGCGCCCATTCTCCATCACGTAGCCACGGTCGGCCAGGCGAAGGGCCTGTGCGGCGTTCTGCTCGACGACCAACACTGTCGTGCCGCTGTCGCGAATCTCACCGATAATCCGGAAGATTTGGTCAATGATCATCGGAGCGAGTCCCATTGACGGCTCATCCAGCAAAATGAGGCGTGGGCGTGACATGAGGGCACGACCGATCGCCAGCATCTGCTGCTCACCACCGGAAAGGTTGCCGCCGAGCTGCTTGCGACGCTCCTTCAGGATCGGGAACATGCCGTACATCTTCTCTATGTCGTCACGGAACGCGTCCTTGCGATTGAAGGCGCCCATTTCAAGGTTCTCTTCAACGGTCATCTGCGGAAAGATGCGACGCCCCTCGGGGACGTGGCTAATGCCCAGGTCGGTGAACGAGTGGGCCGGAACGTTCGTGATGTCGCGACCCTCGAACTCAATCGTGCCTTCGGCGGGCGCGTGAAGACCTGACAGCATCCGCAAGGTCGTCGACTTTCCCGCACCGTTGGCGCCGAGCAGTGTGACAATCTCACCCTGGTTCACCTCGAAGCTCACGCCGTGCAAGGCGGTGATGGTTCCGTAGCGAACGACTGCGTTTTCAACTCGTAACATCACTCGCCTCCCTTGGCCGTGTCAGTCGAACCCAGGTAGGCGTCAATAACTGCCTGGTTGGAACGAATCTCATCAGGCGTGCCTTCGGCAATGACCGATCCGAAGTTCAGCACGTAGAGGCGCTCGGCCAGCGACATCACCAACTTCATGTCGTGCTCAATAAGCAAGATAGAAACACCCATTTCGTCCCGCACGCGGCGAATCAATTCGGTGAGCTCGATCTTTTCAGCGGGGTTCGTGCCCGCAGCGGGCTCGTCCAGCAGAAGAACCTTGGGATTCGTCGCCAGACCGCGGGCAATTTCGAGGCGACGGCGCGCTCCGTAGTTCAGAGAACCAGAGAGGACATTGGCCTGCTGCTCAAGCCCGACGAACTTCAGCAGCTCCCAGGTCGTGGCATCGGTTTCGCGCTCGTGGCGTCGGGTCTGTGGCCCCTTGACCATGGCGCCAATGACGCCGAAGCCCCGGTGCGATTCGGCGCCAATTTTCACATTTTCGAATGCGGTCATGGCGGGGAACATCCGCGAGGCCTGGAACGTGCGGGCCACGCCAGCGCTGGCAATGCGGTGAGGCTTCTTGCCAATCACCGACAGCGGCGTCGAGCCGTCGCGGTCGAAGGTGATCGTCCCCTCTTGCGGTGCGTAGACGCCAGTCAAACTGTTGAACAGCGATGTCTTTCCCGCACCGTTTGGACCAATGACGGCGAGGATCTCACCGCGGTTGTGGTGCAGCGTCACGTTGTTCAGGGATGTCACGCCACCGAAACGGAGCGTTACTCCTGAAACATCGAACATGGGTGTACTCATTACTGACCTCCCGCAATCGACGCAGTACCTTCGACACCCGCGTCCGTGAATTCGCGGCGGCGGCGCTTTGACGGCCACAGACCAGCGGGACGGAAAATCATCATGGCGATGAGCAGCGCGCCCAGGTAGATGTAGAGGTCGGAGTTCTGGAATCCGGCGGGCGGGGTGTGGATCAGGTACATCGAGAGCGTCTGGATGACGACCGAACCAATCACCACACCGATAATCGAACCCATGCCACCGAAAATAACGAGCACCAGGATATTGATTGAGAAGGACAAGGTGAAGGTGGCGGGATTGATGAAGAAGGACTGGCCCGCCGTCATCACGCCGGCGAAACCGGCACTCGCGGCACCGATGGCGAACGCCATCACCTTGTACTTCAGCGGGTTGACGCCCAGCGACTCTGCAGCAACCTCGTCTTCACGAATGGCGACCCAGGAGCGACCAATGCGCGAGTGCTCGAGGCTCGAGAAGATGATCAAGAACAAGACTACGAAACCGAGCGTCAGGTAGTAGTACGGAACCGGGTTGAGGCCCCAGAGATACTTCAGCGACCCAAGGTGAATCGAAAAGTGCGGGATCTGGTTTGATCCGGTCGACCCACCGGTGATTCCGTACAGGTTGTTCATGAAGATGGTGACAATTTCACCGAACCCGAGGGTGACGATGGCCAAGTAGTCACCGCGTAGGCGCAACGTGGGCACACCCAGGAGCACGCCGGCGATCATCACGACGACGATGGCAATGGGAATAGCCCAGAAGGGATTCAAGTGATGGTGGAATGGTGCCGCGACCGGCAGGGCACCGGTTACCCACGCGGTCACGTACGCACCAATCGCGTAGAAGGCCACGAAACCGAGGTCGAGCAGACCGGCGAATCCAACCACCACATTGAGACCAATGGCCAGCAGGATGTAGATCGCAATCTGCGACACCATGGCCGACTGCCAGAAGGGGTCGGTGACCAGGTGTGGCAACAAGACGGCTCCAAGGAGGACCACTGCGTACCAGCTCAGGCGGAATGTTCGCTTCCCCGCCAATGCCTGATACTTCGGAACGACCGCAGCGCGGGCACGCTGCACGGGCGCCTTTGCGACCCTGCTGTACGCCAGGACCGCGCCAGCAACCAAGAGCGCCAGGGCGAGGAACAAGACGCCACGCGGTGCCGGAAAGAGGCCAAAGAATGAGACGCGCTCAGAGAATGAGCTCGTGAAGCCGAGGGTGGGCTGAGTGGGGTTTCCCGGAGGGCCGGTCATCACGGTCACCGTGACCACCAAGGCCAGCCACGAACCAAGCTTCTTCGCCTGGGCTGATCGGAGGAACTTCATCATTATGCCGCCCTTCCCAAGCGCTCACCGAGGATGCCGGTGGGGCGGAAGAGCAACACCAGCACCAAGACAGCAAAGGCCACCACGTCGATATAGGCACCGTTGACAAAGGCCACTGAGAACGACTCGACGATTCCCAGCAACAAGCCACCAATGACGGCACCCCGCAAGTTCCCAATACCGCCCAAGACCGCAGCCGTGAAGGCCTTCAGCGCGGGCGTAAAGCCCATGGTGTACACCACACCAAACGACAGTCCGTACAAGTAACCGGCGGCGCCACCAAGGAAGCCACCCAGCACGAAGGTCATCACAATGGTGCGGTCAATGTTGACGCCCATCAACGAGGCAGTCTCGGGATCCTGGGCAACGGCGCGAATTGAGCGACCAAGCTTGGTGGTGGCGACGAGACGGTCGAGCGACACCAGCATGATGACGCTGACCACGGCAATGATGATGTAGGACATTTGCACTGGTGCGCCCATAATTGTGAAGACAGTGTGGTTCACGAATGGTGAAGCCATCGACAGGTTGATGCGGCCAAATTCCTTGGCGGCAAAGTTGAACAAGAAGTACGACGCGCCAATAGCGCTGATCAAGTAGGCCAGCTTTGGGGCGTTGCGACGGCGCAGTGGGCGGTACGCCACTCGCTCGAGGACCGTCGCGATTGCCGAGCCGGCGAGGCCGCCCACGATGACGCCAGCCAGCAGATAGATCACCGACTCAAATGCGTTCGGCGTCGACGAACCAATGAGCCACTTCATCAGGAAGAAGCTGGCAAAGCCGCCGCTCATGAATATTTCGGAGTGGGCAAAGTTGATGAGACGCAGCACGCCGTACACCATGGTGTACCCAATGGCCACCAATGCGTAAATGAAGCCGTTGGCAACACCACCCACCAGGAGGCCCCAGAATTCGTGACCCAAGGTGGCAAAGTGCGAAGAGAAGTAATTAATCACCGAAGTGTCCAGGTCGAAGGAATGTAGAGAGTCAGTTTACAAGCACAAAAGGGCCGGAGTCTTTCGACTCCGGCCCTTTTGTTTGAAACAGGAACTACTTAGTTGTGACCAACCTGCGTGATCACGCCGGTCTTGACCTGGTAGAAGTCAATCTGACCAGCGCCCGAACCAACAAGGTTGCCGTCTGACTGGAACGCGATGGTGCCAGTGATGCCCTTGTAGGTGATGGTGTGCAGAGCGTCACGGATAGCGATGCGCTTGATCTCCAACGAGCCCGAGAGCTTCGCCTTGACCATGGCAGCAATGATGACGTTGGTCGCGTCGTAAGCCTGAGGCGCGTAGAGCGCGGCCGACGAGGTCACACCGTTTGAGACCTTCAAGAAAGCCGTCTCCAGCTTGCCGGTGAAGTTGCCACCAGAGCCACCGCCAGCGGCGCTCAAGTAGACGTTGTTCGCAGCCGAGTTCGGCGTGGTAGCCGTAATCAGCGAGGACGACTCGGAGCCGTCACCCGACATAACCGTACCGGTGTAGCCAGCAGTGGCCAGTGCGCTCAAGAGCAGGCCGAAGTCACAGTAGTAACCACCGTAGAACACAGCGCTGGGGTTGCTCGTCTTGATCTGCGTTGCAGCAGCCGAGTACTCAGTCGCGGAAGCAACGCCACCGCAGCTGCTGGTCTCGGGCAAAGAGTTCGTCGACACCGAAGCGCCGTCGGCCTTCGCCGAAGTAGCAACAACGGCCGAGAGGCCCGAGCCGTAGAAGGAGCCGTCGTCGATGACGAGGACCTTGTGGGCGCTGTGGGTCTTCACGAGGAACTTGGCGTCAGCCGAGCCCTGGACGTCGTCACCGTAGACCACGCGCATGAAGTTGTTGTTCGAGATGCCCGTGGCGAGTGCCGCAGCGGTAGCCGAGGGGCTCACCGTTGCGATGCCGGCGTTGGCGTAGAAGGGCTCTGCGGCCTTGGTGGCACCCGAGAATGCGGGTCCAACAACAGCGACGAGCTTGCCGTTGGCAACAGCGGCCTGGGCCTGAGCAGGCGACAGGGTGCTTGAACCCTGGTCGTCGTACCAAGCAGCCTGCAGCGTGAAGGGCAACTTGCCCGACGCGTTGGCCTGCTGAATGGCGAGCTCAACGCCCCACTTCATGTTGATACCCAGCTGAGCGTTACCGCCCGAGAGAGGGCCTTCGTAACCGATGACGTACACAGGCTTTGCCGATGCGGTCGATGCTGAAGCGAAGCCGATTGCCGGCACAGCCATCAACACCAAGGCGCTCGACGCAACGAGTGCTGCAGTCTTACCAAAACGAAAGTTCACTTTTCGTCTCCTTGATTTGTTTGAACAACAGATCAGGCGATTACCTGACCATGCCGACGATGGAATCACCGTGACGAAATGGTAGCACTGGGTCTTCGAGCGAGCCCCTGTTTCAATTGGCTGGCCGGAGGGACTCCAGCCACGAGGACAGTGAGGTGTAGAAGGCCTCAATCTGTCCCTTGGTGACGTGTTCGTCACTCCGGTGCGCCAATAGTGGGTCACCGGCTCCGAAATTGGTTGACGGCACCCCTAATTCCTGAAGTGTGCCGACATCTGTCCATCCGACTTTGGCCCTTGGTGGCGCGCCGGTGGTCCTCACAAGTTCACCTAAATAGGGGTTATCCAGATGGGGTCGGGCGGG
>DAIQPT010000076.1:0-2110 GCA_036787185.1 Acidimicrobiales bacterium | reverse complement strand
CGTTCTGGGCGGAACCCTATTCGCTGGCGTCGTTCTCTCGGTAGCCGTCAAGCTAAAGAGCGCCTTCGACGCGGTCAAGAGCCTGTTCGGTGCCGGGAAGGACGCAGTCCAAAGCGCGCAGACTCAGACCATGATTACGCTTCTCGAAACCGCTAATGGATGGCTTGAGAAGATTGCCCTCAGCACCGCTTCAGCCGACGCCGAACTCGCCGTTGCCGACACCGAACTCGCAAAGGAGGGAGGTGGCGGCAAGCCATCAGTTCCCAAGAAGATCATTGACGTGGGCAAGAAACTTTTGCCAACAGTTGCTCGAACTGCTGTCACCGATGTCTTACCGGAGGTTGGCAAGGTTGCCGGATCAACGGCCCTTGTTGGTGTTTATGGCACTGTGCTTGCCAACATCCTGCAGGCTTCTGGTGGTGCCTACAACTCCATGAACCAGCCTTCCTTCAAGAAGCCCTGGGGTGCTGCTGGGGCAATGCCTCAGTTGGCTGGGCAGATGCAGATTCAGGCTGCACCGGGTGACAACTATGCCTATATCTCAATGGCACAGGTGAAGCAGCTTCAGGCTGACATCACCAAGATGAAGGCTGCCAACAAGGGTGTGCTGAACAAGGCTGATTACTACAAGGTGGTTCAGGGTCTGGCTGTTGCGGACATGCCGAACATCCCTGCCTACAAGACTCAGATGGCTAACACAGTTGCCAGCGGTGGCACAGTTCAAGTGACGGTGAAATAATGGGAACCCAGGGGACAGGCAACTTCAACGCGGGAAACATCAAAAAGGTGGAAATCGAGCTCGACTCCAAGATGCTCGCCGCGGCTCTCGCCAAAAACACCGACGCTCTGACGGAAGTCATCAACGCCCTCTTGGCGAACGACGCTTTCATTCGCAAACTCGCGGTGCTGGTGCGTAACGAGATGCTGCGAACCTCACGCCCGACCGGCAACGTGCTCGGCAAATACGCCGGGGGGCCTAACTCACGATGAGCTCGTCCGTTCCCGCCGTCAACTTCTACATCCAGTTCACGCCCGACCAGGTGACCCCTCCGCAGGTCGCGCCTATCGTGCTGACCGGCAACTCGTCGAGTGGATCTACGAGCCTGACCGTCGCTTCTGGCCTGACGGTATGGACTAACTCGGTCATCGTCGGCCCCGGTATCGCCGCGGGCACCGTGGTCTCGGGCTACTCCGGCACGACCATCACGCTCTCACAGGCCTTGACAGCCAACGTCACGACCGGCAACGAGTTTGTCATCGTTGGCGCTCAGACGGCTAAGACGTGGACGATTACGGGCGCGTCAGGCTCCGGTAGCGTCGTCACGTTCACCTACTCCGGCACGCCGACCATCTCGGCAGGCCAGACCGTCACCATCTCGGGCATTACGCCGAGCCAATACAACGGCACCTACACGGTCTTGACGTCGACCTCGTCGCAGTTCACCGTGTCCTCGAGCGCCACCGGCTCTTACAGCTCAGGCGGCACCGTCGCGGCTGGATGGTCTGCCTTCGCGGACTGGATTGAGGAAATCAACATCCGCTCGGGGCGCCAGCACTACCTCGACCGCATCGAGTCGACCACGCTGGAAGTCACGCTCGACAACCGCACCGGCGCGTTCTCGTCGCTCGGCTCGACGGTGGTTCCCCGCCTGCCTATCTTGTTCACGGCGACCTACAACAACTACACCTACGCGCTGTTCAACGGCATCGTGGAATCCATCGACACCCACATCCAAGACCAGCTCAACGCCAACCTGTCTATTCGGGCCACGGACAACCTCAAGTTCCTCGCCCTGAAATACGTCAACAACACGGCCTTCTACGCGACCTACGTTCCGCAGTCCAACTTCGTGACCAACACCACCGGCGCTATCAGTTGGTATCGCATGAACGCCAACACCTCGTTCGGTGGCACGCTCATTGACTCCCTGCCGTATAACGCCACCACGGCCCCGGGCTCGGGCTACAACGGTCGCGTCATCGGTAGCGCTTTTCTTGACCAGCCGGGAGTGCTGCTCTACGAGACCACGACCTGCGCGGATCTAACGGGTGGCACGGGCAACGGCACCGGCTCGACGCCTCAGGGATCGCTCTACATCCCCGCGAGCTT
>DAIQPT010000044.1:2299-10311 GCA_036787185.1 Acidimicrobiales bacterium | reverse complement strand
TCATCTCGCAAATTGAGTCAATTACGTCCGCTGGATCGGTGGCGTCGTATGGTGCGTCCTACCTTCAGGCCTCGTGCAACTTTTACGTAAATCTGTCGTTGAGCGCCCACCCCAAGCCGTGCTTCTACGGCGACCCGAAATCTTCCAACACCGTCGTCCTCTGGGGTGACTCGTTCGCCAACGAGTGGATCCCTGCGCTTGACGTGGCGGGGAAGCAATTGCATTTCAAGTTGGCGGTGTTCGCATTTTCCGGTTGCGCCACGCCGTTCCTCCCAGCGAACACCCTCGTCGCGGGGCCGAGCTTCGACGCCGCTCACGTCGCCGCCTGTATCAAGTTTCACCAGACACTCCCCGCGGCGGTGCACGCCTTGCACCCCGTGGCGGTGATGTCGGCCTCGGGCTCCCCGAGTTACAGTCCAAGTTATGACCAGATGTGGGTGACGGCCATGGCGTCGACGTTTGCCCAGTTGGCGCCCGGTGCCACGGCCAAAATTGTTATCGGCACCGGACCACACTTCGACCCCTACGAGCCGGTGCAGTGCGCTTCGCAGCACCTCACCAGTCTCAAGTCCTGCACTTTCGGAACGCAACCGACGACGTGGTCGCTCCTCCCCGCCACGACGCGAGATGCCACATTGGCCAAGACGCCAGGCATCAACCTCATTCCTGCTTCGCAGTGGCAGTGTGTCAACCAGCTTTGTCCAGTTGACGTTGATCATCATTTCGTTTATGCCGATCATGACCACATCACCACGAAGTACGCGCTGTGGATCGCACCTTTGATGGCGACAGCGCTGAAACCGCTGCTTCATCTCGGCTGATAATCGCTTGGGGCGTCCCCGTAGATACGCTGGCGGTTGACGCTCGCCTCGGCTTGAATCGTCGCGAGATCGGGGCGCTGCTGGGCCGCTTTACGCTGCGGCGCAATGCGGTAGTTCGTCGCGACAGGGCCTGGGGCGTCGGCCAGAAAGCTCCAGTAGCCGTTGGTGAGCGGACACGCCCGCTCGCCCGTGCGCTCAGTCGGCGAGTAGCGGCACCCCTGACAGAAATTGGTCATTTTCTTCAGATAGTTCCCGCCCGCGATGTAGGGCTTGGTGCTGGTCAGGCCACCATCAGCGAAGGTCCCCATGCCAATGACGTTGACCTCCATCACCCACTCGGCGCCATCAACAAAGTTGTCGGCCATCCAGTCATTGAGGGCCAGGGGATCGATGCCACTCAACGTGGCGGCGTTGGTCATCACCATCAGCCGTTCGATATGGTGCGCCCAGCCGTAGCGGCGCAGGTTGCCTAGCACGCTGTCTAGGCAGTTCATTGGGTGCTCGCGAAACGTGCGCCAGGTTTCGGGAAGTGGCGCAGTGGCGCCGAGCGCGTTGAGCGAACGGTAGCTGTCGTCGCGCAACTGGTGCCACCCCCACACCCACTCGCGCCATCCGATGATCTGTCGAAGAAAGCCCTCAGTGCTCGCCAGTGGAATGAGTCCTTGGTCGTAGGCCGCAACGACCGCATCGACGACCTCGCGGGGGTGCAGCAGGCCGAGGTTCATAGCCACGCTGAGGCGTGAATGAGCGAGGTGCCAATTAGTGGTGCTGGCGGCATCTTCGTACGGACCGAAGTGCGGAAGAATTCGCGTGACGGCGTCCGTTAGCTGGTCGAGGGCGTCACCACGCGTGCGAGGCCAGTACGCGACGGCGTCGTCGCCGGGGTGGTTCGCCGCGAGTTCATCAACGACACATTGCTCCTCGTCGGTCAGCGCACGCGACCAGGGCGCCGGCCACGTCCCGCCGCCCTTGGGGAGGGGGAGTCGGTTCTCTTCGTCGAAGTTCCACCGATCACCCACGGGGTCATCGCCATTCATGAGGACATTCAGCCGACGGCGCTGTCGACGGTAGAAGGTTTCCATGGTGGCGGGCTTGGCCGTGGTCACGGCACTGCGGAATTCGTCGAGTGGGGTCAGATAGAACGGGTCGTCAAGAAGGGTCACCCCTAAACGAGTGAAGAGGCTCGCGGCTCGCCGCCCGCGGGGGTGATTCATCATGATCTCGGTGGGCGCGACCTCGGCCCGATGTGCGGCGATGCCTTCGGCGAAACTCGACGCGCGCCGATAGTCGACGGTGAAGCCGAGCGACCGTACGCGCTCGGCGAAGGCTCGCATGGCCAGGAGGTAGAGCGCGGTCCGGGTGAGGTGGCGAGGCGCTTGCGTGAGGTGTTCCGTCTCGATGATCAGAATGACGGTGTCAGACGACAGCGTTGGCCACGGCGTGACGTCAGTGGAGAGCTGGTCTCCAAGAACGAGGAAGGACGCGGGCATTCGACCAGCGTAGGGTGCGTCGCTCAGCGAAGCGCGAGTGTCGCCCCGAAAGCCGCACTGACCCAGAGCGCGACGCGGATGCCGTGGACCACACGCAGGCGTCGCAACGTTGCCGCTTCAGTCCGCGTCGCCAACTGCTGGTGGAGGGGGACGGCGGCTACGGCGGTGAGAACTACCGCTGCCGCGGCAGGCCCTGCCGTGACCATCAAGTCGCGCGGCACGCCGTGGCTCGCCAGCCGCCACCAGATGAGGCCCATCGCTTGCGCCACCCACGCCAGGCCGACGGCCCACGCGATGCGGCGGCTGTGGTGACCATGAAAGCGAGGCCATTCGTTGGGTCCCACCAGAGCAAAGCCGGGGTACGTGACCATGCCAACGGTGACGGCGAGACCGACCAAGTACCAACTGGCGGCGCAAGTGACAATGATGGCGGCGCGCACCCCAAAACTCTACGAGGCGAACGACATCGTCGACGCAGGGGAGTACTGCCCTAACCTGCAGTCATGGCTCCTCGCACTGTCCTGGTTACTGGAGCCTCCGGCTACGTCGGTGGTCGATTGGTACCGGCACTGCTTGACCACGGCGACCACGTCCGGTGTCTCGTCCGCACGCCAGCCAAATTGGCTCAGGCGCCGTGGGTTGACCGTGTTGCGGTGGTGCAGGGTTCGGTAGGCGATGACCTCACGACGGCCATGAACGGCATTGACGTGGCGGTCTATCTCGTGCACTCAATCGGGGCCGGGAGTGACTGGGTGGAACAGGAGCAGCGCGACGCGGAGAACTTCGCGGCGGCCGCTCGCGCGGCCGGAGTTAAGCGCATCGTCTTTCTGGGCGGTCTGGGCTCGGACCGGGAGCGACTGTCGCGCCACCTGGAGAGCCGTCACAACGTGGGTCAGGCACTGGCCGCCGCCGGTGTACCGACGATCGAGCTGCGCGCTGGTGTCGTCATCGGCTCCGGTTCGGCCAGCTTTGAAATGCTGCGCTACCTCGCCGAAGTACTGCCCATCATGGTGACCCCCAAGTGGGTCTCCACCAAATGTCAGCCCATCGCCATCGCCAACATCATCTCGCTGCTACTCCACGCCATCACCGATGACACGGTGGCACCGGGCGTTTACGAGGCCGGTGGCGCCGACGTTGTTACCTACGCCCAGATGATGGCGCTCTACGCCGACTGCGCCGGACTGCCGAGACGCATCCTCCTCCCGGTGCCCCTCCTGACACCGCGCCTGTCGTCGCACTGGATTGGGCTGGTCACTCCCGTACCGGTCCCGCTGGCCAAGGAACTCGTGAACTCCTTGATCAATGAAGTGGTGGTGACGGGTCGCGACGCGGGCACCGCCTTCGGTGTCGAGGCCATGCCGTTGCGCACGGCCATCACCCGAGCGCTGGACGTCACTCGCGGTGGCGACATTCCCACCACCTTCACCGACGCCGACCTCGTCTATTTTCAACCCACCAAACTCGACCCCGCCTGGGCCGGTGGCACGGTCTTTTCCGACCGACGCTCGCAGGTGAGCAGCAAATCAGCGGCGGCCGTCTTCCACGAGCTCTCAACTATCGGTGGCGAGAAGGGCTGGTACGCCGGCGAACTGCTCTGGAAGGTGCGAGGCCTCCTCGACCAGTTGCTGGGAGGCCCCGGCATGCGCCGTGGTCGGCGACGCGACCTTCGTGTGGGTGATGCGTTGGACTTTTGGCGTATTGAGGCGGTGGTGCCGCCGCACACCTTGCGTCTCCGTGCCGAGATGAAACTGCCGGGTGAGGCCTGGCTGACGTGGCAGATCACCGAAGGGGCATCCGGCTGCACGGTGGTGCAGACCGCCGACTTTCGCCCCCGAGGCCTGCTTGGTCGCCTCTACTGGGCCGCGGTGTGGCCCTTCCACGGATTTATTTTCCCGGTCATGCTGCGTCGCATTATTGCGGCCAGCTAACTAGAGCCGCCCGCGACTGGCGAGTCCGACGAGATTGCCCTCGGAGTCGCGGATGAAGGACATGCGCTCACTCTCACCGGCCTCACCAAAGAGGCCATCGTCGTCACTAAAAATCGTGTGAGGTTCGGTGTCGATGGTGACGCCGGCGCTCCGGAGGGCCGTGACCGTCGCGTCGACGTCGTCAACGCGGAAGTACAGCGTGGCACTGGGCGCCGCCTGCTCAAAGAGCACTCGCGCCGTACCGATTTGGAGAAAGAGCAATCCGGGTGGGTCGAAGGTGGCCAGCACCCGGGCGCCGAGGTGGGTCACGTAAAACGCCCGGGCTCGCTCGAGGTCCTCAGCGTGCTGGGCGACCTGGTGGAGGCCGTAGATGGGGCTCGTCATTACAATCTCCAAAGTTTGATAATTTCAACTCAAGTTTTTAGTCGAATCATCGACTCGCGGGGTGATTTCGGCTCGGAGGACGAATTCCGCTCCTTGATTGCGCCAAGAAGCGCCTCAGCCCCTAATGTCTGTTCGGCTCTCTTTTCACGCATTCGTCACGAAGGCGTGGGGCCCGAACCAGAGGAACTAGTTATGTCGACCAATCCCTACCGCCTGCCGCAGACCGTTGTCCCGTCGGCCTATCGTCTGCACCTGACCCCCGACCTGGTGAACTTCACCTTCACGGGTCGCGTGGCCATTGACGTTGAGGTCCGTGAAGCGGTCTCTTCGTTCGCGCTGAACGCCCTGGAGTTGGATCTTGGTGTGGCCACGGTCACGGCCGCCGGTGCGACCTTCACCTCGAGCACGCCTGTGCAGAGTGACGAGTACCAGACCGCGACCTTCTCGTTCGACGCGCCGCTGCCCGTGGGCCCGGCGGTGATTGAGATTGCTTTCGACGGAACGCTCAATGACCAGCTCCACGGTTTCTACCGTTCGACCTACACCGACCCGCAGGGCGTTGACCACATCATCGCCACGACCCAGTTCGAAGCCACCGACGCCCGCCGCGCCTTCCCGTGCTGGGACGAGCCGGCCTTCAAGGCGACCTACCAGGTCAACTTGACGGTGCCGTCGCACCTGCAGGCCTACTCCAACTCACCCGTGTCGTCCGACACGGATCTGGGCAACGGACTGCGTGAGGTGTCGTTCACGCCCACCATGAAGATGTCGACGTACTTGGTCGCCTTCATCGTTGGTCCCTTTGAAGAGACGCCCGTCACCACCGTGCGCGGCGTTCCCGTGCGCATCATCTACCCCAAGGGCAAGGGTGGCATGAGCGACATCGCCATGGAGACGGCGGTGCACGCGCTCGAGTTCTTCACCGACTATTTCAACATTGCCTACCCCGGCGACAAGATGGACCTGATCGCCATTCCGGACTTTGCGGCCGGCGCGATGGAAAACCTCGGCCTCGTGACCTTCCGCGACACGGCGTTGCTGGTCGACCCCGCCACCGCGAGTCACAACTCGGTGCTGCGCGTCGCGCAGGTCGTGAACCACGAAATCGCCCACATGTGGTTCGGCGACCTCGTGACCATGGACTGGTGGGAAGGCATCTGGCTCAACGAAGCTTTCGCCACGTTCATGGAGACCATCTGCACGAACCACTTCCGTCCCGAGTGGAAGGTCTGGGTCGACTTCAACCCCGACCGCGACCGCGCCTTCGGCGTGGACGGCCTGCACTCGACGCGCGCCATTGAGTACACCGTGGTCAGCCCCGATGACTGCCGTGGCATGTTCGACGTGCTCACCTATACCAAGGGCTGTGCGGTCTTGCGCATGCTGGAGCAGTACCTCGGTGAAGAGGTCTTCCGTGACGGCATCCGCCAGTACCTGAAGACGCACGCCTACGCCAACACCGTGACCGTGGACCTCTGGAACGCCCTCGAGGCCTCCTCCGGCCAGCCCGTCGGCGAGATCATGAACACCTGGATCCTGCAGGGCGGCCACCCCTTGCTCAAGGTCGAAAACGGCACCGTCACCCAGACGCCGTTCTCCTACCTGCCGCCGCAGGAGAAGAGCGCTATTGGCGCACAGTGGTTGGTGCCGGTCTTGAGCCGCACCCTTGGTGATGACACCATCGCCAAGCAACTGCTGCGTGAGTCCTCAGCGCCGCTGGCGCTCAGCGGTGACGTCGTTGTCAACGCCGGCGGTTCTGGTTTCTACCGCACCGCCTACGGCGACAGCGAGCTTGCCGCACTGTCGGCCAACCTTGGCGCCCTCGACGAACTCGAGCGAGCCGTGTTGTTCTCCGACACCTGGGCCGCCGTCCTCGTCGGTGCCGCGTCGTTGGGCAGCTTGCTGCAGCTGGCGACCGGACTGCGTGACCTGGACGAGCCCGCCACCTGGGCCGTGATTTCGACTGCCATCGGCATGATCGACCGCGTGGCCGACGACGCCGGTCGCGCCGAACTCGCCGGTGCCGTGTCGCGCATCTACCGTCCGGTCTTCGACCGCCTCGGCTGGGACAAGCACGAGGGCGAGAGCGCACAGGCCGGTGAGGTCCGCGCCGCGACCATCGCCGCCCTTGGCGTCTACGCCCACGACGACGAGGTCATTGCCGAAGCGCTGCGTCGCTTCGACGCCAACGAGGTCAAGGGTGACAACGCCCAGGCGATTGTCTCCATTGTGGCCAACGTCAACCGACCTGGCACCCTGGAGGAATTGGACCGTCGCCGTCTGGCCGCAGTGACCCCGCAGGACGAGCAGCTCTACCTGTTCGGCATGGGCGCCATTCCGAACGTCGAGATCGCGCTGTCGATGTACGACCGTTGCTACGACGACATCCGGATCCAGGACGCACCGTTCGTGATCATGTTCCTCGTGATGAACCGTGTGGCCGGCGAGACCGTGTGGCGCAAGCTCACCGGTGAACTCAGCCGCGCGCTGGCGTTCTTCCCGGCGAACATGCACGCCTACATGCTCGAAGGTGCCTCCACCCTGTACGCCAGCGACGAACTGGCGAAGGAAGTGCGGACGTTCCACGAGAACAACCCCATCGCCGCCGGTCAGCTCACCGTGCTGCAGGCGCTCGACAAGATGGACCGCGGTGCGATGTTTGCCCGCCGTGTTCGCGATGGCCTGACCGAGACCCTGGCGGCCGTCGGCACGAATTAACAAACAAAACGCCCCCACCGCTTTCGGACGGTGGGGGCGTTTTTGTGTTTCTGAGATTATTTCGGAGCGACCACGGTCGCAGCCGGTGCGCCGGTCGGACCGCGGGGACCCGTGTCACCGCGAGGACCAGTCAGACCGCGAGGACCGGTGGCTCCCTTGGCGCCAGTGGCTCCCTTAAGGCCGCGAGGTCCGGTGGCGCCAGTGGCTCCCCGTACGCCTTGTATGCCGCGAGGACCGGTTGCTCCAGTGGCACCCTTGGGTCCAGTGGCACCGCGTGCGCCGGCGAGGCCGCGTGGTCCAGTGGCACCGACATCACCCTTCAAACCGCGAGGTCCCGTTGCGCCGGTCGCGCCGCGTGGTCCGGTGGCGCCGCGAGCTCCCGCTTTACCTGGGGCTCCGGGGAGTCCCGTGAGGCCAATTGGACCGCGTGCGCCCGTCAGGCCGCGTGGGCCGGTAAGGCCTCGCGGACCCGTTGAGCCCTTCGGGCCGATCGGCCCAGCGACGCCCTGTGGGCCCGTTGCCCCTCGAGGTCCCGTTGATCCCTTAGGGCCGATTGCTCCAGCCACACCTTGCAGGCCAGTTGCTCCGCGTAGTCCGGCGGGCCCAGTCGCACCGCGAGGTCCGGTCGCGCCGCGTGGTCCTGCTGCACCGTTCGTTCCTGCGGCACC
>DAIQPT010000044.1:0-2199 GCA_036787185.1 Acidimicrobiales bacterium | reverse complement strand
TTTGCGCCAGTGGCCCCCTTGGGTCCCGTCGCGCCGCGTGGGCCGGTGGCACCGCGTGGGCCGGCCGGACCGACGGTACCCGCTGCACCCTTCGCGCCAGTGGCCCCCTTGGGTCCCGTTGCGCCGCGAGGGCCGGTGGCACCACGGGCACCACGGGCACCATTGGCACCGGGGGCACCTTTAGCGCCCGTGGCTCCCTTTGGACCAGTAGCCCCGCGAGGTCCGGTCGCGCCACGTGCACCCTGCTGCCCGCGCTGACCGGTTGGTCCGACGGCTCCCCAACGCACGAGTTGGGTGCCGGCGGGGCAGGTCTCGCTGGACAGCGCGACGTGGGTCAGCGTCCCAGCACTGATATTGAGGCAGGCGTAAAAGGTGGAGGCAGCAATCGTGGTGGTCTTCGACGACGGCGTGGTCGTCGTCGTTGTGCCCGCGGCACTCGCGTTCGTTGCGCCGAGTGCGACCAGACAGACGGTTCCGAGGAGGCAACGCAGTAGTTTGTGGCGCATCACAGTCCTTTTCGCGGCTTCACAGGCACTTTAGCAATGTGCGGCGAATCTCCCGCTCATCGCCGCCACTGCCAGAGTCGGCTGAGTCCGTAGGCGAGGGCGCTGAAGATGCCCACGAAGAAGCCCACGGGCCAGTTCATGGCGTAGGCACTAGCGATCGCCGCCCAGAGAACCACCACCGCGATCAGGGCGGAGAGACACAACGCCACCACTGGTCGTTTGGTGAATCCCCGCGCGGCCGCCGGCGGGCCAATCATCAGGGTGAACATCAATAACGTCCCGACGACCGGCACCGCGATGGTCGTGACGGCAGCGACGATGAGAAGAAAGACCACGTTGAGCCCGTCGGTGCGCAGCCCCCGCGCACGGGCAATGTCGGGGGTCAGCGAACTCAGCAGGAGCGGTCGAGCCAGCGCGATGACGATGAGACAGCTGCCGAGGCCCACCACCGCGACCGGCAGCAACTGATTCGTCCCGACGCCAAGAATCTGTCCGAAGAGGAGGCTGAAGACTTCCGGCTCGTAGCTAGTGCTCTGCGACAAGAAGGCCGCACCGACCGCCAGAATGCCAACCAGGACGAGGGCTGTCGCCACATCGTTGCGGGTGCGGCGCCCCAGGGCCGCAATGGCGAGGGCACCGGCCGCCGCGAAGACGCCGAGACCAATGAGGGTGCTCACCCCAATGAGGCTGGCGCCGGCCGCGCCAGCGAAGGCCCCGTTCGGGATGGCGTGGGCGGGGAAGGCCGAGTCGCGTAGGACGACGAAAAAGCCCACGACACCGGCGACGATGGCGACAATGGTGCCGACCTCCCACGCGTGGATCATGAAGCCGCTAAACACGAGTGCTCCGAGCTCGTCGCCACGCGCAGAGGCCGTAGGTGAGGAGGATCAGGACGACCACGAAGAAGCTCACTGGCAGCCCCTGGTGCGAGGAGCGCCAGGTGTAGCTGTCGTAGGAGAGAACAATGCCGGCCCACGTCGCCGCAACGCCGAGGACGCTGGCGACAATGATGGCGCTGCGAAGGCTGCGGGTGACCTTGAGCGCGGCTGCGGCCGGACCAATGAGGAGGGCGGTGGAGAGAATGGACCCGATGGCAAGGGCGCACAAACCAACGGTGGTGGCCGCCACCAGCAGGAAGGCGAGGCCGAGGGTCAGCGGCGAGAGGCCGCGGGCCGTGGCAATGTCGGGGCTGACCGAACTGAGGAGCAGTGGTCGGGCGACGATTGCCATGACGACTAGTACCAGCGCGCCAATGAGCAGTGCTGCCGGCACCATGGCCGAGGAGACACTAAAGAGTGACCCGAACAGGACGCGCTGGGTCACCCCCGTACTGCTAGTGGTGGTGGCGGACAAGTACAGGAACAGGCCCGAAAGTCCCGTCGCACCACCGAGCACGACACCGGTGGCCACGTCGCGACGCTGCGCCCGTTCGCGCCCGATGAGTTCCATAGCGCCAGCCCCGGCGACCGCACCGGTGAGAAAACCGACCAGTGGGGTGAGTCCGTAGAGCGCGGCGCCCGCGCCTCCGGTCGTTGCGACATCAGTAAGGGCGTGGCCGGCAAACGACTGCCCGCGCACCACCACAAAGACGCCAACCACGGCGGCCGTGAGCGCGATGAGGAAGCCAAGCAGAAGTGCTTGGCGCACGGGCGCCGATGCCAAGAGACCGGGGGCAAACAACCAGTGCATTAGG
>DAIQPT010000043.1:0-10390 GCA_036787185.1 Acidimicrobiales bacterium | reverse complement strand
CGACGTCCGCGGCTTCCGGGTTTTCACCCAGCCCACCGGCGACCCCATGGAGATCCTGACCTCCGCCGACCTCATCTGGGTAAACGGCGGTTCCGTGGCCAACCTGCTGGCGCTCTGGCGCCTGCACGGCATTGATGAGGCCATGCGCGCGGCCTGGGAGAAGGGTGTCATCTTGAGTGGTTGCTCAGCCGGTTCGATCTGCTGGCACACCGGCGGCACCACCGACTCATTTGGCCCGATTCTCAAGCCCGTTACCAACGCGCTGGGCTTCCTCCCCTACGCCAACGGTGTTCACTACGACGCCGAAGCGCAGCGACGCCCCCTGCTGCACGAGCTGATGACCGACGGCACGGTGACGCCCCTGGCCTACTGCACCGACAACAACGTGGGCCTCTGGTACGAAGGCACCGAGCCGACGTCCGTGGTCAGTGACCGACCTATGGACCCCGAAACGGGACCAGCGGCCTACCGCGTGGAGCTGACAAGCGACGGCGTGCGTGAAACGCGCGTCGGCGTGGGCGGTCGCTTCTAAGCCGACTGGGGCGAGGGCAACGCCGCGCGGCGGAGCTCGGCACCGTCATTAAGCACGTGGGCTCGAGCAACGGCGTCGACTGCACCACAACGTTCTAACCAGTTCGCCACGAGCAGGTACCCAGACTGGGTGAGGACAGACTCGGGGTGGAACTGAACACCTTCGAGCGGCTTTTCGCGGTGCCGCATACCCATGATCAGCCCATCAACTGATGCGGTGATGTCGAACGTGGCGGCCAGGTCACCGTTTTCGACAACGAGCGAGTGGTAGCGACCGACCACCAGCGGGCGCGGCGTGCCGGCAAAGACGCCGGCGCCGGTGTGATCAATGGCACTGGCCCGTCCGTGGCGAAGTTCGGGAGCGCGCACCACCGCAAAACCGTAGGCCTCAGCGAGGGCCTGGTGGCCAAGGCATACCCCAAAAAGTTCGATGCCCTGCTCGCCGCAGTAGCGAATGATATCGAGAACCTCGGGCACGTCACGGGGGTGCCCGGGGCCGGGTGACACCAGAACGCCATCGAAAGAACCGTCCGCGACCGTGGCCACCGTCACGTCGTCCGCACGACGGACGTCGACAAGGGCGCCCAACTCCTCGCAATACTGCACGAGGTTGTACACGAACGAGTCAAAGTTGTCGATAACGAGGATGCGTGGGGCCGACGGCACCTCCGTATCCTACGGCGTTTCGTGAGAAAGTCACTAACCTACCCATATGGGATTGCTCACACGTGACGAGGTTCGCGCCCTCCTGGCCGAGGGGTTCAACACGGTGGCGCTCACTCGCACCCTCCAGCTGGACCGTGAGACACCGGTGTCGATTTACCAGCGCTTCGCCGATGGTCGAGCCTTCTTTTTGCTCGAAAGCGCGGCAGTCTCCGACAGCACCGGTCGGTATAGCTTTATTGGACTCGATCGACAGTGGCGCCTCACCTGTGCGCCCGACCCCAGTCGTTTGGCCGGTGAATCGGACGCGGCCCGTGACCCTATGGCGGAGCTTCGCGAGCGTCTCGCCGCCTACCGACTCCATCAGCCCGAGGATCTGCCCTCATTCCTTGGTGGCGCCGTGGGCTACGTCAGCTACGACTACGTCCGACGACTCGAGCGCCTGCCGAAGGACCTCGGTGCGAATCCGTGGCCCGATATGGACTTCTCATTCCCGGGCGCGCTGCTGATCATTGACCACCTCCGCCACTCCACCACTGCGGTGCTGCTCGCGACCTTTGACGGCGACGTCGACGCCACTTACGACGACGCGGTGGCCAAGCTGGACGACATCGTCAACCGCCTCTTCGCGCCGCCACCGGCCACCGATCCGGCCACCGAACGCCTCGTGGCGAATGCCCCCAACGAGCGCGCCCGGATCAACATTCGTGAGCGGGCCGCTTCGTACTCGAACTTCACCGAAGCCTCCTACAGCGCAGCGGTGGACGTGGCCAAGGAACACATCCTGGCCGGTGACATCTTTCAAATGGTGCCCAGCCAGCAGTTCACCCGCCCCACCACGGTGGACCCCTTGACCCTGTATCGCGTGCTGCGAGCGCTGAACCCCTCGCCCTACATGTACCTGCTGGACAACGGCGACAGTCAGCTCGTCGGCGCCTCCCCCGAGATGCTGGTGCGCGTTGCCGGCGGCACCATGACCACTCGTCCGATTGCCGGCACCCGCCCTCGAGGCACCACGCCGGAAGCCGACCTCGCCCTCGAACGCGAGATGATTACCGACGAGAAGGAAATCGCCGAGCACGTCATGCTGGTCGACCTCGGTCGCAACGACATTGGGCGGGTCGCTCAGGCCGGCACTGTCACCGTGGAACGACTCGCCCATGTCGAGCGCTTCAGCCACTTGATGCACCTGGTGAGCCAAGTGCGGGGCCAGCTCCGTGAGGGACTCGACGCCTTCGACGCCTTCAACGCCCTCTTCCCCGCCGGCACCCTGAGCGGGGCGCCAAAAGTCCGCGCCATGTCCCTGATCGACGAGGCCGAATCAGCCGCTCGTGGCCCCTACGGTGGTGCGCTGGGCTACTTCGCCCTCAATGGTGACGCCGACTTCGCTATTACCATCCGCACCGTGGCTCTCCGCAACGGCACCGCCACGGTCCAGGCGGGCGGTGGCGTGGTGGCCGACTCGCGGGGATCCTTCGAGTACCAGGAGTGCGTCTCCAAGGCCTCAGCCCCACTGCTGGCACTCGAACTGATTGATCCACTGCCCACGTCGTGACCGCAACTCGCTCGGCACTGCGGTGGACCTCCACGGTGTCGCTGCGCTCGCTCACTCCCGTGCGCGGACTCATTACCGCCATTCCGGTCACCGCGCTTTTCGCCCTCTCTCTTACGGGGGTGGCGACCACTACGGCCATCACGATGGCCATTGCCGCCAACCTGATTGCCGTCGCTTCGCTCGTGGGAGCACCACAACTCTCGCTTCGCCTCGCGCTCGGTGATGCCGCCGGTATTGCTATCGGCGCATTCCTCGGGGCACTCACGGCCAGCTCGCCCTGGCTCCACGACGCCGCCCTCTTGCCGTGGTGCTTTTTGGCCGGACTCACGGTGTTCTTTGGCCCGACCCAAGCGGTCATTGGCTCCCAGGTCATCGTTGGCTTCGTTGTCCTTGGTCGACACGGTGCGACGCCACTGCAGGCCGCGATACTCGCCGGCTGGGTCATGCTGGGCGCAGGGGCCGAGATCCTTGCCCTCCTGATCCTTCGGCTCCCCTCGTCTCTACGGAGCCAGCGGGCGTCGCTGGCCCGCGCCCTTGATGCCGTCGCTGCGTACGCCGAAGCACCGCCGCACGAGTCGGCCCTGGCGGCCCTGGCGGCTATTGACGAGGCGCAGCGTGTGCTGACCCCCGCCCCTCTTTTTGGACGCAGCGACGTCCGCGACCTTCAGTCGATCGTCGACCAGTTGCGGCGTTCGCGAATCGAGCTCACCACCATTGCGGGCCTGCGCCTTCGACTGGATGGTCGCCACACCGCCGTCATCGATGGCGTTCTCGTCGCGTACGCGGCGGCACTGCGGAACATCGCCACCGAAATCCGTCAACCAGTCGCTGTCGCTAGTGAACCCCCTCAGCACATGCGGGCCCGTCTTGCCGCCCTTGACACCGCCATTGCCGATGACGACGACACGGTGCTCCTTCGTCAGGTCCAACAGCACCTCGCCGCACTTCGTTCCCAGCTTCGCTCCTGTCGCGACCTGGCTCGGCGTGAGCGCGCCGACACCCTCGACCGAGGTGTTCTGCGACGACGCTCCGCCGTCGAGGCCGGCGTCAACCGTGAGGACGGGGTCTGGGCCACCGCTAGCGCCCGCCTGCGACCGAACGACGTGGGCTTCCGTCACGCCGTGCGCCTGGCGCTCGCGGTGACGGCCTCCATGATCGTCGCGCAGGTCTTCGCGCTCCCCCGGGGCTACTGGGTGGCGTTCAGTGTCGCCGTGATTTTGAAGCCCGACTACGTCACCCTTCTCCAGCGCGGCGTCTCGCGCGTCGTCGGCACTGCCGCTGGCGCCTCCTTGGCGGCCCTTCTGGTGGCCGAACTCCACCCGTCGCTCGGGGTGTCCGTGCTCCTGGTGGCTGCCGTTGCCACCGCCGCCTACACCACCTGGGCGGCGAGTTTCGCTGTTTCCATTGGCCTGGTCTCGTCGCTGGTATTGATTGTCCTTTCCAGCATTGGCCACGACGCCATCGGCACCGCGGCCGACCGTTTCCTCGACGTAACGATTGGCGCCGTCATCGCCGCGTCGACGTACCTGTTGTGGCCCTCGTCCCAGGAGCAGGGCCTGGTGGCCAGCGAGCGCGCCTTCGGCGAGGCCGTCGCCGCCTACCTCGAGGCGGTCTTCTCGAACGCATCACTCGTGGCACAGCGCTCACGCGAGGCCCACCTCGCGTACGCCGCGGTGGTGGCTGCCGCAGAACGCCACCTCAACGAACCCGGCTCCTCGAACCAAACTCGAGATGACGTTCGTTCCCTCGTGGCGACGGGGCTGCGGCTCCTTCGTGGGGCACACGCGCTGCGACTGGGAACGACGCCACCTGTGGACGGTTCGAACGCGACGGCGCTCGAGGTCTTCACGAGGGCGCTGCTGGGCACGTTGCGGTCCACTGAGGGGGCCACCATTGATGCGGCCTTTGACGCGCTCGAGTCGTGTCTCGCCGACGTGGCGAGCGCCGCCAGCTACCTACTGACACTCGACGAGCTCGCTAATGCCGCCACCACGTGGCGGGACACTACGGAGCGAATGAGTAGTTAAAGGCTGCGGCGATGTTGGCCGCGGTGGCGTTGTTGCCATTAAAAATCAAGACGTAAATCATCCCCGGCGCTGTGCCGTTGCCGAGCGAGGGTGGCGCCAGCGTGTACTGCGAGGTGCCATTCGCACTCAAGACCGTCGCGGTTCCCACGATGTCGCCCGCCCCCGACATGTACACAATCTGGTCGTTGGCGGGGCTCAGGTTTTGGCCCGTCAGGACAAGGTCGTCAGTGGACGATGGTGTGATGGTCGGGGTGCCCGGCGCTTGGGAGGGGTCCGACAAACTCGTCACTACCTCATCGCCGGGGTTAGCGACGATCACGCAGTCCTGCGCCGGATCGGTGGACTCATTCTGCGCCCCGTTGCAAATGCCGTCTTTGGTGCAGACCTCAACGACGTAGTTCCCCGGCACGGCCGACGGGTCCTTGACGACAATCGAGGAGTTGCCGACCGTGAAGTCCGAGGGCTGAATCGTCACCAGAGGCGTCCCGCTCACCTGCGTCGGCACCAGTTCGACGCTGGAAATCGACGAGCTCAAGTTGCTGAAATTGCCGTAGACGGTGAAGGTGCCACTTCCCGCCGCCGGGAGGACGCTCGTGCTCAAGCCGGTGACGTAGGGCGAGGCGCCGTAGGTCCACTGCAGGGTATTGGTGTTGCCACCCTCGAAGTTGATCGAGACGGGCACTGACGTAGGAGTCGCCGACGGCGTGGCCTGTTGGGGTGTCGTCAGGGCAATGACGTGCCCGTCGGGGCTGAAGAACGTGAGCGACGTGGTGATCGAGGTGTTTAGCGTCGCGTCACCCCAGTTGATCCAGTTCATCGTGAGTACGTTCAGGCCGGTCCCGGTTATCTGGACCGACTCACCGCCGTTTGGTGAGCCCGATGCCTGCCCGGTCTTGACGTTGATGACCTGAGAAATCGTCGGTGACGAGTAGTCGTACTCCGTCGCTGACGGAGCAAACTCGCACCCACAGCCGGGCGTCGTCTGAAAGAGGCCCTCAGCATTCGTGCTCAGCACGCCGGTGAGCGGTGGCAGAATCGCCGCCTGCACCGATGGCGTGCCGTTGGCACTGGTGACCACCACCTGCACCTGGCACAGACCCATGTCGGGGTACGGCTCGGGCGCGCAGTGGGCGTGAGCCGCCGCCGGAGCGACAGCGGAGATTTGGTTATCGTTCACGACGGTGTAGGTGGCTCGCACGCCACCAAAGGTGACGGCGGTCGCGCCGGTGAACCCGGTGCCGTAAATGGCGACGGTATTGCCGCCGTTGGTGATGCCACCGGTCGGACCAACCTGCAAGACGGCCGGTGCGCCGTTCGTGGCGTCAACGTGCACGGTGACCTGACCAGACGGCGGGGCGAACGACACGTTCTGCGAGGTGCCCAACAGGGTGACCACGTCACTGGTGGTCGACCCCGACACCGACAACACGGATTCCACTGTTGACTTCGACGAGAGGGCGGGACTGACCACCGTCAGTGTCGTGTTGTTGACCACATTCACTGGTGCGGTCGAAGGCGTGGCGCCAAACATCACCTGGGACACCCTCGGCGACGCGTGAGTACCGAATCCCGAACCGGTAATGGTCAGTGTCTGGCCGCCAGCGACCGTCACCACCGACGGAGAGACGCTCGATATGGTGAGGGCGCCCGAGCCCTGCGCCGCGGAGCACACATTGCTCGCCAGGCCCGCGCCACCGGCGCCGGTGTAGGGGGTGAGGTTGGGCGATCCGAGACCGGAGGCCATGTCGTAGCCAGCGCTGGCCTGGTACCCGAGATTGTTCGCGTTGAACACGTCGTTATTGCCCTGGGTGATGTCGGTAAAGGCGGTGGCGTAGTCAGTGGTCGCCGCGTTGTAGAGCAGCGGCGCCACGAAGCCAACTCCATTGGCCGTCGTCGGGCTCGCCGCGCACGTTGGCGAGGCATTTATTTCCGCCAGCATGGCAGCCCACTGTGGTGCCGCCGATGACGTTCCGCCAATGGTCCCCCACTGGCCATTCCAGTAGAGCGTCACACCGTCGTATTCGTCGGCGAACGCGCTCACGTCCGGTACTGTCCGGCAGGCCACCGTGAGACCACAGGTTGAGCCGTTGGTCGTGTCGTACGACTGGGCCATCCAGCTGGGCTGGGCCCACAACTTGGAGATACCACCGCCGCCGGCGCCGCCGGTCGACCCGTCGTTCCAGACCTTCTGGGTGGGATTGGGCGAGAGGCCGTTCGCGCCAACGGGCGTCGTGCCGCCCACGCCAATCACGTAGGGCTGCGAAGCGGGGTCGTCGACGCTCAGCAAGGGTGTCGTCGGCGTGCTGGCGTGCCCCGCGCAGTCGTCGTTACCGTTGTCACCGGCCGCGGCAAAGACCGATTGGCCCTGCGCCGCCGCTTCTTCGAAGATCAAGTGTTCGGCCACCAACGTGCCGGGCGCCGCGGTCTGCATGGCCGCTTCGCACTGACCCCAGGATGTGGAGACAATCGAGGCGGTGTCGTCAGCGACGATGCGGTTGTAGGTGTCGAGCGAGCCGTAGGTCGTGTTCGGTCCGGTGTAGACCTTGATCGATGCCGCGGGGGCCAGCGCGACGAGATTTTCAACGTCCAGCGCCGCTTCGCCCGATCCCATCCCCGTGCCACTGCCGCCGTCGACAGTGACATTGCTGATCTGACTGGTGTTGTCGGCACCGAAATAGCACTGTTCGAAGGACTGGATGTCGCTCTTCTGGTAGGGCTCGAGCTCAAAGACGGCGATTGTCTGGCCCCGGCCGTAGTCGTTCGACTGGTAGAGACCATTGATGCCGTAGGCCGTGGCAATCTGGCTCTGCGTGATGCCGCCGTATCCCTGCTGCGTCGCGTAGGTCGCCGAGGCGCATGCGGTGGGCGCACCCGCCGCGGCCCGAGGCCGAAGCGTTCCCGTGACGTGCGTGTGGCCCAGCACCAGTGGTCGCACGAGGTGCGGTGCGGTCATGGCGTTACTCATGGAAATCAAATTGTCCAAGCCCACCACGCCCGTCACGAGTGACGACAGTGAACTCGGCACCACCACCGGGCGGGTGGTCATCCACCCCGGCGTGCCGTCGCTGAGACGGACGCTGGCCATCGCCGTGTGAAAGAGGGCCGATGCCTTGGCCACCGTCGTGTGCACCGACACCAGGAGGTGATTACTCGAGACATTGGACACGGCAAGACCGTCGGACTGCAGGGTTGACGTCACCGTCGCGAGCTGGGCGCTCGAGGCGCCGAAATCGGCCGCAAAGGCGCCACGACTCAAAAAATGACGGAACATCGGCGACTTCTTGTTGGTGACCGCGGCCAGGAACGCGCTCAGTTGCGACTGGTGACGAATCTGCAGCACCAGATCGAAGGAGAGTGCCTTCGAGGATGGGAGTCCCGACACGATGTGGTCGCCCTTTGGCAAGACCGGGGCAGGCAGCACCAGCGGAGCCGGGCCACTGGGCCGCACGGCGCCGGCGGGACTGGCGGCCAGTGGCGCAAGGCCAAGAAGTGCGACCGTGGTGCCGAGCGCCAAGGCCAGGCGCTGTGAATACGAGGTGCGGTTCATCAGTACTCCTACTTAACGATCGTCAGGGTCATCTTGGGTGAGGTCGCGGCGGCGTAGATGCCGCTGGGCGCTTTTTGTGCGTAGAGCGAGCAGGGGCCCACCTTCGTGGCACGCACCACTGCCCCACTGACGGTGCAGCCGCCGGTCGCCACAAAGTGCACCGCACCCGTGCCAGAGCCGCCCACGGCCTGCACGGTCATGGCCGAGCCAAGAATCAATTTGGTCTTCGGAATGACCAGCGAGAGCGGTGCTTGGGCCTTCAGCGAGAACACGATTGTCACGGTGGTGCTCGACACCATCGTCAATCCGTTCGCGGGCACCGTCACCGTCACGACGCACGACGTGGCCTGCGACGCCTGCACCGTCTGACCGCTCACAGTGCAGCCGGTCCCAGTTGCGGTGAGCACGGGCGTCGTCGATCCCGACGAACCGTGGACAGAGACGGTCACCGAGGTGCCAACTTGAGCGGGAGACGTCGCCGTCGCACTCAGGCTCGTCGCAGGGGCGAGGGCGAGGACATCCGTCGCTGCCTGCTGGTTGTTTTGAGCATCGGCGTAGCGTCCGCCAGCCACACACAGGGCGCTTCCGCAGGCCACCGCATTGATAGCGGCGTAGCCGTCAACGTTCAGCGAGGTGAAGACAGGCGTCGAGGTCCAGGTAGTGCCGTTGTAGACGGCCACGACGCCTTGTCTGCTGCCTGACGAATCGATGAAGGTACCACCGGCGACGCACGAGGCTAGGCCGAGGCACGCCAGCGACGAAATGGTGACGCCGCTGGCGCCGGACAGATCACCGCCAAGACTGGTGGCACCCCACGAACCATTACTTACTTGTGCGCTGAAGCCGAGCGTCACGCCATTGGTGCCGGCGTAGGTGCCCGCCGCCGTGCAGCCACCAGCAAAAGGGCAGCTCACGGACGAGACCGTGGCAACGTGCCCCGTGTTAAGGGATGTCGCAATCGCCGTGTCCGACACTGCCGTGCCGTTCCACTGCCCGACGAAGGCTTGCTGGTTGTTCGAGTCATCGACAAAATTGCCGCCCATCGTGCAGGCCGTGGCGCTGACGCACGAAAGTGCGGTCAACTCAACGTTGCCCGTCGTGGTGAGGTCGCTGCCCACCGCCGAGTCAGCCCAAGCGGTGCTACTACTCGCGACTCGCGAAAAGAAGCCGACTTCATTACCTGACTGGGTGAGGGCGTAACCCACGGCCGCGCACGATCCGTCCGAAGCACAACTCACCGACGTCGTCGCCGCGTCGCCGGCGGTGTTGGATGAGGCGGCCACCACCGAGAAATGCCACTGCGAGCCCGACAGCAGGGCCACGCCCGCGTTGTACGCGCCAGACGACGTCAGCTCACTCAGGCCGACCACACAGCGCGACGCCGAGGAACACGACAGTGACGTCACTCGCAGTCCCTGGTTGCCACTGGCCAATGAGGGGTACGTCGTGGTCCACAGGGCGTTTTGGAAGACCGAGAACCAGACCGCGCCAGCGGTGGTCGTTCCAGCCGCTTCACAAGTCCCGTCCGACGGGCAAGTCACCGCCACCCCGACGCCGGTGGTGCCAATGGGGGTGTCGGTCCAGTTTCCCGATGAGAGCACGCTGACGAATGGCTTGCTGGCACCACCGTTTTCGTACGAGCCAACCGCGGCACAGACCGTGGCACACGACACGTCAGCCACCGTGGCGAGGCCACCGGTGTTCGATGCAGCCACGGGCGTCCGCACAACGGGTGCGGTCGCGGATGCCGGCAGCACCATGGTCAATGACAGCACCAGGGCCGTCGTGGCAAGTCCAACACTCCGGCGACGAACGCCTCGAACTAATTGGCGCATCTGTCCTCCATCACGGTGGCATTGTTCATACATAATGCCGTGCAGCCCATCGTAGTGAGGCGCGTGTGACGGAGATTTCGCTCCCGGAGTGACAGCGCAAATTCTTAGCGATGGTTAATCCGGACGAGAGTCGCCAGAAACGCAAAAACTCCCCTTTCGGGGAGTTTGCTTACTGCGATGGTGGGCCGTACAGGACTTGAACCTGTGACCCCTTCCATGTCAAGGAAGTGCG
>DAIQPT010000075.1:0-2289 GCA_036787185.1 Acidimicrobiales bacterium | reverse complement strand
TTCGTTGAGCACGACGACGCCCAGCGCGCCCTGATGGGTGCCAACATGCAGAAGCAGGCTGTGCCGCTGCTGATGCCCGAAGCACCGTTCGTCGGTACGGGCATGGAAGAGCGCGCCGCCAAGGACTCCGGTGACGTGTTGCTCGCTGAGGGCAATGGTGTTGTGACCAAGGTCTCCGGTGACTTGATTGTGGTGACCTACGACAAGGACTCGAAGGACGCCGTGATCGGCGCCGACAAGGGTGGCGTCAAGTCATACAAGCTCAACAAGTTCCGTCGTTCGAACCAGGACACCTCGATCAACCAGAAGCCATTGGTCTTCGGTGGTGAGCGCGTGTCCAAGGGCGACCTGTTGGCCGACGGTACGTCGACCCACAACGGTGAGCTGGCTCTCGGTAAGAACCTCCTCGTGGCCTACATGCCGTGGGAAGGCTACAACTACGAAGACGCCATCATCTTGAACGAGCGCCTCGTTCGCGACGACGTCTTGACCTCCATCCACGTCAAGGAGTACGAGATTGACGCGCGCGACACCAAGCTTGGTGCCGAAGAAATCACGCGTGACATCCCGAACCTCCCCGACGACATCCTCGCCGACCTCGACGACATGGGTATCGTGCGCATTGGTGCCGAAGTCAACCCTGGCGACATCCTCGTCGGTAAGGTGACCCCGAAGGGTGAGACCGAGCAGTCACCCGAAGAGCGCCTCCTGCGCGCCATCTTCGGTGAGAAGGCTCGCGAAGTCCGCGACACCTCACTCAAGGTGCCCCACGGTGAGTCCGGCAAGGTCATCGACGTCAAGGTCTACAGCCGCGACGAAGACCACGAGATGCAGCCCGGTGTGAACCAGCTGGTCAAGGTCTACGTGGCCCAGAAGCGCAAGATCTCCGAAGGTGACAAGCTCGCTGGTCGCCACGGTAACAAGGGTGTTATCTCCAAGATTCTGCCCGAGGAAGACATGCCGTACTTGGCCGACGGTACCCCGGTTGACATCATCTTGTCGCCGCTGGGTGTGCCGAGCCGTATGAACGTCGGTCAGGTCCTCGAGTCGCACTTGGGCTACGCCGCACGCTTCGGTTGGGACGGCGTTGAAGCCGACGAACTCGCCGGTACCGCCGGTCACGAGGACCAGGCGGCGGGCGCGTACCGCAAGACCCGTCCACGCACCGTGCCGGCCGTCTACGTGGCCACCCCGTCATTCGACGGCGCCCACTGGGACGAGGCCGAGCGCGCCAAGGACAAGCCCACGATCCAGAAGACGTTCGCCACGTTGAACGCTGACGGTGCCAACGGCGCCAAGCTGCTCAACCCCACCAACGGTAAGGTCACGTTGTTCAACGGCCGCACCGGTGAGGCCTACGACAACCAGATCTCGGTCGGCTACGCCTACATCTTGAAGCTCGCCCACATGGTCGACGACAAGATCCACGCCCGTTCGACTGGACCGTACTCGATGATCACGGCCCAGCCACTGGGTGGTAAGGCTCAGTTCGGTGGCCAGCGCTTTGGTGAGATGGAAGTGTGGGCCCTCGAGGCCTACGGTGCCGCCTACGCCTTGCAGGAGCTGCTCACCGTCAAGTCCGACGACATGAAGGGCCGCGAGCGCGCCTACGAAGCCATCGTCAAGGGTCAGAACCTGCCGGAGCCGGGTATCCCCGAGTCCTTCAAGGTTCTCATCAAGGAAATGCAGTCACTCTGCCTCAACGTTGAGGTCCGTGACAAGAACAAGCAGCACGTTGATCTTGCTGACACCGAAGAAGACTTCTTCTCCGTGACCCGTGAACTCGGCATCGACATCAGTCGTCCCGAGCGCGGTTCCGACGAAGAGGACGCCCGCCGTGCCGCCGAAAGGAAGTTGTCATGAGTCCACTTGACGTAAACCAGTTTGACGAGCTCTCCATTGGCCTCGCGACCGCTGCGAACATCCGCAGCTGGTCGTCAGGTGAAGTGAAGAAGCCCGAGACCATCAACTACCGCACGCTCAAGCCTGAAAAGGACGGCCTCTTCTGCGAGAAGATCTTCGGACCGCAGAAGGCCTGGGAGTGTGCCTGTGGCAAGTACAAGCGTGTCCGTTTTAAGGGCATCGTTTGTGAGCGCTGTGGCGTTGAAGTCACCAGTGACAAGGTCCGTCGTGACCGTATGGGCCACATCGCCCTGTCGGCACCGGTCGTGCACATCTGGTACCTCCGTGGTACCCGTTCGTGGCTGGCCTACCTCCTTATGGGCACCGCCCCCAAGGAAGAGCTCAAGGCCAAGCAGCTGGAGAAGGTCATCTACTTCGCCGCGCACA
>DAIQPT010000074.1:0-2344 GCA_036787185.1 Acidimicrobiales bacterium | reverse complement strand
GGTCGGTGACGTCTCGTTGGTCGTGTAGTTCGCCCAGGGTGAGCAGCAACGGTGACGGCAGCACCGAGGTTGCCCAGAAGAGACCGCCGTCTCGCTGGACTCGTTCGTGGAGGAGAACGGTGGCATCCCAGGTGGGCGACGCCTCCGACCGGTAGGCGTCGTCATCGGCATCAAGAACGACCGCGCCGCAGACTCGCGGCGTCGGCGCCAACGCCGTCCCGCGCACGCCCACAATGACGGGCCAGCCAGCGCGCATCCGATCCCACTGGTCGTCGCCGTACGCCACGGCCATTCCCCGCTGCTCGAGTCGGCCTCGCAGACGCTGGGCCCACGCTTCCGTGGGGACCAGAACAATCAGGGATCCGTCACGGTCGCGCGTCGCTTCGTACGCACTGAGCACCAGTGGCAGTGGGTCTACCGTCGGCGCGAGCTGCCACACACCGGGTGCGAACGACTCAGAGGGTATCGCCACCGGTGCCTTCGCTGGTGCCGTGGGCAGTGTCGCGTAAATGCGCACCGGTGACGCAGCGAGGAGGAATCGCGACAGCGGACTCACCCAACGCCACGCGGCCCATGACAGGAGTGGCAACAATGATGGCGGCGGCCCGAAGCCCAGCCACTTGGTGAGCGGCTTCAGCGCGAGTTCGTCGTCGGCGGGGGCGTCATCAACCACCCAGCCACGAATGGAGCGGTTGTGGAAGTTGATGCGGACGCGGTCCCCCATCCCCAACGGCGGGAACGATTCGGGAACCTCGTAATCGAAGGCTCGGTCCACCGCGGCCACGTCGGTGACGACCCGGACGGCCCGACGCATTGCTACAGCGACAGTTCGCGACGCAGGTCGTCGGCGCGCGACGTCTGCTCCCAGCTAAAGCCGGTGCGGCCGAAGTGGCCGTAGGCGGCAGTTGACTGGTAGATCGGTCGACGCAGGTCCAGGTCTCGGATGATTGCCGCAGGCCGGAGGTCGAACAAGGCGTCGACGGCCTTAGCGATGCGCGCACGGTCTACGCGCTCGGTGCCGAAGGTTTCGACGAGCACCGACACGGGACGCGCCACACCGATGGCGTAGGCCACCTGCACTTCACAGCGCTCAGCAGCACCCGAGGCGACGACATTCTTGGCCACCCAACGCGCGGCGTATGCTGCAGAGCGGTCGACCTTCGAGGGGTCCTTGCCCGAGAAGGCACCGCCACCGTGACGGGCCATGCCGCCGTAGGTGTCGACAATGATCTTGCGACCCGTCAGACCAGTGTCGGCGTGGGGGCCTCCAAGGACGAACTTGCCCGAGGGGTTTACGAACACTCGCATGGCCGAACGGTCGAGTTCGGCGGGCAGCATCGGCAGAATGACCTCGTTGAGAACGTCATTGGTGATGGTCTCGCCATCAACGCCTTCTTCGTGCTGTGTCGACACCAGCACCGTGTCGATGGCGACGGGGCGTCCATCTTCGTACGCGACGGTGACCTGCGTCTTGCCGTCGGGGCGGAGGTAGGGCACGGCGCCCGTGCGTCGGGCCTGGGCCAGGCGCATCGAGAGGCGGTGGGCCAGCCAGATGGGCGTGGGCATGAAGTCTTCGTTGTCCGAGCAGGCGTAGCCGAACATCATGCCCTGGTCGCCAGCGCCAAGGGCGTCGAGCTCGTCTTCGTGCACACCGGCACGCAGTTCATGGGAGGCGTCGACGCCACCGGCGATGTCGGGGCTCTGCTTGTCCAGCGAGACCAAAACGGCGCAGTTGGAGCCGTCAAAGCCCTTGGCGCCGTCGTCGTAGCCAATCTCGTTGATGGTCTTGCGTACCAGGGCGTTGATGTCGACCACGGCCGACGTCGTAATTTCACCGGCGACGACACACAGACCCGTCGTGAGGAGCGTCTCGCAGGCCACCCGCGCAGCGGGGTCTTGCGCCAGAATTGCGTCGAGGACGGCGTCGGAAACCTGGTCCGCAATCTTGTCGGGGTGCCCCTCGGTTACCGATTCTGACGTAAAGAGTGTTCGGTCGGTCATTGCGCTCCTCGTGCGAACATTGCAATTACCCTAGTCAAGATTCTCTCTGAAATTGCTTCTTTCGATGCCAGTGGCACTGGTGTGACCTCACCGTCAGCAGTGAGCAGCGTGACCTCATTCGTGGCCGCACCAAAGCCGACGCCCGCTTGAGAGACATCGTTCAGCACCAGCAGATCGACGGGCTTGCGAGCCAACTTCGCCTTCGCGTGGGCGAGCACGTCCGTCGTCTCCGCCGCAAAGGCCACGACGACCTGACCTTCGTGTCGTTGCTCGAGCAGTGCCGCCACGATGTCTCGCGTGGTCTCCAGTGTCAGGGTCGGCACACCGTCAGTCTTCTTAATCT
>DAIQPT010000073.1:0-2350 GCA_036787185.1 Acidimicrobiales bacterium | reverse complement strand
CCAACGTCGGTAAGCCACAGGTGGCCTACCGTGAGACCGTTCGCAAGAAGGTCGAAAAGGTCGAAGAGAAGTACGTTCGCCAAACCGGTGGTAAGGGTCAGTACGGCCACGTGGTGATCACCCTGGAGCCCACGGGCCCCGGCGGTGGCTACGAGTTCCTGGACGAAATCACTGGTGGTGTCATCCCCAAGGAGTACATCGGACCGGTCAACGCCGGTATCACCGAAGCACTGACCTCGGGTGTCTTGGCCGGTTACCCCGTCGTGGACGTTCGCGTCCGCTTGACGTTCGGTAGCTACCACGACGTTGACTCGTCTGAAATGGCGTTCAAGATTGCAGGTTCGATTGCGGTAAAGAAGGCGGCTCGCTTGGCGAACCCCGTGCTCCTGGAGCCCGTAATGGCTGTCGAAGTCGTTACGCCCGAGGACTACATGGGTGACGTTATTGGTGACCTCTCCTCACGCCGTGGTCGAATTGAAGGCATGGAACAACAGGGAAATGGCCAGACGATTAAGGCCCTAGTACCGCTGGCTGACATGTTCGGCTACGCTACAGACCTGCGTTCGCGTACCCAAGGTCGCGCAACGTACAGTATGCAGTTCCATTCGTACGCGGAAGTGCCCGAGTCGATCGCTAAGGAGATCGTGGCGAAGGCCACTGGCGCGTAACAAAGATCTGGGAAACCAGTGAACCAAAGGTCCAAACCGTCGTCGGGGAGGGCCGAAAACCAAACCGGTACACCCAAGGTGGGTGTGCCCCAAGACAGAAAGTAAGTCCCCGACAATGGCAAAAGCTAAGTTTGAGCGCACGAAGCCGCACGTAAACATCGGAACCATGGGTCACATTGACCACGGTAAGACGACGTTGACCGCCGCTATCACCAAGGTCCTCTCCGACCGCATCCCTGGTTCGGCTTTCACGCCGTTCGACCAGATCGACAAGGCCCCGGAAGAGCGCCAGCGCGGTATCACCATCTCCATTGCGCACGTTGAGTACGAGACGGAAAACCGTCACTACGCCCACGTCGACATGCCTGGTCACGCTGACTACGTCAAGAACATGATCACCGGTGCCGCCCAGGTTGACGGCGCCATCCTCGTGGTCTCGGCCACTGACGGTCCTATGCCCCAGACGCGTGAGCACGTGCTGCTCGCCCGCCAGGTGGGTGTTCCCTACATCGTCGTTGCCCTGAACAAGGCTGACGTTGTTGAGGACGAGGAGCTCCTCGAGCTCGTCGAAATGGAAATCCGTGAGCTCCTCTCGAGCTACGACTTCCCAGGCGACGACATCCCAATCGTCCGCGTCTCGGCCCTCCAGGCCCTGAACGGTGACGCTGCTTGGGGTGACAAGATCATGGAGCTCATGGCTGCCGTTGACACCTACATCCCCGAGCCCGAGCGTTCGACCGACAAGCCGTTCCTCATGTCAATTGAGGACGTCATGTCGATCACCGGTCGTGGCACCGTGGTGACCGGCAAGGTTGAGCAGGGTGTGATCAAGGTTGGTGACGAAGTCGAAATCGTCGGTCTCCGCGACACGACCAAGACGACCGTTACCGGCATCGAAATGTTCCGCAAGCTCCTCGACCAGGGCCAGGCCGGTGACAACCTCGGCGCCCTGCTCCGTGGTACGAAGAAGGAAGAAGTCGAGCGCGGTCAGGTTCTCTGCAAGCCAGGTTCCATCACCCCTCACACCGTCTTCGAGGCTTCGGTCTACGTGTTGACCAAGGAAGAAGGCGGCCGTCACAAGCCGTTCTTCGCGAACTACCGTCCGCAGTTCTACTTCCGTACGACGGACGTCACCGGTACCATCGAGCTGCCTGCCGGCACCGAAATGGTCATGCCTGGTGACAACACCGAGATGACCGTTACCCTGGGTAAGCCAATCGCCATGGAAGAGGGCTTGACCTTCTCCATCCGCGAGGGTGGCCGCACCGTGGGTTCAGGTCGCGTCGTCAAGATCCTGAAGTAGTCGACACATGGCCGACAACCGTCAAATGATCCGCATCCGGCTGAAGGCCTTCGACCACCAGGTCCTGGACCAGTCCACCGCGAAGATCGTGCAAACCGTGGAGCGTACCAACGCCCGCGTGCAGGGTCCCGTGCCGCTGCCAACCGAGAAGCACCGTTACACGGTGGTTCGCGGACCGCACAAGCACAAGGACTCTCGTGAGCACTTCGAGATGCGCGTGCACAAGCGCCTTCTTGACATCGTCGACCACTCGGCAAAGACTGTCGATTCGCTTCAGCGTCTCGACCTCCCCGCCGGTGTGGACATCGAGATCAAGATCCGCCAGAACTAAGTAGTTCAGCAAAAGGCCCCCGTCGCGAAAGCGACGGGGGCCTTTTGC
>DAIQPT010000042.1:0-10994 GCA_036787185.1 Acidimicrobiales bacterium | reverse complement strand
CCGGGCTCGGAAGAGAAGTTCAAAGAGATCTCCGTCGCCTACGACGTGCTCGGCGACGCCGCCAAGCGCAAGGAGTACGACGAGGTTCGTCGCCTCGGTCCCGCCGCGGCGGGATTCGGCGGCACCGCGGGTGGGCCCGGGTTCAACTTCCAGCCCGGTGACGCCAGTGACTTCGGTGACTTGTTCGGCAATCTGTTCGGTGGTGCGCGACGTCCGCGCGTCCAGCGGGGCGCCGACATTGAAGCGGCCCTGCACCTGAGTTTCCGTGACGCCGTTGTTGGTGTCACGACGACGGTGCCGGTGCCGAGCAATGACAAGTGCCGCACCTGTGGCGGCCGCGGTGCGGCCGCGGGGGGCTTTCACACCTGTGAGACCTGTCAGGGTCGCGGCAGCATCAACGACGACCAGGGCCCCTTCGCGATGTCCTCCATGTGCCCAACCTGTCACGGACGAGGTATCAAGATCACCCAGGCCTGCACCAGCTGTCACGGCTCGGGGCGCGAGCCCTCGTCTCGACGAGTCAACGTTCGCATTCCCGCCGGCGTCGTCGACGGCCAACGCATTCGCGTGAAGGGCAAGGGTGGCCCCGGTGGCAACGGTGGGGCGGCCGGTGACCTGTTCGTCGACGTGCACGTCGCGAGTGATCCTCGCTTCGGTCGACGGGGGAACCACGTGACCACGACGGTGCACATTCCGATCACGGCGGCCCTGCTGGGCACCGAAGTCGAGGTGCCGACGCTGGATGATCCCGTGACCTTGAAGGTGCCGGCGGGCACCCAGCCCAATACGACCATGCGCGTGCGCGGTCGGGGCGTGCCGTCGGTGGGCAAGAACGCCCAGGGCGACTTGCTCGTCACGGTGGTCGTGGACGTGCCGAAGAAGCTCACCAAGGAGCAGCGTTCGTTGGTTGAAAAGCTGGCGAGTTCGTTAGGAAATGACGCATGAGCGAGCGCCACTACCAGGCCGTCTACGTGATCTCGGTCTTCGCTGAGATTGCCGGCGTCCACCCCCAGACCCTGCGCAACTACGAGCGCACCGGTCTGCTCAACCCTCAGCGCACCGCCGGTGGGTCGCGCCGGTTTTCCGACGCCGACCTGGCGGTGCTGCGCCGTATTCAAGAACTCACCAACGAGGGCGTCAACCTTGAGGGCGTGAAGCGCATCGTGGCACTCGAGGCCGAGGTGGCGCGGTTGCGGGAAGAGATTGCCGAGACGAAAGCCGAGGCGCAGTCTGACGTGGCGGCCACGCATCGTCAGTACCGACGGGACCTCGTGCCCCTGCAGAACACCATCGCGGTCTTCGTTGACGCGGCTCGTCGTCCCCCCACGCTCTAGTCCTCGCCCGAGCGGCACCGCGGCCCTGAACTAGGATTGGGGTGAAATCGTCCCGTCGCAAGGAGCCCCGTGCCCGCAACAGTCGTAGTTGGAACGCAGTGGGGTGACGAAGGCAAGGGCAAACTGACCGACCTTCTCGCCCGTGACATGGACATGGTGGTCCGCTACCAGGGTGGCCACAACGCCGGTCACCGCATCGTGGTGGACGGCGAAGCCTTCGCTCTCCAACTCGTGCCCTCGGGCGTGCTCTACCCCCACATCACGCCGGTCATTGGCAATGGCGTGGTCGTCGACCCGGGTGTGCTCTTGAGCGAGCTCGACACGCTCGCCGCCAAGGGCGTCGATGTCTCTAAGGTCGTGGTCTCGGGCAACGCCCACCTGATCATGCCCTACCACCAGGAGATAGACCGCCTGACTGAGCGGTTCCTCGGCAAGAACGCGTTGGGCACGACCAAGCGCGGCATTGGTCCGACCTACGCCGACAAGTCGGCGCGCGTTGGCCTGCGGGTGCAGGACCTGCTCGACCCCAAGATTTTCCGCGAGAAGCTGGCCGTCGTCCTGCACGAAAAAAACCTCGTCCTCAACAAGATTTACAACCGTCCCTCGATCACGATCGAGTCGATCTGTGACCGCTACCTCGACGAGATTGCCCCACGCGTGGCCCCGATGGTTGGTGACACCGTGAACCTCGTGCACACCGCCCTGGCCCAGGGCCAGCGCCTGTTGCTCGAAGGCGCCCAGGCCACCTTCCTCGACCTCGACCACGGCACCTACCCCTTCGTGACCTCGTCCAACCCCGTCGCCGGTGGCGCCTGCACCGGTTCGGGACTCGGACCGCGGGACCTGTCGGACATCGTCGGCATCGCCAAGGCCTACATCACGCGCGTGGGTGCCGGTCCCTTCCCCACCGAACTCGACGGCGACCTCGGCAACCTGCTGGTTGACCGTGGACACGAGTACGGCACCAACACCGGTCGCCGCCGCCGCGTTGGCTGGTTCGACGCGGTGATGGCCCGTCAGGCCGCTCGCCTCAACTCGCTCACGGAAATCGCCCTGACCAAGTTGGACGTGCTCGACACGCTCGACGAGATCAAGGTCTGCGTTGGCTACGAGGCCGACGGCGTCCGCTACGACTTCCCGCCGTACCACCAGTCGGTGCTGCACGACGTCACGCCAATCTACGAAACGCTGCCCGGCTGGCAGTCGGACATCACCAACGCCACCTCGTATGACGAGCTGCCCCAGGCGGCCAAGAACTACGTGACCTTCTTGCAGGAGACGATTGGGGTGCCGATTTCCGTTGTCGGTGTCGGCCCGGGTCGCGAGCAGTTCGTCCGCCCCTCGTGAGTCGCGTCGTCGTCGTTGGATCAGGCGGCCGTGAGCACGCCCTGGCGTGGGCGCTGGCCAAGTCGGCCGACGTCGTCGTCACGCCCGGGAACGCCGGTATTGCCGCCCACGGCATCGCCTGCAGTGACCGGCCCGCCACCGAACTCGACGCCGACCTGGTTGTAATCGGACCAGAGCTGCCGTTGGTGAACGGCCTCGCCGATGAGCTCCGCGCCCAGGGCAAGGCCGTGCTCGGCCCCAATCGCGACGGCGCCCAGCTCGAAGCGTCCAAGGCCTTCATGAAGGACTTCCTCGCTGAGGCCGGGGTGCCAACTGCCGCCTACGGCACCTTCACCGATGCGGACAGCGCCTTCGCCTTTCTCGACACCATGACCCCGCCCTACGTCATCAAGACCGATGGATTGGCCGCCGGCAAGGGCGTACTCGTCACCACGTCGCTGGACGAGGCGCGCGCCGACGTGCTCGACAAACTGAGTGGCACCGCGTTCGGCGCGGCCGGCACCACCGTGGTGATTGAAGAAGGACTCGACGGCGAGGAGTGTTCGCTCCTCGTGCTCTTTGACGGCACCGACTACGTGCCGCTGGTCCCAGCGCAGGACTTCAAGCGCGTGGGGGAGAACGGCACTGGTCCCAACACCGGTGGCATGGGTGCCTACGCCCCGATGCCGCGCGTGTCCGGTGACGTCGTGACTGACATGTTGTCGGCCCTGCTGGCGCCCACCGCGCAGACACTCGCCGCTCGCGGCATTGACTACCGCGGCGTGCTGTTCGCCGGCGTGATGTTGACGAGCGCCGGCCCCAAGCTTCTCGAGTACAACGTTCGCTTCGGCGACCCCGAGACCGAGGCCGTCGTCGGCCTCTACGGCGACCAATTCTTCGACCTGGTGCACGCCACCGCCACGGGCACCCTGGCCAGCGTGACGACGGTACCGCAGGGCGCCGCCGTGACCGTCGTTCTCGCCTCACACGGCTACCCGCTGTCGTCGCGCAACGGTGACGTGATTCACGGCCTTGGTGCCGACGGACAGCTGGCCGACTCGCTTGATGGTGTGGTGGTCTTTCACGCGGGCACCGCGCGCAACGACGAAGGCCAGTTCGTGACGAACGGTGGCCGCGTGCTCGCGGTGACGGCCACGGCCGACTCGGTCGACCAGGCCCGTGAGCTGGCCTACCGGGCCGTCGATCAGATCTCGTTTGATGGCTGTGTCGTGCGTCGCGACATCGCCCGAGACGCAACGAAAGGCGTGGCATGATTCACCGCTATTCACCCAAGGACGTCGCGGCCCTGTTCACCGACGAACACCGCTTCGACACCATGCTCGAAGTCGAACTGCTGGCGGCCGAGGGCCTTGCGGCCATCGGCGTGCTGCCGGCGGACGAAGTCGCGGCCCTGCGCCCGCGCCGTCCCGTGATCGACGCGGCCTTCGTGCAAGAAGTCGAGGACCGCGAAGCCATCACGAACCACGACACCGCGGCCTTCGTCGACCTGGTGCAGGCGAAGATCGGCATGCCCGAGGGTGCGTGGATTCACTACGGCCTTACCTCGTCGGACGTGGTGGACACCGCACTGTGCACGACGCTGACGCAGGCCATGGACATCGTGATCGCCGACGCCATCAAGTTCCGTGACGCGTTGACGCGACGGGCCGAGGAGTCAATTGACTGGCCGATCACTGGTCGCACCCACGGCATGCACGCCGAGCCCACCACCTACGGCGCCAAGTTCTCGCTCTTCGCGCTCCAGGTGCAACGCGACATTGAGCGGGCGCAGGCCGCTCGCAGCGCCATCGCCGTCGGCAAGCTGTCGGGTGCGGTGGGAACATTCTCGAACATCGACCCTTCGGTCGAGGCCTACGTTTGCGAACGACTGGGGCTGACCCCCGTGCCGGCCACGCAGGTCATCGCCCGCGACCGTCACGCTCAGGTCCTCTACGCCTGCGCGGCGCTGGGTACCTCAATGGAGCAGTTCGCTCTCGAAGTGCGCCACCTGGCGCGCAGCGAAGTCTCGGAAGCGCAGGAACCCTTCGGCGCCGGGCAAAAGGGCTCGTCGGCGATGCCGCACAAGCGCAACCCCGTGCTCTCGGAACGACTCTGTGGCCTGAGTCGCGTGCTCCGCGGCTACCTCCTGGCGGGACTCGAGGACGTGGCCCTCTGGCACGAGCGCGACATCTCCCACTCCAGCGTCGAGCGCGTCATCATGCCCGACGCCTTGACCCTCACCGTCTACATGTTGCGCAAGGCCACCGGCCTGGCCGATGGCCTGGTGCTCTTTCCCGAGCGGGCCCTCGAGAACCTGACGGTCGGTTCACTGGGTCTGGTCTTTTCGCAGTCGGTCCTGTTGGCCCTTGTTGACGACGGACTCTCACGCGACGACGCTTACCGCATCGTGCAAGCGGCCGCCCGTCGCGCGGTGGAGAAGCGTCGCAACTTCCGCGACATCGTCGCTAGTGATCCCGCGGTGACGCTCTCGCCCGAGGCACTGGCCGTGGCCTTCGACGCGGAGCGACTGCTCACGCACCGTCGCCGTTTCCTCGACGCACTGACGTGGCGCGCATGACGCTCGGCCTCGAACACCTCTACTCCGGCAAGGTCCGCGACCTCTACGCCGTCGGTGATGACCACCTCTTGATGGTGGCGTCGGATCGCCTGAGCGCCTTCGACGTTGTCATGAACGAACCAATCCCGAACAAGGGACGTGTGCTCACCGGACTGACGAACTTCTGGGTCCACGAGTTCGATCAGATTCCCACCGCGTTGGTGTCGTGCGACCCCGCGGTCATTGACACCTACGTGCCTGGTTTCGCCGACCACGTGGCGTGGCATGGGCGCACCATGCTCGTGCGCAAGGCCGAGATGCTGCCCCTCGAGTGCATCGTTCGCGCCCGTCTGGCGGGCCAGGCCTGGGATGAGTACCGCAACACGGGCACTGTCCACTTCATGGACGTGCCCGCAGGGATGCAATTGACCGACGCCTTCGCGACGCCCCTGTTCACGCCTTCGACCAAGGCCGAAACCGGTCACGACATGAACATTGACCTGACCACCGCCGCGGCGATCGTTGGCGATGCGTTGCTCGAGCAGGCCTCGGCACTCTGCCTCGACCTCTTCTCTCGCGCGCAGGCCCGTCTGGCGGCCCAAGACCTCGTGTTGGCCGATACCAAGTTTGAACTGGGGTTCGTCGACGGGGAGCTGGTGGTGTGCGACGAGGTCCTCACACCGGACTCGTCGCGACTCTGGCCGGCTGACCACGTGGTCTCGGGGCAGACGCCACCGTCATTCGATAAGCAGCCCTTCCGCGACTGGCTCAGCACGCTCGACTGGGATCGGACGCCACCGCCACCGACGGTGCCCCAGGACATTATCGCCGTGACGGCCGGTCGCTACGAGGCCGCCTACGAGCGAGTCACTGGTCGATCGATCGAGACCTGGTTCGGCACTACAGAAATTTTCTAGGCTTTATCAGGGGTTACGAAAAATGTTTGAAAAATACTTGCAATTGTTCTGTGGTGCACCTATTCTCTACTAAGTCACTAGAAATTAGTGAATTAGTATGAAATCTAAAAGGAGACCATCGTGAAGTTCCCCCGCTCACTAGCAATTCGCATTGCTTTACCCCTGGTGCTCGCCACCTTGCCCATTGCGAGCCTCGTGCCCGTTTCTGCTCAGGCCTCGGGTTCGACCGTCAACGTCGTCGGCTACTCGGTGGTGAAGACCATCTTCTCGAAGCTCGAGACCGCTTTCCAGGCAACCTCTGCCGGATCGGGCGTCAACTTCTCGAACTCCTTTGGCGCCTCGGACACCCAGACCAACAACGTGGCCAATGGTCAGAGTGCCGACCTGGTCAACCTCTCGTACACCCCGAACATTGGCCAGCTCGTTACTGCGGGCAAGGTGCCCTCGGACTGGGCCTCACAGGAGTTCAGCCTTGGTGGTGTCAACGTGGCCCTGACTGGTTCGCGTCAGCAGACGACGTACCCGACGCCGGGTATTTTGACCGACTCGGCCGTGGTCTTCGTCGTTCGCGCCGGGAACCCACTCAAGATTGGCACCTCGTGGCTCAACCTGGTCAAGCCCTACACCACCACTTCGGGATCAGGAAAGACCAAGGTCACGACGAAGCACACCTACGGCATCGTGACGCCGAACCCCACCACGTCGGGCAGCGCGCGTTGGAACCTCATCGCCGCCTACGCCGGCGCCATTGGGGCCGGTGACAGTTCGAGCCAGGCACAGTCCTACCTCAAGTCATTGTTGACCGACACCGTGGCCCAGCCCGTGAGCGGATCGGCCGCGTTGGCCGCCTTCCTCGGTGGCACTGGCGACGTCCTGCTCTCCTACGAAGATGATGCCCTCGCCGCCGTTGCCGCTGGCGACGCGGTGCAGATCATCTACCCGAGCAAGACCATCCTTATTGAGAACCCCGTGGCGCTCACCAAAACTGGTTTGTCGAACCCGGCGGCGAAGGCCTTCTACAGCTTCTTGTTCTCCACTGCTGGTCAGACGATTTTGGCCCAGAACGGCTTCCGCCCCGTCCTCAAGAGTGTGTGGAAGACCGCGGCAGGTTCATTCCACAGCTTCGGTGCGTCGGCTATGCCTATCACCACCTTCGACCCGTCCGGATGGACCGTGTTGAACGGTCAGTTCTTCGACCCCTCAAGCGGCATTGTGTCGCAGTTGGAGCAGAGCATCGGCTAGTGCTGGATACCGTTTCTCCCCCACCAAGTAGTGCCACGCAGCCACCCCGCAAGGGGTGGCTGCTTTGGCCATTTCAAACGCTGGCCCGCCGCACGTCGCAGGGCGTGGCGGTGACCTTCTACAGCCTCGTTGTGCTGATCCCTCTGGCCGCGCTCTTTTCGAGTGCGTTTACTCACGGGTGGGGATTCTTCTGGAAGGCCGCCACGGCGAAGGAGGCGCTCGCCGCCTACCGACTGACCATCACGTGTTCGTTGCTGGCGGCGCTCACCAATGCGGTGGCGGGACTCGGCACGGCCTGGGTTCTCGTTCGTGACACGTTCCGCGGCAAGGCGATTCTCAACGCCCTGATCGACCTGCCTTTCGCCCTGCCCACGGTCGTCGCTGGTGTCACGTTCTACACCTTGTACGGACCAAAGTCGCCGGTGCATTTGACGCTCACGGGAACCTGGACCGGCATTACCGTCGCCATTGTCTTTGTGACGCTGCCCTTCACGGTGCGCTCGGTCCAGCCGGTGATCGAAACGATGACGTTCAACGCCGAGGCCGCCGCCGCCACGTTGGGTGCGTCACCTTGGCGCGTCTTCCGCACCATCACGCTACCCACACTGCTGCCGGCGATTCTGACCGGCACCGGACTGGCCTTCGCACGAGCCATGGGCGAGTACGGCTCAGTGGTCTTCGTATCGAACAACTTGCCCTTCCGCACCGAAGTGGCCAGTTCCTACATCTACTCACTCGCGTCGGCCGGTGACCCGGTGGGCGCCGCAGCCACGGCCGTGACCATGCTGGTGATGGCCCTCGTGGTGTTGATTGCTGTCAGCGTTGCCAGTCGGCGACTCGTGAAGGGGTCCTGATGGGTCGCTCACCACGCTGGCTGCGTCTGCTCGTCATTCTCTACGTCGGCGCCCTGATTGGCGTCCCGTTGGTCTTCGTGTTCCAGCGGGCCTTTGTCCACGGTGCCGGGGCCCTCTGGTCCGCCCTCCACGACTCGTCCATGGACGCCGCGATTGGCCTCACGATTCGCGTGGTGCTCGTGGCCCTACCGGTCAACACCATTGTCGGTGTCGGCGCCGCGTTGTGGATTGTTCGTCGCCCGTCGTGGGTCTCGCGATTGGTTGACCGTGTGATTGACGTGCCGTTGGCGATCTCACCGATCATCATCGGTCTGATGCTCGAGTTGGCCTACAACCAGAGTGGCTGGCTCGGCCGACCCCTCGCCGCACTCGGCCTCACCGTGCTGTTCTCCTACCCAGGCATTGTGCTGGCCTGCATGTTTGTGTCGCTGCCGCTGGTGACCCGCCAGCTCATTCCGCTGCTGCGCGAAATTGGTTCCCACCAGGAGCAGACGGCCGCCTCGCTGGGTGCCGGTCCCGTGCGAATTTTTCTCACCATCACGATGCGTTCGATTCTGTGGGCCACGGCCTACGGCGTCTCGCTCACCCTGGCGCGCGTCCTCGGTGAATATGGCGCCGTCCTGATTGTGTCGGGCAACATCACCAACCTCACCCAGACCCTGACGCTCAATATTGGGGCCAATTTCGAGAACTACAACGCCTACCAGGGCTTCGTCGGTGCCGGCGTGTTAGCCACGACGTCGGTCGTTATTTTGTTGCTGCTGGGCGTCGCCCGTCATCGTGAAAGGAAGCGCCATGAGCATCTCGCTTGAGCACCTCTACAAGTCCTACGGACACGAACCCGTTCTCACCGACTTCTCTGACGTGGTGCCCGACGGTTCGCTGACGGCACTGCTCGGTCCCTCGGGCTCGGGCAAGTCGACACTGCTCAAGATGATTGCCGGCCTTGAGTCGGTCGATCAGGGCCGCGTCATTTTGCACGGTCGTGACGTCACGACCCTGCCGGCCCGGCACCGAAACATCGGCTTCTGCTTTCAGGACTACGCGCCCTTCTACCAACTCTCGGTCTTTGAGAACGTGGCCTACGGGTTGCGCACCCGCAAGGTGCCCAAGCACCAGATCCAGGCCGACGTGACTGAGCTGCTCGAATTAGTGCACCTCGGTGATTTTGCCCACCGCTACCCCCGCCAGCTTTCGGGTGGCCAGCGCCAACGCATGGCCCTCGCCCGCGCCCTCGCCATCAAGCCCGACGTCCTGCTTCTCGACGAGCCCTTCGCGGCCCTCGATGCCCAGGTGGGGGCCGAGCTTCGCGGCTGGGTAAGGTCGCTCCAACACGAACTCGGCATCACGACCGTACTGGTGACCCACAACCAGGCCGAGGCCATGGAAGTGGCTGACCGCGTAGTGATTATGAACCACGGCCGCATCGAGCAAGTGGGCATCCCCGCTGAGGTCTACGACCAGCCGGCCAACGACTTCGTTCGTGCCTTCCTCGGACCAACGACAACGTTCGAAGGTCAGAGCGTCCGACCGCACGATCTGCTGGTGGCCCGCTCGGGCGACGGGGTGGCGGCAGTGGTGCGCGACGTGATTCGCTTGGGGTTCGAAGTGCGCGTGGTGGTGGCGCCGGCGTCAGCCGAGACCATCTGGCTGCAACTCACGCACGACGAAGCCCAGCAGCTTGACCTGCAGGTCGGCGAGAACGTCGTTATCCGTCGTCGAAACTGACCGAGGGCATCGGACGTGGCTAGTAGCCTTAACAGGGTGAACTACTCCGTAACCGTTGACGTCACCCTTCGCGCTGGTATTGCTGACCCCGAAGGCGCCACCATCGAGCGCGCGCTGCCCGCACTGGGCTTTAGCGGCATCGCCAACGTGCGTGCGGGCAAGTCATTCCGTATGACCGTCGAGGCCGACTCCGAAGCTGACGCGTTGGCCAAGGCCACCTCACTGGCGCAGCGCCTGTTGTCGAACCCCGTTATGGAGGACTCGGTCGCCCGACTGAGCGAAGGCAACTAAGCGATGACCCGCATCGCTGTTGTCGTCTTCCCCGGGTCGAACTGTGAGTACGACGCCGCCAACGCTGTGAGCGACCTCGGGGCGACCCCGTCGTTCGTCTGGCACTCGGCCGACTCCCTTGGCGACGTCGACGGCGTTATTTTGCCCGGCGGCTTCGCCCACGGCGACTACTTGCGCCCGGGCGCCCTGGCTCGCTTCTCACCCGTCATGGACGCGGTGCGGGGCTTCGCGAACGAGGGCGGACCAGTGCTCGGTATTTGCAACGGCTTCCAGGTCCTCACCGAGGCCGGCCTGTTACCCGGCGCCCTGCAGAAGAACCGCGGCCTGACCTTTCTGTGTCAGCCAACCACCCTGGTGGTTGCCTCGACCTCGTCGGTCCTGACCCGCCAGGCCACCGTCGGCCAGCGCCTCTCCGTGCCGATCAACCACTTCTCTGGTTCCTACACCTGTGACGACGCCACCTACGAGTCGATGGTGGCCAACGACCAGATCGTCCTGCGCTACGAAGAGAACCCCAACGGGTCTCGTGACAACATCGCCGGTGTGAGCAACGTCGGCGGCAACGTGGTCGGCCTGATGCCGCACCCCGAGCGCGCCATGTCGACGCTCCTCGGCAGCGCCGACGGCCGCGTCCTGCTGGGCAGCTTCGTCGGTCTTTCGGCCGACGCCCTCGTCTAACCGAGCCCCACGCGCCCAATCCTCAACTAAGTTTGTGGGGGTGAGCGACGCCCCCGAGCCCCTACAC
>DAIQPT010000072.1:0-2355 GCA_036787185.1 Acidimicrobiales bacterium | reverse complement strand
AGAAGAGGTTCTGCGTGCCCACAATTGCACAGTTGGTCCGAAAGGGCCGACAGGACAAAGTATCCAAGACCAAGACGCCGGCACTCAAGGGTGCCCCACAGCGTCGCGGCGTTTGCACCCGCGTGCACACCGTCACGCCGAAGAAGCCGAACTCGGCTCTTCGTAAGGTGGCCCGTGTCCGTTTGACCTCTGGCGTGGAAATCACCGCCTACATCCCCGGTGTTGGTCACAACCTGCAGGAGCACTCCATCGTGCTCGTGCGTGGTGGCCGTGTGAAGGACCTCCCTGGTGTCCGTTACAAGATCATTCGCGGCGCGCTCGACACCTCTGGTGTTCGTGACCGTAAGCAGGCTCGTAGTCGCTACGGTGCCAAGAAGGAGAAGAAGTAATGCCTCGTAAAGGCCCCGCAGTCCGTCGTGAGGTACCGGTCGACCCGATTTACAAGTCGATCATCGTTACCCAGATCACGAACAAGATCCTCGAGCGCGGCAAGCGCACCATCGCTGAGCGCATTGTCTACACCGCGCTCGCTTCGGTTGAAGAGAAGACTGGTTCCGACCCCGTCGCCACGCTCAAGCGCGCCCTCGAGAACGTTCGCCCGGAGCTGGAAGTGCGTAGCCGCCGCGTCGGTGGTACGACCTATCAGGTGCCGGTCGAGGTTCGCCCTCGCCGTGCGACCACCCTCGCCATTCGTTGGTTGACGGACTTTGCCAAGAAGCGCCGTGAGAAGACCATGGCCGAGCGTCTCGCTGCCGAGATCATTGACGCCTCCAACGGCGTTGGCGCCGCTGTGAAGCGTCGCGAAGACATGGCCAAGATGGCCGAATCCAACAAGGCGTTCGCGCACTACCGCTGGTAATAAGAAGAGTTTCCTGACATGACGACCCCTCGCGAAGTATCACTGGACAAGGTCCGCAACATCGGCATCATGGCCCACATCGACGCCGGTAAGACGACGACGACTGAGCGCATCCTGTACTACACCGGTAAGAACTACAAGATCGGTGAAGTACACGAAGGCGCCGCCACCATGGACTGGATGGTGCAGGAGCAGGAGCGTGGTATCACCATCACCTCCGCTGCGACCACCTGTCAGTGGAACGGCCACCGCATCAACATCATCGACACCCCCGGCCACGTGGACTTCACCGTGGAAGTGGAGCGCTCACTGCGCGTGCTCGACGGCGCTGTCGCCGTGTTCGACGCCGTTGCCGGTGTGGAGCCCCAGACCGAGACCGTGTGGCGCCAGGCCAACAAGTACAACGTCCCACGTATTTGCTACGTGAACAAGATGGACCGTACTGGTGCTGACTTCTTCCGCTGTGTCGACATGATCCGCGACCGCCTCAACTGCGTGCCCGCCGTTATCCAGCTGCCTATCGGCGCTGAGGGTGACTACAAGGGCATCATCGACATCTGCTCGATGACCGCCACGATCTACCACGACGACAAGGGCGAGAAGCTCGAAGTTGTCGAGATCCCCGCGGAGTACAAGGAGCAGGCCGAGCAGTACCACACCGACCTCCTCGACATCTTGACGACCTTCGACGACGAGTTGATGGAAAAGATGATGAACGACGAAGTGCCCACCGTGGCCGAGATTCGTGCATCGCTGCGTCGCGGAACCCTCGCCGGTCACTGCGTGCCAATCCTTAACGGTTCGGCCTTCAAGAACAAGGGTGTCCAGCCCATGCTCGACGCCGTCGTTGACTTCCTGCCATCGCCGCTCGACCTGCCACCCACCGAAGGCACCAAGCCCGACACCGACGTGCCATTGACGCGTCTGGCGGACGACTCGGAGCAGTTCTCGGCCCTGGCGTTCAAGATCATGACCGACCCCTACGTCGGTAAGTTGACCTACCTGCGCGTGTACTCGGGCACCTTGGAAAAGGGTGACACGGTCATCAACACGACCAAGGGATCGAAGAAGGAGCGTCTCGGACGCCTCCTCTTGATGCACGCCAACAACCGTGAAGACCTCGACACCATCCGCACCGGTGACATCGTCGCCGCTGTGGGTCTCAAGCAGGTCACCACTGGTGACACCTTGAGCTCGATGGACGCCCCGATTCAGCTGGAAAACCTCGTCTTCCCCGAGCCCGTTATTCACGTGGCCGTGGAGCCCAAGACCAAGGCCGACCAGGAGAAGTTGGGCAAGGCCCTCTACTCGCTGTCCGAAGAAGACCCCACCTTCCGTGTTCGCACGGACGAGGAGACCGGCCAGACCGTTATCTCCGGTATGGGTGAGCTCCACTTGGAAGTGCTCGTTGACCGTATGCTCCGCGAGTTCGCGGTGGACGCCAACGTCGGTAAGCCACAGGTGGCCTACCGTGAGACCGTTCGCAAGAAGGTCGA
>DAIQPT010000041.1:0-11014 GCA_036787185.1 Acidimicrobiales bacterium | reverse complement strand
TTCCATCACCTTCCCGCGTCGGAGATGCAGAATCTCGACAGCGACCTTGATGCCGACGTCATCATCTTTGGTGACGATGCGGCGAGTCGTGACTCGGTGGCCGCGCTGGTCGCGGACATGCCGGGTTTGACGCCGATCGTTGCCGGCACCATGTCGCTGGCGGCGCCGGTGGAGGCATTTACCGCCGTGTGCATCTCCATTAATATTCGTCACAAGGCTCACAGCTACGTGAAGCTTGCGGGAATGTCGAACTGATGCGCCTGTACGACACCGCGCGAGGCGGGGTCTGTGAGCTCGAGGCCGGTCCGGTCGTCACGATGTACTCGTGCGGGATCACCCCCTACGACGCCGCCCACCTGGGGCACGCCTTCGTCTACCTGACTTTCGATGTCGTCCAGCGCCGGCTTCGCGACGCCGGGTACGAGACGCGGTGTGTGCGCAACGTCACTGACGTTGACGACGACATTTTGAAGAAGGCCCGGTCCCTTGGTGTTCATTACCTGGACTTGGCCGCCAAGGAGATGGCCAAGTTCGACCGCGACATGCAGCTCATCAACCTGCTGCCCGTTTTCAGTGAGCCCCGCGCCACTGGTGCGATTCCTGAGATCTTGACGCTCGTCGGTGACTTGGTCGATGGTGGTCACGCCTACGAAGTTGACGGTTGGGTCTACTTCGAGGCCAAGACCTTCCCCAAGCTGGGACAAGTGAGTCACGCCTCGCGCGCCGAGATGCTGGAACTCGCGGCCCTGCACGGTGGAAACCCGGATGATCCGCGCAAGCGCGACGGGCTGGACTTTGTCCTGTGGCAGCCCTCGCTGCCGGACGAACCCTCGTGGGAATCACGCTGGGGTGCCGGTCGCCCCGGTTGGCACATTGAGTGCTCGGCCCTGGCGATGCGCGATTTGGGAAACACCCTCGACATTCACGGTGGCGGACGCGACCTCGCGTACCCGCACCACGACTGTGAAGCGGCGCAGAGCGAGTCCGTGACCGGGCAGCCCTTCGTGAAGCACTGGCTCCACGTCGGCCTCGTCGGCCTTGACGGCACCAAGATGTCGAAGTCCTTGGGCAATCTGGTGTTTGTCTCGGATCTCGCCGCGAAGTCGGAACCGGCCGCGGTGCGACTGGCGTTGCTCAACCAGCACTACCGAAGTGACTGGGAGTGGCGAGACGAGCTCTTGACCCAGGCGCAGTCGCGTCTCGCCACCTGGCGAACATCTCTACTGAGTACACGCTTGGGATCGGCGCTTGACGACGTGCGGGCCGCACTGGATGATGACGTCAACACGCCAGGGGCGGTGGCGGCGGTGGACGCTGCGGCACACGCGGGCTTCAATGTTGCCCCAGCCGCGGCGCTGCTTGGTATTACGCTTTAGGCAACGAAAGGCCCCCATGTCGGACATCGAAGTTCTTCTCCCAGACGGCAGTGCCCGTCACATTCCTGAAGGTGCGACCGCCCTTGACTTGGCGACGCAAATTGGTGCACGCCTCGCCAAGGATGCCCTCGCCGCAACCGTCAACGGTGAGATGGTTGACCTGAATCGACCACTGCACAACGGTGACTCGGTGGCGATCATTACGCCGGCCAGTGCCGATGGGCGCGACGTCTTGCGCCACTCCACCGCGCACGTCATGGCGCAAGCGGTGACGCGGCTGTGGCCCGGGGCGCACTACGCCATCGGACCGGCCATCAAGGACGGCTTCTACTACGACTTCTACTTGCCCGGTGGTGCGCACTTCAGCGACAACGACCTCGAGCGTATTGAGCAGACGATGCGCGACATTGTCGCCGAGAATCAGCCCTTCGTGCGCGAAGAGTTCTCCTACGACGAGGGGCTGGAAGTCTTTAAGGACCAGCCCTTCAAAGTTGAGATCATCACGGGTGTCCGTGACGGCGCGTCGCCCGAAGACGCCACCGAAGTGTCGGGCTCGATCGTGTCGGCCTACTCCAACAGTCCCGCATTCAAGGACCTCTGCCGAGGTCCGCACGTGCCGTCGACAGCACGCCTCGGCCACTTCAAACTGATGCGAGTCGCCGGTGCCTACTGGCGCGGTGACGAGAAGCGTCCCCAGCTGCAGCGAATCTACGGCACCGCCTGGGAGTCGAAGGAAGCGCTGGCCGCGCACCTGACGCAGCTCGAAGAGGCGGAGAAGCGCGATCACCGTCGGTTGGGTGCCGAGCTCGACCTGTTCTCGTTCCCTTCGGAGCTGGGACCGGGGCTGGCGGTCTTTCACCCCAAGGGCGGTGCCATGCGTCGAGTGATGGAGGAGTACTCCCGCGCTCGTCACGTCGCCGCCGGCTACGAATTCGTCAACACGCCCCACATTTCCAAGTCGGTGCTGTTCGAGACGTCGGGACACCTGCAGTGGTTCGCCGACGGCATGTACCCGCCAATGGAACTCGACGACGGCCAGCAGTACTACCTCAAGCCGATGAACTGCCCGTTCCACGTGTTGATCTTCAAGGCGCGTCAGCGCTCCTACCGCGAACTGCCGCTGCGCATGTTTGAGTTCGGGACCGTCTACCGCTACGAGAAGTCCGGTGCGGTGCAGGGACTGACGCGCGTGCGCGGATTGACTCAGGACGACGCTCATATTTTCTGCACGCGCGAACAGATGCGTGACGAGTTGGTGAGCCTGTTGACGTTCGTGCTTGACTTGCTGCGCGACTTTGGCTTGAACGACTTCTACCTGGAACTCTCGACGCGCCCCGACGGCAAGGCCGTTGGTACCGACGAAGAGTGGGCGGAGGCCGAATCGACGCTGGCTGATGTAGCGCGCAACGCCAACCTCGAGCTGGTCATGGATCACGGTGGCGGCGCGTTCTACGGACCAAAGATCTCGGTTCAGGCGAAGGACGCGATTGGCCGGACGCACCAGCTGTCGACGATCCAGCTCGACTTCCAGTTGCCGCAGCGGTTTGAGACGAGTTACATCGCCTCCGACAACAACCGCACGCGCCCGATCATGATTCACCGCGCGCTCTTCGGTTCCGTTGAGCGTTTCATGGCAATCCTGATTGAGCACTACGCGGGCAACCTGCCGACGTGGATGAGCCCCGAGCAGGTTCGGGTTCTTGGTGTCCGTGACGACCACGACGACTACGCCTACGACATCGCCAAGCAGCTCAAGGCCGAAGGGGTTCGCGTCGAAGTGGAGCCGGCCAATGAGCCGCTGGGTGCCCGTATTCGCCGCGCCAAGCTGGAAAAGGTGCCCTACATCCTCGTCGTGGGTGACGACGACGTCGCCAACGGCACACTGGGCATCAACGCCCGTGGGGCCAACGACCCCGAGCGAGGCGTGTCGCTGAGTGACTTCAAGAGCCGTCTGCTCGAGGAGATTGCCGCCCACGGGTCACCGGAGCTCGCGCGTGGCGCTTGATCGTTTCGCCGCCTCGTGGCGCGAAGCGTACGTCACGAGTGATGAAGCGAGCGCCAACGCCCGTGATGAGGGGGCGTGCGTCTTTTGTACCTTCGCCGACATGGGCGTCTCGCTCGACTCGGGCGTGGTCTGGATGGACGACCATGCGTTCATAATTTTGAACGCGTACCCCTACGGCAGTGGCCACCTCTTGGCGCTTCCGCGTCAGCACGTTTCCAGTTACGCCGAATTGTCCGACGAGGCGTACGTGGCGCTCGCGATGGCGCAGCGTCGGATGGTGCGAGCCATCGAAATCGCGTACCACCCGAACGGGATCAATGTGGGCGTCAACCTCGGTCAGGCGGCCGGTGCGGGCATTCCCAAACACCTGCACGTGCATGCTTTGCCCCGGTGGAATGGGGACACCAATTTCATGACCACCATTGGCGAAACGCGGGTCTTGCCCGAGTCGCTCACGTCGACGTGGGAAAAGATCAGCGCCGCCCTGGCCATCCTCGACCGTGGCGACCCCTCGGTAGACTGAACCTCGAAAGCCGGGAGACCAATGTTCGACGGAAAATTCCGAAAGTCGGTTGATGGTGCCACGGCGCCCGTTGGCCGCGCCCTGGTGCGACTCGGCTTCTCAGCTGACGTGCTGACCGCCACCGGACTTCTCTTTGCCGTGGTGTGCGGCTGGTGCATCGCAGAAAACTACTTCTGGTGGGCTATTGCCGCCCTCATCATTTCTGGTGGGCACGACCTGCTCGACGGTGCCGTCGCGAAGGCATCCAAGCGTTCGTCGCAGCGCGGAAGCTTCTTCGACTCGGTGGTGGACCGCGTGGCCGACGCCGTCATTCTCGGTGGCGTGGCGTTCTGGCTGGTTCGACACCACCCGGGTGAAATCGTGTTGCTCCCGTTTGGGCTGGCCACCACCTTCTTCATGATTTCCTACCAGCGCTCGAAGGCGGAGAGTCTGGGGATTGCGGCCAAGGGTGGACTGATGGAACGGGCCGAACGACTCATCGTTATCGGCATTGCCTTATCGAACCATCGCATCTTTTTGCCGTGCCTATGGGTGCTCATCGTGCTCACGACGTGCACGATGCTGGGGCGCTTCTACCGCGTATGGCAGGTGGCCGAATCGCCGGTGCCGGCCGACCCCAACGATCGACTGACCTTCAAGCGCTCGTCCAAGGACTGACCTGTGCGTGATCGTGTGAAGGTTGCGGTCTTCAAGACGGTCAGCGCCGTCCTCGAGGCCCTGCCGTTGCGCACCGACGTGTCGTTGCTCTCGTGGGCGCTGCCCAAGGTGTTGCGACGCTCCACCAAGCGCGCGTACCTGCGAGCCAATTTGGCGACGGTCACGGGTGGGCGAGCGAGCGACCCCGCCTACGAGCGACACACTGATCGCGCTCTGGCGTCGTACGGGCAGTACTGGGCAGAAGGGGCCAAGTTGCCGGCCCTTTCCCCGGCGCAGCGCGCGTCGGGTTTTGTGATTGGCGAAGGGCTCGAGCACCTCGAAGCGGCCTACGCCACCGGCCGCGGTGTCATTGTCGCGTTGCCGCATATTGGCTCGTGGGAGTGGGGCGGATCAATCATCGCCGACCACGGCATGCCGATGACCGTCGTCGCTGAAGAACTCACCCCACCGGCTCTCTTCGAGTGGTTCTGTGAGAAGCGCGAGCGACTCGGCATCACCGTCGAGGGGCTGAACGACAGCGCGGGTTCGAAGCTGCTGCAAGTGCTTCAAGGCGGTGGGGTAGTGGGTCTGTTGTGCGACCGAGACATTCAAGGTGGCGGGGCACCGGTGTCGTTCTTTGGCTCGCCGGTCACCGTGCCGGCCGGTCCGGCGACGTTGGCGCTACGCACGGGAGCGGTGCTGCTCACCGCCGCTTGCTACATCGGTCCGGGCGACGGCCACCACGCAGTCATTTCCGCGCCGATCCCGGCCGAGCGTCTCGGCAAGCTCCGCGAGGACGTCTATCGCGTCTCGCAGTTGGTGACGTCATCTCTCGAGGGGTTGATTCGACGGGCTCCTGAACAGTGGCACGTGCTCGAAGATCGGTTTGCGCCGGTGCCATGAAGGTGACGCTGATTTCCCCGTACGCCCTGAGTGTGTTCGGTGGGGTGCAAGAACAAGTGCTGTCAATGAGCCGAGAGCTTGAGTCGCGGGGACACCGCGTGCTCATTGTCACGCCGGACAGCGGTGACACGACCACCTACGACACACCGGCCGAGATTGTTCGGCTGGGGTCGCTCGTGACGTTGCCGGCCAACGGGTCGCGCGCGCCATTGACCCTGGCCGGAAGCGCCTCGCGGGCCGCGCTCGCGGCGATTCGTTCTTTTGGTCCTGACGTCGTCCATTTTCACGAGCCCTTCGCACCACGTATCGGCTACGCCGCACTCCGCGCGCATGTCGCACCGGCGGTCGGCACCTTTCACCGGAGTGGGGAAGGGCCGGCGGTGAGCATGACCCGCCCACTCCTGCGCCGCCTCGCGAGGCACCTCGATGTGGGGGCCTCCGTGTCCCCAGCCGCGGCGGCCACGGCGAAGGCAGCCTGTGGCCTCGACACGGAGGTCCTTTTCAATGGGTTCGAGGTGGCGCGTTTTGAGGTTTACCCGCGAGAAGTGCCGGTCAGCACCCGTGTGATCACGGTCGGTCGACTCGAAGATCGCAAGGGTGTCGCCGTTGCGATTGATGCGGTCACCGCTCACAATGAAAACTGTCCGCCGGAGCAACAGTGGCACCTCGACGTCGTCGGCGATGGCCCGCAACGCGCGGCGTTGGAGGATCGAGCCCGCGGTCAACTTGTGACCTTTCACGGTGCGGTATCGGACGAACGTAAACGCCAGTTGCTCCGCCAGTCCTCCGTGGCCGTCTGCCCCGCACTGTTTGGCGAGAGCTTCGGCTTGGTCCTGCTCGAGGCGATGGCCTCGCAACTCCCGGTCGCCGCGAGTGACATCCCCGGATACGCCGCTGCTGCTGCCGAGCACGCCGAACTGTTCGCCCCCAACGACGCTCACGCGTGCGCCGAAGCGATTGCTCGAGCGCTGACCCTGAACGAAAACCGACTCGCCGCGGCGCAACAACACGCGCGAACGTGGTCTATGGCGGCGTTGGTTGACCGCTACGAGGCAATCTACGAGCGGGCGCAATTGAGCTTCAACGCGCGGTAGCCTTGAGGAATGGCTACTTCGCAGCGCTCGCGCCGCCGTTCCGATTCATCGCGTTCCCGTGGCCCGCGCTACATCGAACCCGTTCTCGACCCCACGTGGGAAAACCCCTATACCCCGAGTGCCGCTGAGCGCGAAGGGCACCTGGGCGCTACCAAGAAGTTTCTCATGGGTCAGCAGCGAGGGCTCCTCGTTGGTGGGGCGGCACTGACGGTGCTGTTGCTGGTGGCGGGCATTCTCGTCGCACCAGTGATTGGCATCCTGGCTGCCGTCGTGGTCGCCGGTCTTACGGCGTGGCTCGTGCAGCGAAACGTTCGTGCGGGTGACGCGAAGGGTGCCGTTTTGGGCGACGCCATGCTGGCGGCCTTCAAGCCGGGTGGTAGTCCCGTGGAGCGCAAGCGACTGATCACCGTGCTCGACCGCTTGGCGGCGACGTTCGGTGTCGACGGTATTAGCGCCTTCATCGTGGCCGACGACGGCTACAACGCTGCCTTGGTGCCGAATGGGTCGACCATGGCGCTGTTCGTGACTAGTGCCGTGATGCAGGACTTTGAACTCATTGAGCTCGAGGGCGTTGTGGCGCACCTCTTGGCCCGTCACCGCCTCGGCGTCATTGGCCGAACGGCAGCGTCAGCCAGTTTGACCTTGAGTGACACCAAGCGCCGCGAACTCGCGGGCCCAGGCGTGGCCTATCGTGCCGACGAAGTCGCTGCCGCTGGAATTCGCTATCCGCTCGGTCTTGCGGGTGCGTTGCGCAAGTGCGCCCGTCAAGTCGTGGCCCCGACGTCATTCTTTGCGACGCCGACCTACAACGAGTGGCGCTACACCTTCTTTGACTTCTTCAGCGATCGCCGTGAAAACGACCTCGGCGACCTCGACGATGTGGAGTTGCGAGCCCTGGCGCTCGAGGAGTGGTAAGTCAGGCTCGCCGCTAGGCTGGCGCCATGACTTCTTCACTTCCCACCACTGGATCGGCCCTCGTCAAGCGAGGACTAGCTGACATGCTGCGCGGCGGCGTCATTATGGACGTTGTCAACCCCGAACAGGCTCGCATCGCCGAGGACGCTGGCGCCGTCGCCGTCATGGCCCTGGAGCGCGTGCCGTCGGACATCCGTCGCGATGGTGGCGTGGCTCGCATGAGCGACCCACAGATGATCCAGGAGATTCAGGCCACGGTGACAATTCCCGTCATGGCCAAGGCCCGTATCGGTCACTTCGCCGAGGCCCAGATTCTGCAGTCCCTGGACGTTGACTACATCGACGAATCCGAAGTGCTGACCCCCGCCGACGAGGAAAACCACATCGACAAGTGGGGCTTCACGGTTCCCTTCGTCTGTGGTGCCACCAACCTTGGCGAAGCCCTGCGCCGCATCGGCGAAGGCGCCTGCCTGATCCGCTCGAAGGGCGAAGCCGGCACCGGCAACGTCGTTGAAGCCGTTCGTCACCTCCGCACCATCAACGCCCAGATTCGCCGTTTGGTGACCGCCGACGCCGCCGAGCTCTACGCGCTGGCCAAGGACCTGCAGGCTCCGCTGCCCCTGGTGCAGGAAGTCGCCGCAACCGGCAAGTTGCCCGTCCCGCTGTTCTGCGCGGGCGGCATTTCAACGCCCGCCGACGCCTCGTTGGTCATGCAGCTGGGCGCCGAGGCCGTTTTCGTTGGCTCGGGTATCTTCAAGAGCGACGACCCCATCTTGATGGCCAAGGCCATCGTGGAGGCCGCGACCCACTACCAGGACCCCAGCGTCGTGGCGCGCGTGTCCACCGGTCTCGGTGCCGCGATGAAGGGCTTCGAAACGTCGACCCTCGAAATTCGTCTGGCTGAGCGCGGCTGGTAATGGCGCGCGTCGGCGTACTGGCCCTGCAGGGCGACGTACGAGAACACGCCGCAATGTTGGCCGAAACGGGTGCGGAGGTAACGACCGTTCGCGTGCCGAACGATCTCCAGCACCTTGACGGTCTCGTTATTCCCGGCGGCGAGTCGACGACGATTGCGTATTTGCTGGGTACCTCGGGGCTTCGCCCCGTGCTCGAAGACGCCATCAAGGGTGGGCTCCCGGTGTTTGGCACCTGCGCCGGTCTGATTTTGCTCTCGTCAGTGGTGCTCGATGGCCGAGCCGACCAATGGAGTTTTGGTGCGCTCGACGTGACGGTTCGCCGCAATGGTTACGGCCGTCAGATCGCCTCCTTCGAGGCGCCGATTGCGGTGGCCGGCGTCGGCGATGTACCGGGCGTATTTATTCGAGCCCCGCGCATGACGGCATGGGGTGACGTCGAAGTGTTGGCGTCGTATGACCACGGTGACGGCGAGCACCCGGTGCTCGTCCGCAAGGGCACGGCCTGGGGCTGCTCCTTCCACCCGGAGCTCACGAGCAACACCAGCGTGCACCAACTCTTCGTAGACTCGCTCTAGCGCGAGTACCATTAGTTCGCCCCGCGGGGCAGGAGGAATTATGTCGGGCCACTCGAAATGGGCAACAACGAAACACCGCAAGGGCGCTAAGGACGCAGCTCGTGCCAAGGTGTTCGCCAAATTGATTCGTCAGGTTGAAGTCGCGGCACGTGAAGGCGGCGGCGACCCCGAAGCCAACGCCAGCCTGCGGACCATGTTCCAGAAGGCCCGGGAGGCCTCGGTGCCACTCGACACGATCGAACGCGCTATCAAGCGTGGTACCGGTGAGCTCGAAGGTGTTCGCTACGAGGCGATTTCTTACGAAGGCTACGCCCCCGGTGGTGTGGCGTTGATCATCGAAACGCTGACTGACAACCGCAACCGCACCAGTGCTGAAATCAAGCACGCGCTGTCAAAGAACGGCGGCGCCATTGCCGAACCGGGCGCCGTGTCGTGGCAGTTTGACCGCAAGGGCATCGTTGAGGTCAAGGGCCCCATCGACGAGGACCAGCTTCTCGAGTGGGTTTTGGAAGCCGGTGGCGAGAACTTCTCTCCGGCGGGTGACAACTATGTCGTGACGACTGACCCCACCGAGGTGGGCATGGTGCGCGACGCACTGGAAGGGTTTGGCGTCACGGTGGTGAGTGCCGACTTGACGTTGGTGCCGCAGAACCTGATCCCCGTCGAGGGCGAAGCTGAAGCGACCAAGGTGCTTCGTCTGATGGACGCCATTGACGACCACGACGACGTTCAAAACGTCTACGCCAACTTCGACATCTCCGACGAGATTCTCGCGAACTTCGAAGGTTAAATGTCGCGCTGCCCCTTGAGGGAGCGTGTAATGTCGAACGTATGTTCGTATTGGGAATCGACCCTGGCCTGACGCGCTGTGGCTTCGGCCTAGTGGAAGGCTCATTTGAGGGAGTCGAGACGTTCCGCGCCGTCCGTGCGGGCGTTATTGAATCGCCGCCCTCCATGGTCGTCGAACACCGTTTGGGGCGTCTGGTGCTCGAAATGAACGAGCTCCTTGATGAGTTCCAGCCCGACGCCGTTGTGGTGGAAAAGGTGTTCTTTCAGCGCAATGCCAAGACCGCAATTCCCGTAGCGCAGGCCAGTGGGGTAGCGGTGGGTTTGGCCGATAGTCGGAGCATTCCCGTGCGCCAGTTCACGCCGCAGCAAGTGAAGATGGCGGTGACTGGCTATGGCGCCGCCGAAAAGATTCAGGTGCAAGGCATGGTGATGAAGATCTGCGGACTCAAAGAAATTCCTCAGCCCGCCGACGCCGCCGACGCACTGGCACTCGCCATTACGTACTTCATGGTGGAGCGAGTGGAGCGAAAGTTCTCGCCGGTGGCCTCATGATCGGCTTTCTTCGCGGCATTGTTTTGGTGGCACCGTCGCCGGTTAGCAACCGGCCCATGATTGTTGACGTTAATGGCGTGGGCTACGAGGTGTCGCTCGCGAGCACGTCGCTCTACACGGTTGGCGACTCGGTGGAGCTATACATTCACACTGTCGTCCGACCTGACGCCCTTATTCTCTACGGGTTCACGTCGTTGGACGATCGCCACCTTTTTGAGACGCTGCTCGCGACCCCAGGCGTGGGCCCCTCAACGGCGTTGGGGGCGCTGCGAACGCTGGGTGCATCCGAGTTGGCTGCCGCGATTGAAGCGGGTGACGTCAAGCGTGTCGGCACCATTCCTGGCGTTGGCCCCAAGACGGCCTCGCGCATTGTGCTTGAGCTAAAGGGCAAGTTGGTACTGCACGAAGAATCGACGAAGTCGGCCGTGGCCAAACCGCGACACGACATCGAAGACGCGCTCAAATCGTGGGGCTACGGCAGCAGCGAAATCCGCGATGCCTTGGCCGACATCGAACTGCCCGATGACGAATCAGCCGCCCTCAAGGTCGCGCTGCAACGACTGCGCCGATCGTGAGTCGCAAGGAAATTGACCTCACGGCCCTGACTGAGGAGGTGAGCGTCGTCACCCCATTGGCCTCGGAGTCGGAGCGCACCATCGAAGCATCGCTGCGACCCCACCAGCTCGATGGTTTCGTCGGCCACCGAGAGCTCATCGGACACTTACGCAT
>DAIQPT010000040.1:0-11055 GCA_036787185.1 Acidimicrobiales bacterium | reverse complement strand
GGCCCTGCGGGTGCTACTGGATCGGCTGGAGTTACGGGGGCTACCGGCGCAACCGGTAAGACCGGTGCCACGGGATCGACGGGCGCCACTGGCGCAACTGGCATGGGCATGACCGGTGCAACTGGTGCCACCGGTAAGACGGGAGCCACAGGAGCTACTGGCCCTGCGGGCTCGACTGGTGCGACTGGTCCCGCTGGCGCTACGGGTCCAACCGGTAAGACTGGTGCGACTGGCCCCGCAGGCGCCACTGGCCCCGCAGGCGCCACTGGTGCTACTGGCCCCGCAGGCGCAACTGGTCCCGCCGGTGCCACGGGTCCTGCCGGCGCAACTGGTCCCGCGGGTGCCACAGGTCCTGCCGGCGCAACCGGTGCGACCGGTGCGCCTGGTCCTCGCGGTCCGCGAGGAGCCACGGGTAGCGAAATCCTTGGTGCCTTCTCGGCATGCCACGCAGTCGGCAAGGCATGCGTGGCGACAGTCACCGTTGCGTTGGTTCCACACGCGCTGAACCAAGTGCAGATCGCGAGTGTCAACGGCACGACAAGTTCGAGCTGTGAGATTGAGGTTGCCAAGAGCCCCGGCGTCAACGTGCTTGGCTTGGCCGACTTCCCGACGAACAAGGGTCAGCTGAAGGGTGTGACCAAGGGGGCGACGTATCGTGTTGCGCCTAATATGTTCTTGGCTCAGGCCGGTAGCGGTTCACACCTCACGCTGCTGTGCAACGTTTCAGTAACCGTGGCCTGGGCCTCGTCGTTACTCAAGTAATTTCCTAAGAAAGTAGAGAGTTAGTAAATGTCCTTTTCCGGTGAAACCTTTGAAGAAACGGCAGAAACGCCAGCCACCAAGAACGAAAGCGGATTTGTAAACCCCTTCAGTTCGTTGCTGTCGGACGCTAGTTCTCGCTTGGCTTTGTTGTTGGCAGCGGTGGTTCCCGCAGTGATTGTGTTGATCATCTGCCTGGCGGTTCTTCCTTCGTCAACATCGACGCCTTCAGTGGCCACCGACTTGAACAATGGCGTTGCTATGGCCGACGCCGGCAACTACCTGCGTGCGGAGGCGGACTACATCCAGGCAGTTTTGGGTGACCCCACGAACGCCAATGGCTACCGTGCGCTGGCTTACTACGACCTCGGTGTGTGCTTCCAGCGCACCAGTTTCCCTGACGTCGCTATCGCCTACTACGACAAGTCGTTGGCGTTGAACCCCAATGACGTCTCCGCTTGGTACAACCTTGGTATCGCGCAGACGTCGACGCCCGCCGCGGCGCTCGTCGACTACAACAAGGCGTTGAAGCTCCGCCCCACGTACCCACAGGCACTGTTGAACGCAGGCCTCGTGCAGTACACCATTGGCCAGAAGGCCGCTGGTCTGGTGCGTATTAACAAGGCGATCACCCTGGACCCCGCGCTGAAGTCGCGCGTGCCCGCCGGCATCAACCTTTCCAAGTAACGCCGCCGCCTTCGGGTGACACAACAAAACCCCCGTCTCCACCAGAGCAATCCGGCGGAGACGGGGGTTTGTCGTTGGTGGCTTAGGCCAGGTCGAAGCGGTCCAACGTCATGACCTTGTCCCAGGCGGCGACGAAGTCGCGGACGAACTTCTCCTTAGCGTCGTCGCTCGCGTAGACCTCGGCGATGGCGCGCAGCTGCGAGTTCGAGCCGAAGACGAGGTCGTTGGCCGTGGCCGTGTAGCGCGTCACACCCTGCTCGTCGACACCCTCGAAGACGTGCGGGGCGCTGGGCTTCCAGGTAACGCCCATGTCCAAGAGGTTGGTGAAGAAGTCGGTCGAGAGCGTGCCAACACGGTCGGTGAAGACACCGTGGCTGCTGCCGCCAGTGTTGGCGCCCAGCACACGCAGGCCACCGATCAACACCGTCATTTCGGGCGCGGTCAACGTCAAGAGGAGGGCGCGCTCCAGGAGCTGCTGCTCCACGGCGCGACCGCTCTCGGGCGACAGGTGGTTACGGAATCCGTCAGCCTTGGGCTCGAGCACGGCGAACGACGCTGCATCGGTCTGCTCGTCGGTCGCGTCAGTGCGACCAGGCTCGAAGGGCACCACGACAGCGAAGCCCGCCTTTGCAGCCGCCTGCTCCACTGCGGCACAGCCGGCCAGCACGATGAGGTCGGCCAGCGAGATCTGCGTGGGCGCAGCACTCGCGTTGAAGGTCTCGCGCACGCCTTCGAGCGCGGCCAACACGGTGGCCAGCTCAGCGGGCTCGTTGACGGCCCAGTCCTTCTGCGGTGCCAGGCGGATACGGGCGCCGTTGGCGCCGCCACGCTTGTCGGTGCCACGGAAGGTGGAGGCAGAGGCCCACGCGGTGCGCACAAGCTGCGCGGTGGTGAGGCCGGTGGCCAACACTGCTGCCTTCAGTGACGCGACCTGCTCGTCGGTGACGAGGGGGTGCGATACGGCCGGGACCGGGTCCTGCCAGATCTGTGGCTCGGCCGGTACTTCCTTGCCGAGGCCACGGACGTAGGGTCCCATGTCACGGTGGGTCAACTTGAACCACGCCTTGGCGAAGGCGTCGGCGAAGGCCTGCGGGTCTTCGTGGAAGCGCTTCGAGATGACGGCGTAGGCGGGGTCCTCACGCAGTGCGAGGTCCGTAGTGAGCATCGTCGGGTGGGTGGTGCCGTTGCCAAAGGCGGTCGGCACGGTGTCGCTTCCAGCGCCACCAACGGGGCGCCACTGAATGGCTCCCGCGGGGCTCTTGAACTGTTCCCACTCGTAGCCGAAGAGGTTGTCGAAGTAGCCGTTGCTCCACTGCACGGGTGTGGTGGTCCAGATACCTTCGAGGCCACTGGTGATGGCGTCAGCGCCCTTACCGGTGCCGAAGCTGTTCTTCCAGCCCAGTCCCTGCTCGAGGAGGTCGGCCCCCTCGGGCTCTGGTCCGACGTTGGCGGCGTCGCCGGCACCGTGCGTCTTACCGAAGGTGTGACCACCGGCGATCAGGGCGACGGTCTCTTCGTCGTTCATCGCCATGCGGGCGAAGGTCTCACGGATGTCGCGCGCGGCCAACAGTGGGTCGGGATTGCCGTTGGGGCCTTCGGGGTTGACGTAAATCAAGCCCATCTGCACTGCACCCAGGGGGTTGTCGAGCTCGCGGTCACCGGTGTAGCGCTCGTCGGCCAGCCAGCTGCTCTCGGGCCCCCAGTAGATGTCTTCTTGTGGCTCCCAGATGTCGGCGCGACCACCGGCGAAGCCGAAGGTCTTGAAGCCCATCGACTCGAGGGCGACGTTACCGGCGAGGATCATCAGGTCGGCCCACGAGAGGTTGCGACCGTACTTCTGCTTGACCGACCACAACAGGCGGCGGGCCTTGTCGAGGTTGGCGTTGTCGGGCCAGGAGTTCAGCGGGGCGAAGCGCTGCGCGCCCGAACCCGCACCACCGCGACCGTCACCGATGCGGTAGGTGCCGGCGCTGTGCCAGGCCATACGGATAAACAGTGGGCCGTAGTGACCCCAGTCCGCGGGCCACCAGTCCTGGCTCGTCGTCATAACGGCCTCGATGTCGGCCTTCACCGCGTCAAGGTCGAGGCTCTTGAAGGCCTCGGCGTAGTCAAAGTCGGCGTCGTTGGGGTCGGCCAAGCCGGAGGGCTGGTGCAACAGACGCAGGTTCAGCTGGTTGGGCCACCACTTCTCGTTCGGGGTGCTCCCGGACAACGTGGTGTTGGTTCCCCCACTAAAGGGACACTTGGCTTCGGTCATTTCTTTCTCCTTGGTTTCGGTGGCCTAGCGGCCACAGTTCACTGGTGCGGTACTGCGGTTTTCGCGCTGGGTGAGCGGCGATCAATGGAAGGGTCCGCCGGCGTGGCCGTGCGTCCTTCGGCTTGGCACGTGGGGCAACGGCCCCAGTAGGCGACTTCGGCCTCGTCAATCTCGTAGCCCATGTTGTCGGCCGCGGTGAGGCAGGGCGTGTCGCCAACGGCGCAGTCGACGTCCATGACCTGCCCGCAGATCCGGCAGATGACGTGGTGGTGATTGTCGTTGACGCGGTCCTCGTAGAGAGCGGGTGACCCCACCGGCTGAATACGACGAAGGAGTCCCTTTTCGACCAACGCGGTAAGCGCGTCGTAGACGGACTGGCGGGAAATTGTTCCAAGGTCGGCACCAGCGGCGGTGACCACGTCATCGGCGGTGGCGTGAGGGTGCGCGGCGACGGCCCGAAGCACGGCGAGGCGTTGGGCGGTAACCGATAGGCCGTTATCGCGGAGAAGGTCAGGGTAGGACGGGTCCACGCGAAGAGTTTAGGTACATATTTGGAATAAGTCAATAATTGGACTAATTACAGAAACGGCGGTTTCGACCGGGATAGCACCGGCAGCGCGCGGCGAGATTGGCGAGCTGTCACTGATCTTAGTGACGCAAGCGTTTGTAATTCATCAAACCTTCGCGCGGTGCCGCTACCCTCGATTTTACGTTGTATCAACAAAATGAATGAAGTTTCTCGCTCTATATCTCAATAAATAAAGGGTTTTAGGGGATTTTCGCGAGCTGGACCCTAAAAAACAAAAAAGTATGCAAACGTTTGCAATATAAACAACCCACTGCTAAGTTCGCTCACGTTCGTAGTCCGACGTGGGCTCGTTCCATACATCAGGGGGATGTGAAAATGAAGAAGAAAGTTACGAGTCGCAAGTCACTTGCGGCTGTAGCGGTCGGTATGACCATTCTGTGCTCATCGGTGCCGATGATCACCAGCGCTGCTTCGGCGGCGTCCAAGGTGACCACGATCAACGTATGGGGCTCGGGTGGCGACCAGACCACTGAGATGGCCGGTATTCAGTACGCCGTTACCGAATTCAACAACATGTACAAGGGCAAGTACCAGGCCAAGCTGACGTTTGTTCCTAACATCACCACCGTGCAGGAGACTGCCTCGGCGGCTGACGAAGGCACCGTCATGGAAGGTGACGGCCCCACGCTGTCGTACCTCGCCTACTCGGGCAAGATTGCGCCGCTCAACGGCTACGTCAACCCCGCCAACGTGAAGGCACAGTCGACCTACATCCAGGGTCAGGACACCTACAAGGGCAAGCTCTACGCGATGGCGACCATCAACGGTACGCTCAACATGTACGGCAACAAGCACTTGCTGAGCCTCGCCGGCATCACCGCCTGTGGCAGTGGCCCGACCACCGCGTCGTGCTACCCCAGTGACTGGTCGAAGGCCTGGACGGCTGCTCAGTTCACGCAGGTGCTCAACACGCTGAAGGCCACGTCCGCTATTGCGTCACTCGACAACGGTGACGTCTGGGGTGCCAACATTGCCTACGGTGGCGAGTACGAGGCCTACGGCTTCTTGCCCATCTTGAACTCGGCCGGTTCGCTGGTTGTGTCGAACAACTCGGGCAACGCGCTGAAGACCCAGTCGGTCTACAACGCTCTCGAGACCGTGTCGGGCTGGATCTCCAGCAACGACACCAGCGCGGGATCGGCCACCACTGGTGGTGACGGTGGTGCCTTCGCCGCTGGCAACGAGCCCCTCCTCTGGGGTGGTCACTGGCAGCTGCCTTCCTTCCAGTCGGGTGCGGTGACGGACCAGGCAAACGGTGGACAGGGCAACGTTGTTGGTATCCCGCTGCCGAACTTCGGCTTCGGTGCCAAGGACGGCGCTGGCTCGAACGTCTGGGAAGTTGGCGCTGGTGCGTCCGCTGCTCAGAAGGTCGCCGCTGGCAAGTTCCTCGACATCGTGTCGAGCACGGCCTTCCAGGACCTCTACACCTACGGTAACGGCACCAAGGTCAACGGCGTTGACAAGTACGGTGACGGCGCAATCCCCGCGAACCCCGCTGCGGTTGCTAAGGACCCCACGGTCGAGCCCGGTGGCGTGCTGTACTACGCCGCGAAGGCTGAAGTAAATGCCTGCCCAGCGGGCGTCATCAAGACGACCTGCTTCGCAGTACCCCGCCCTGTGACTCCGGCGTACCCTGGCATCGACGCGGCCATCTCGACGATGTTCAACTCGCTGTTCGCAGACGCGGCAACCGGTCCCGTTTCGATGGGCACCGTCAAGAGCTTGGTCGGAGCCGCAGCTGACTCCATCAACTCGTACTACCAGCAGTTCAACAACTTCAAGTAATTTGAGGTTGTAAAACGCGGGAGGGCGCGGGTCCAGGGCAACCTGGGCCCGCGCCACCTCCCCGGTTTTTTCTTTCGCCGACGTTTTCGGCTCTAGTTCTGAAGGGACGGCATGTTGACCTCGTCGACATCCCAGCTACCGCCACGACGCCGCAAGGTGTGGACTGAAAATCGTGTTGGTCTGACCATGCTCATTCCGGGCATTGGGTTGATCATTGCTTTCATGCTGGTCCCCTTCTTTTACTCCATCTGGCTCTCGATGCACGTCGAGATTGTCGGCAGCACCATCCCGGTGCGCGCCGTCGGATGGATGTTTTACAAGCACCTCTTTAACGACCCCATCTTCCGCAGCGTCTTTCTTCAGAGTCTGAAGAACAACGCGACCTTCGCGCTCGTGGTGGTGCCCGTGCAGACGGGACTGGCGATGTTCCTCGCGATTCTGGTGAATCGCAGTGGGGCCTTCGTGAAGTTCTGCCGGACGACCTTCTTTCTTCCCGTGGTCTTTCCGATGGTCCTCACCTCGTTGATCTGGAAGGCCATCCTCGCCCCGGGTCCCAGTGGCATGCTGAACGCCATTTTGCACGCGGTGACCTTTGGTCACTTCAAGCCCCAGTTCTGGCTCGAGAACGCCCACCTCGCCCTGCCGAGCATCATCATGCTCTCCATCTGGCAGGGCACCGGCTTCCAGATGGTGATCTTTCTCGCCGGACTGCAGGGCATTCCGAGTTCGCACTACGAGGCCGCTCTCGTCGACGGCGCAAAGAAGTGGCAGCTGTTCCGTGACGTGACGTTGCCCGGTCTGCGCAACACCACGATCTTCGTGGTTATCGTCACGACGATTTTTTCGCTTCGGGTCTTCGACCAAATCTTCTTGCTGACCCAGGGTGGCCCCAACAACGCCACCTCGTCGGTGATGTACCTGGCGGTGAATCAGGCCTACGTTGCCAACAACGTCGGCCAGGGCGCCGCTATCTCGGTGGTCCTCTGCTTCATTATTTTGCTCATGAGCCTGGTCCAGCGCCAGGTGCTCAAAGAGAGGGTCGACTAACCCATGACGACTACCCCCTCCGTCACCAAGCGTCGGTTCCGTCGCGGCATCAACAAGACGCCGTGGGCTACCTACGCCCTGCTGGCCATCTTCATGGTCATTTTCTTGTTCCCCGTCTACTACCTCATCGTCGGCTCCTTCGAGTCGCCGGCGCAGACGTTGGCGGGACTCAGTGGGGCGGTGCCCACCTCGCTGACGTTGCAGAACTACCACTCGCTCAGTGCCGTCTTCTTTAGCCAGCAGATCACTGGATCGCTGCGCGGCTTCTACTCGGTGTCGACACTGGTGTCGGCCATCGTGGTCGGTGGCGGACTCCTCGTGAACTCGTTGGCGGGTTACGCGCTGGCCCGGATGAAGTTCCGCGGACGTCGTTTCCTGCTGCTGCTCGTGGTGATCCTGGTGATCATTCCCTTCGAGGCCATCGCGGTGCCGCTCTATTACATGCTGAGTGGACTGCGGAACACGTTGATTGTGCAGGCCATTCCCTTCGTGGGCAGCGCCTTCTCGATCTACCTCTTCTACACCTTCTTCTTGAACCTGCCACCGCAGCTCGAGGAGGCGGCCAAGATCGACGGCGCCGGCCCGTGGCGCACCTTCGCGCAGATCATTCTGCCCAACGCCAAGCCGGCCTTCGCCTCGGTGGCCATCTTGTCGTTCATCCAGATCTGGTCGTCCTACCTCTGGCCACTCATGATGACGTCGAACCCCAACGTCTACCCCCTCTCCATCGCGATCGGCAACCTGGTGCGTCAGCAGTCGACGCCCGACTACGGCCAGATGTTCGCCTTCGGCGTGCTGCTCGTGGTGCCGATGGCCATTTTCTTCATCGTGTTCCAGCGGTGGTTTATCCGTTCCGTCGCCAGCCTCGCGGTCAAGGGCTGATGATGAGCGTCCTCACAGAAAGAAGTGACTATGTCTGAGATTGTTCTGCGCAACGTATCCAAGACCTACGACAACGGCTACGAGGCCATTCACAACATCGACCTGACGGTGCGTGAAGGCGAGTTCATGGTGGTGGTGGGTCCCTCGGGCTGTGGCAAGTCCACCCTGCTGCGCATGGTGGCCGGCCTCGAGACCATCACCGACGGTGAGCTGAGCATCGGTGGGCAGGTCGTGAACGACTACACCCCGGGCGAGCGTGACCTCGCGATGGTCTTTCAGAACTACGCCCTCTACCCGCACATGACGGTGGCCAAGAACATTGGCTACTCACTGAAGCTGCGTAAGTTCCCCAAGGACGAGATCAAGCGTCGCGTAGCCGAAGCGGCCGACATTTTGAGCCTCACCGAGTACCTCGACCAGCGACCTGGCCGCCTCTCGGGTGGCCAGCGCCAGCGCGTCGCGATGGGCCGCGCCATTGTGCGTGAGCCCAAGGCCTTCCTCATGGACGAGCCGTTGTCGAACCTCGACGCCAAGCTCCGTGTGCAGATGCGCTCGGAAATTCTCCAGATCCAGCGCCGCGTCGGCGTGGCCACGCTCTACGTGACCCACGACCAGGTGGAGGCCATGACTATGGGTGACCGCGTGGCCGTGCTGCGCGCCGGCGTGCTGCAGCAGTGCGACAGCGCCCAGAACCTCTACGACAAGCCCGTCAACGTCTTCGTCGCGTCCTTCGTGGGATCGCCCTCGATGAACCTGCTCTACGCGACCCTCGGTGAGGACGGCGTGACGCTGCACGTGGGCAGTCAGACCATCACGATGCCGGCCGCGGTGGCCGCCCAGCGTGCGGGACTCCGCGCCTACGCCGGTCGCGAAATCATTCTGGGTATTCGCCCCGAAGACCTGACCCTCGACGGTGCCGGTGAAGTCCTGACCGGTCACGTTGGTCACATCGAGGCCCTTGGTTCGGAGCTCATCGTGCACTTCGGCATGGACGCCCGTAACTACGTGGTCGAGGACAAGGGTGGCTCGGTCGAAGAGGCCCAGGAGCTGCTCGAGGCGACCGCCCTCACCGAGCACGTCCGTAACGTGGCGCGGGTCGCGCCACGGGCGCAGGTTAAGACCGGCGACAACGTCCCGCTGCACGTCAACATGGAGCGCGCGCACTTCTTTGACGCTGCCACCGGCGAATCGATCTGGTAGCCCCATGGCGGTCGTGACGAACGACGCGGTGTACCGCGAGGAGCCCTCGACGGGTGTTGCCCCCGACTGGCGTCGCGGGGTCACGTTCCAGATCTACCCGCGGAGCTTCGCGGACGGTAACGGTGACGGCATTGGCGACCTCCGTGGCGCCATCGCCCGCCTGCCCTACGTCAAGGCCCTCGGCGTGGACATTGTCTGGGTCTCGCCGTGGTTCGTGTCGCCGATGGCCGACGGTGGGTACGACGTTGCCGACTACTGCGACATTGATCCCATGTTCGGCACGCTCAGCGACGCCGACGAGTTCATCGCTACCTGCCACGAGCTCGGCCTGAAGGTCATGATCGACCTGGTGGCCAACCACTGCTCCGTCGAGCACGCCTGGTTCCAAGCGGGGTTGGCCGCGACGCCGGGATCGGTCGAGCGCTCCCGCTTCTACTTCCGTGACGGTCGTGGGGAGAACGGCGACCAGCCCCCCACCGACTGGGTCAGCGTCTTCGGTGGTCCGGCCTGGACCCGCGTGCCCGCGGCCGACGGCACCCCGGGCCAGTGGTACCTGCACCTCTTTGACGCCAGCCAGCCCGACTTCGACTGGAACAACCAGTTGGTGCGTGACTCGTTCGACGACATTTTCCGCTTCTGGTTCGACCGCGGCGTAGACGGCTTTCGCCTCGACGCCGTGCCGGCCATTGGGAAGGATCGCGATTTCCGCGACGCTGGCTGTGACCAGACGGCCCAGTTCGCACCCGAGACCTCGCCCCAGACCGCTTACTGGGACGCCGGCGAGGTGCACGAGATTATTAAGACCTGGCGCACCCTCGCCGAGTCCTACGAACCGGCCAAGTACCTGGTGGGTGAGATCAACGTCTCCACGCCCGAGGCCCTCCTCCGCTACATCCGCCCGGGCGAACTGCAGTCGGTCTTCGCGATGAACCTGACCAAGGCCCCGTGGTCGGCGGAGGCCTTCGAGCGACTCATCACCGGCAATCTCAACTACACCACCGACGGCACCTCGTGGCCGACGTGGGTCCTCTCGAGTCACGATGAGGTGCGGTCGGTGACGCGATTCGGCCGCCTCGCCGACGGTTCGCTCGATCTCGCCGTTGGCACCAGCCGCGCTCGTGCCGCTCTGATGATTACCCTCGCCCTGCCCGGCGGCGCCTGCCTCTACCAGGGTGAAGAACTCGGACTGCCCCAGGTGGAGCACCTGCCCGTGGCGCTGCTCGAGGACCCGATCGTGGCCCGCACCGGCAAGCCCGAGCGCGGTCGTGACGGTTGTCGCGTGGCGCTGCCGTGGGACGCGACGTCGCCCTCGTTTGGTTTCGGCGGCACCCCAAAGCTGCCCCAGCCCGCAACGTGGGGATCACTGAGCGCGCAAGCGCAAGAGGCTGACGCTGACTCGTTCCTGCACTTCACGCGCGACCTGCTCGATGTGCGCCGCACCGCTCTTAGCCACCAGCCCGACACCTGTGACTGGGTCGAGCTAGGCACTGACGTGCTGGCCTTCGATCGTGGCAGTGTGCGCTGCGTCGTGAACTTCGCCGACACGCCGTTGGCGATTGGTGATCAGGGTCACGTGCTGGTGGCGAGTGCGCCGGTCGTTGACGGATGGCTGCCGGCCAACGCCGGCGTCTGGCTGCAGCGCTAAGACTTCGGCAGGCAGCTGACCGCGGTCGTCGGTGAACTAACGCCAGCGGCGGTGACGGTCGCCACCGTGAGTGAGGCAGTGACCCCAGGAGTGAGTCCCGTGACCGTCGTGGACTTGACCACACCGACCGAGAGCGTCTTCACGCTCGATCCCGTGGTCACCACCACTTGGTAGCCGGTGATCGCGCTACCGCCGGTCACAGTC
>DAIQPT010000007.1:31026-45799 GCA_036787185.1 Acidimicrobiales bacterium | reverse complement strand
ATTGCCTACTTCGCCAACGCGAAGTCGGCACTGAACGCGGCTGACAAGGCCAACCTGGTGCGTCTGGCCCAGGCGATCAAGGCTGACGGCCTCAAGCACGTCACCGTCGCCGGTTACGCCTCAGCACCCGGCAAGTCCTCGGACAACTCGGTGCTGGGCATCCAGCGCGCCAAGGCCGTTGCCGCCTTCTTGAAGGCGGAGCTGGCCAAGCTCGGCGTCCACGGCGTGGTCATCACGACCAAGTCACTGGGTGCATCGCACTTCGTTGGCAAGAACCCCAACGACGCGCAGAACCGTCGCGCCACGGCGGTTGCCACCAAGTAGTTCCACCAAAAAGGCCCCCTCGCCATCACGGCGAGGGGGCCTTTTTGCTTTGGTTTAGCGAACAAACATGGACTCGATTTCGTCCGCGATCTCGTCGCGGTGTGCCGTGAAGATTGAGAGATGTCCGTCAATGGGGTGGTAGTGCGCGGCTGCGCCGGGAATGGCAGATGCCAGCCACTCGCCGTGACTTGCGGGCACCATCAGGTCGTCGTTGCCGAACCAGAGCCCCACCGGTGTGGCAATAGCGGTGGCATCGAATCCCCAGTCCTTGAGCATCGCCACGTTGTCGTCGAAGTAGCCACTGGGTCCGTTGATGAAGGCGTGCGAGGTCCCGAGGGCGAAACTCTGGCGATCGGCCTGGTGTACCAAGGTGGCGGCGTCGACGTCCGAGAGCCACGGCCGCCACATCTCGACACAGTTCTCTTCAGTGCAGTCCTTCAGAAGCTCGTACCCCTCCTGAATCGAGGCCTCGAATGCCGCACCTCCCTCGCGGGCCGCGGCGAATTCGGCCTTGTTGGCCTCGCTCATGCCTTCAGTCCAGTCAAAGTCGACCGTGGCGGGGGCGACGCCGGCAACGGCGATGGCCCCAACACAACGCGGTGCCCCTAAAGCAGCGCACGCCAGAGCGTGCGGTCCGCCACCGGACCAGCCCACGGTGACGTAGGTGTCACGTCCGAGTTGATCGAGGACCTCGTGGATGTCACTGACCACGTCGGCGACGGCGCGGCCCTGCTTGCGACTTGAATTGCCATACCCCGCGCGGGAGGTCATGACAAAGAAGAGGGGGCGGTCACTCATTGCTGCCGCGTGACCGGCCAGCATATAAATGCTGCCCGGGGTGCCGTGCTGAAAGACGACGGTCTGTCCGGTGGGGTCGCCACACGTGGCAATCTCCAGGGTGCGGCCGTCGCGCAGGGTGAGTAGGGAAGTGGTCAGTGACATGAGTCCTCCTGTGGTTTTTTCCACACTACGGGTCGATGTCACGACCCGTTCGTACCATGGCGTCATGAGTATTCCTTGTGAACCCCACGCCAGCCACTGCGGCTGCGGGAACCCGCGCTACAGCCTCCCCACGTGCCCCTTCTGCGGCACGCAGAATCAGGTGTGTTGGGCCGCAACCACCTACACCTGCCAGCAGTGCGGGGTGCGCAACCCCGCCTAGGGGTTACTTGAGGTCGAGTTCGAAGGCGCGCAGGCCGCGAATCCGCTCGGCGCGACGCTGGCGCAGCTTCTTTTCCGAGAGCTGGGCGAGCGAGACGTAGGAGCGGAGGATTGAGGCGTGCAGGTGGGCCACTGTGACGAAGGGGTTTGCGTCCTCAGGCACCACTTCATCAACGAGCCCCAGATCCAACTGGTCAGCGGCGGTCGAGCGCATGGTCGAGACAGTCACTTTGACCTGCTCGTGTGACGGGGTCGCCGTCTTGTAGAGGATGGAGGCCGCTGAGCGTGGTTCGGCCACGAAGGCCATGGCCTTTTCCAGCATGATCACGTGGTCGGCCATTGGCGTGGTCGCGAGACCACCACCTGAGCCCAACGCACCAGCGACAACCGTGATCACGGGCTGGGAGTAGTTGATACCGCTGAAGATGGCCTTGGCAATCGCACGGGACTGACCACGGCGCTCACTTTCCAAGGTCGGCTTCGCACCGAGGGTGTCGGTGACGAAAATCGCCGGCAGGCCGAGGCGCTCACCAATTTCGAGGATGCGCTGCATGTAGTCGAAGTCCTCCGGTGCCGGATTCGACGGGCGCTTGACCACCGTCTCACCAATGCGCTGGTAGGAGGGCTGGGTGCCCACGATGACGAAGGGCTGATCGCCAATGCGAGCGAAGGCGCCAACAACGGCGGGGTAGCGCTTGTAGTTGGGTTCGAACACGTAGTTGTAGAGGGCCAGAGCGTCGGTGAAGGCGTAGCGGGCGATGAACTCGAGGTCAATGCGGTTGGCGTCCGTCATGAGGTCCTGGTAACGCTCGACCAACGCGTCAGCGGGGTCCTCGGAGGGTGTGCGTGAGGGCGTAGGGCGCACGAGTTCGGCGTTCGGCGCAATATCGAAACTTGGCCCGTGGATACCCGTAGCGCCAAAGTCGAAGGTGCGACGGGCGTCGGGGGCTGACACGTTGCGAATAGCGGGTCGGGCGTCTTCGGGGAGCTGGTGCTGCTTGTCCGGCTTCTTCGTCGTGGTGATGAGTTCACCCAGGTAACTCACCAGTTCGGGGACGTCGCGCAGGACCACGTCGATGTTTCGGTCGAGCAGGTTGGCCTCGGCACTCTGACTGCCAGCGGGGACACTCTGGCCCTCGAAGGCCTCAATGACGTTCGGACCGGCAAAGCCGTAGTCGGTGCCAGCGGTTGCCACGATCAAGTCGGCGTTAGGGACGGCTGAGGCCGAGACGCCACCCCACACGTTGCCGAGGAGCACGGCGACCTGCGGCAGGTCAACCTTTTCCTTGTAGTGACGGATTGCTTCGACCATGCGGGTCATTTGGGTGAGGCCGGCGAAGTTCTCGTGCTGGCGCACCCCGGAGGAGACATAGACACTCACAAAGGGGAGCTTCTTGGCGATGGCCAGGTCGGCCGCGGCTTGGAAGGCCTCGCCGGACACCACGCCGAGGGAGCCGGCGAAGAAGTCCCAGTTCATGGCGTAGAGGACGATCTGGTGACCACCCACCGTGGCGAGGCCGTAGGTGGAGGACTCGGACTTGCCGCGCTTGGTTTCGCGGCGGAGCTTGTCAAGGTAGGACTCGTCGCTTTCGCCAGCGCCACCGCGACGGATCAGGCCAATGAGGTCCTTGCGAATAGACCAGGTCGCGTGGCTGGGTTTGAAGGAGACGAGTTCCTGGAGCTCGAGCAGTTCCTTGGGGCTGTTGACCTTGCGACGGTTGGTCAGGTGAGCGCCCACCTTGGGCTCGAACGTGGGGAGACCGACAGGGAGACCTTCGCCGTAAAACTGGGCGTCGAACTCGTCGTCGCGGGGGGCGCTGGGGCTCACGTTGGTATCAGTCATGGCCTTCAATTATGCCACAATTCCCTTATTTTTCAGGGGTGGCGCGCTCTCGTATGGCGCAAACAGTAGCGACCGTAGGGTAACCGTGAAGTAACTATTTACCGGTCTGCGATGAAAATCGCTAGGCGTCGCGGCGTCGCAACAGAACGGTGCCAATAGTCACGAGGCCGGCGGCGTAGCCGAGCAACATCAGTGCCGCGGTGGTGGGGCTGAAGTCATTGGCGATTGCCGACGGCGTGAACATGTCGCGACCCAGTTCGCCGGGGAAGAACTTGGTCAAGTGGGTCTGCCACGCGCTGGGGAGGAAGTTCACGATGATGGGCAAGATGAGCAAGACGGTGGCGTAGGCGATGATGCTGGCCGCGGTGGCACGGATGATCAGGCCGAGGCCAAAGCCGAGGATGCCCAACAGAGTCAGGTAGACCCCGGCGAGACTGACGGCCCGCAAGACGCCTGGCGCACTCAGCGTCGTCGCGAGACCAGCGCCGTGGTAAATCGACTGGCCGATAAAGAAGGCGGCGAAACAGGTCACTTCACACAGCACGAAGAGGGCTGCCACGAGGACCGCCGCCTTGGCGACGACGAGGCGCGTGCGATTGGGAACGGCGCTCAGGGTCGTGCGAATGGACCCCGTGGCGTATTCGGCCGTCATCATGATGATGCCGATAGTCCCTACCGCAAATTGGGCCAGAAAGATGCCGACCAGACTTGTGCTGGTGGCATCGAAGCTCAAGCGGGCCTCACCGCCGTGGTCGTTGATGTGGCCACGAATGCCCAGAGTGACCAGAATGCCGATGCCAATCGTGAGCACCACGAAGGTTATGAGACCAATGATGGTGGAGCGCACGCTCTTGAACTTGATCCACTCGGACCGGAAAGCGGACCAGAAAGAGGGGTTCACTTGCTGTCTCCCTTGCTGTGGCTGCCGTAGTCGAGGCTGTCTGCGGTGAGTTCCATAAAAACCTCTTCCAACGAGGCCCGCTGGGGCGTGAGTTCAGACAGCGCAATGCCGGCCGAAAGGGCAATGGTGCCGATGGCTTCGGCGCTCAGGCCGGTGACGTTCAGGGCGCCATCGTTGAGCGTTTCGATCTCGGTGGCCTGCGAAAGGGCAGTCTTGAGAACGTCGGGCGATGCACTGCGCACCAGTACCGACCCTTGGGCGGTTCTGGTCAGGTCGTCGACTGATCCCTGGGTGATGAAGTGCCCCCGACCAATGACCACGATCTGGTCGGCGCTCACGGCCATTTCGCTCATCAAGTGGGACGAGACAAACACCGTGCGGCCTTCTTTGGCGAGCGAGCGGAAGAAGTCGCGAATCCAGCGAATGCCTTCTGGGTCGAGGCCATTGACCGGTTCGTCGAAGAGGAGAACGGGCGGGTCACCGAGGAGCGCGGCGGCGATGCCGAGGCGCTGGCTCATGCCGAGGGAGTAGCCCCCGACCTTCTTTGAAGCGACGCTGGCGATGCCGGTGAATTCGAGGACTTCGTCGACGCGCTTGGTCGAAATGTTGTTCGAGGCGGCGAGGGCTCGCAGGTGATTGCGGGCGCTGCGATTCGGATTGACGGCCTTGGCATCGAGCAGAGCGCCCACCTCGCGAAGCGGCGCTTTCAGGTCGCGGTAGCGCTGGCCATTGATTGTCGCGCTGCCCTTGGTGGCCTGGTCGAGCCCCATGATGATGCGCATCGTCGTGGATTTTCCCGACCCGTTGGGGCCGAGGAAGCCGGTCACCACGCCAGGGGAGACTTCGAAGTTGAGGTCGTTGACGGCGAGGGTGTCGCCATACTGCTTCGAGACGTGGTCGATTTTGATCATTGCTCTCACCCTAACGGCTGGCAGTCCTCGCAAAATCCCGACAGCGACACGTGGTGCCGGTCGAGGGTGAAGCCGGTGGCGAGGCGGAGGTCCCGGCTAAATCGGTCAAAAAGCTCGCTGGGGACCTCAAAGGTCACGTGGCACTGCTCGCACGTGGCGTGCCCGTGCTCACGGCCCACCAGGTGGTAGACGGCCGCCGAGTGTCCCGCGTGGGTGTGCTCGACGAGTCCGTATTCTTCGAGTTCTTCGAGAATCCGGTACACCGTCGATGGCGAGACGTCCGGGGCGTGTTGCTGCACGGCGGCGGTGATCATTTCGGCCGTTTGGTGGGAATCGACGGCAACCAGTGCGGCCACAACGGCACGCTTGGGCTGGGTGATTCGGCGCCCCTCTTCGCGCAGGGCGGCCAGTACTTCGTTGGCGGTGAGGGTGCGCTGGCTCATAGGACAAGCGTAGGTGGTCGGCCGCGCGAGCGCGGCTCATAGAGTTAATTCATGTTCGCAAAAGACACCATGGTTCTGCCCGCCGACGCCCTGCCCGGTCGCGACGAGGCCATCGTTATTACTCAGCCGCACCTCACGCTCGGCACTAACCTCCACGACGAGCCCGCCGGCGCCCACGTGGCCTACTTCGGCCTGGGCTGCTTCTGGGGTGCGGAACGGAAGCTCTTCGAAACCCCCGGCGTCATCAATACCGCTGTGGGGTACCAGGGTGGCTTCACGCCGAACCCGACCTATCGTGAAGTCTGCACCGGCCAGACGGGTCACACCGAAGTCGTCAAGGTGGTCTTCGACCCCGCGGTCGTTTCCTACGAACAACTCATCGCTGTCTTCTTCGAGAACCACGACCCGACCCAGGGGTACCGACAGGGTGCTGACGTCGGCACGCAGTACCGCAGTGCGATCTACACCACGTCGCCCGAACAGGCGACGACGGCCGCCGCGGTCACCGAGCGCTACCAGCAGCAGTTGCACGCCAGCGGCTACGGCGAGATCACGACGGAAATCGCACCGGCTGGTCCGTTCTACTTTGCCGAGGACTACCACCAGCAGTACTTGATTGCGAACCCCAACGGCTACTGCGGCATTGGCGGAACGGGCGTGAGCTGCCCCGTCGGTCTCGGCCTCTAACGGCGGCGCAGTAACGCGACACCACTCACGGCGCCCACGAGCGTCGCGACGAGAAGCCCAACGGTGACGGCGCCGTAGGTCGCGCTGGCCGCCCCAAAGTCGGCGCTGGCAAAGAGCAGCGGCACGGTAAAGCCCATGGCGCAGAGTGCGCCGGCGGCCACAATGTGACGCGTCCGGAGATCGGCGGCGATGCGTACCCCAAATTGACGCGCCACCACCACGGCGAGGCTGATGCCCGCGACCTTGCCCACCAGGCGCGTCACGACAATGGCGCCCACCAGTCGTGGCGAGGTGCCACTTGTCACATCATGCCAATTGAGCCCGCAGGCCACGAGGGCGAAGAGGGGGAGCGCCAGGCCGGTCGAGGCCAACATCGCGCGCTGCTCCCAGACGGCCGCCCGTGGCGTGGCGGGGATGGTCAGGCCAACAATGATGCCCGCGAGTGCTGGTTCGGTACCGGCGTAGGCCAACGCGGCCCAGAGCGGGACGAGTGCGGCTAGCGGCATCCACCACACGCCTCGCCGCCATCGCAGAAGTGCCAGCACCACGAGGGCCAGTCCGAGTCCGAGGACATGCACCCGAGTGGTGCCGGTGACGCCCAAGACGAGGAGACTGGCGATGTCATCAACGATGGCCAACGTGAGCAGAAAGAGGCGCAGCGCCACGGGCGTGCGCGGACCAGCAAGGGCCACGACCGCCACCACGAAGGCCACGTCCGTCGACATCGATACCCCCCAGCCGTGACGCAGGGCGGGGAGGTGCCACCAGGCCGCGAGGGTGAGTGAAACGGCAACGGTACCGAGCATGCCACCGAGGGCGGCGGGAACGGGCGCAGTCCAATGGGACTGCTGACGCAGCACGCCGACGCGGGCTTCACGGGAGAGTTCGAGCCCCACCGCAAAGAAGAACACGGTGAGGAGTCCATTGGTGACGACACTCGCCACCGAAAGGTGCCACCAGGTGGCGTCCATGGCGTGGTGGTAGCCCGACCACGACGCCGCCGACCAAACAAGTGCGACAAGCACACCGAGGACCATCGTGACCGCCGTCGCGCCATCACGGCGGAGGAACTGCGCAAGTCCTGCATTGTCGTGTGTCACCGGTGGTCCAATCGAGAGAATCGCAACAAACCCAGATTAGGCTGGCAACCCGTCGCCACTTCCTTGACGACACGGTAGAAGGAGTGCCCATGAGCGATCGCACCGCGACCGGCGTTACCAAGCGCGAGCTGTACTGGATCCTGACTGCACTCATGCTTGGCATGCTGCTGGCCGCCCTCGACAGCACCATTGTCTCAACGGCCTTGCCCACCATTGTGGGCGACCTCCATGGTTCGAGCCACTTGAGTTGGGTGGTGGTGGCGTACCTCCTGGCGTCGACGGTGTCGACGCCGATGTGGGGCAAGCTCGGTGACCTGCACGGGCGCAAGGTGTATTTCCTTGCGGCGATTGGCTTGTTCCTGGTTGGATCAATTTTGTGCGGCTTCGCCACGTCCATGATCACACTGATTCTTTTCCGAGCATTGCAGGGACTGGGTGGTGGCGGTCTCATGGTCGGCGCCCAGGCCATCATTGCTGACGTCATTCCGCCGCGTGAACGCGGCCGCTACTCGGGACTCTTTGGTGCCGTCTTCGGAGCCGCGACCGTCCTGGGGCCGCTGTTGGGCGGCTTCATTGTGGAGTACTGGAGCTGGCGCTGGATTTTCTTTGTCAATATTCCCTTCGGCATTGTCGCATTGCTCGTGACCATGACGGCGCTGCCGTCGTCGGCCACGCGGGTTAAGCACGTCATTGACTACGCCGGCTTCCTGCTCCTCACGGCGGGGTCGGCGGCGCTCATTCTCTTCACGTCACTCGGCGGGTCATCGTGGGCGTGGGCCTCAACGCCCTCGATTGCGCTGCTCGTCGTTGGGATTGTGTTGACGATCGCCTTCGTATTCGTCGAACGTCATTCTGCCGAACCAGTGCTCGCACCACGTCTCTTCGCCAACAAGGTGTTCTCCTCGGCGTCGGCAATCGGCTTTGTCGTGGGCTTCGCCATGTTTGGCGCACTGACGTTCTTGCCCCTGTACTTCCAGGACGTTCATGGTGCGTCGCCCACGAACTCCGGTCTTCGCCTTCTGCCCATGATGGTTGGCCTCTTCGGTGCGTCAATCACTGTTGGCCAGCTCGTGGCGAAGGGCAAGCGCTACCGCCCGTACCCAATCGCCGGCACCGCCGTGATGACGGTGGGACTTGGCCTACTGGGAACAATTGGCGTAGCGACGTCGGCCGCGACGTCGGCGCTCTACATGTTCATTCTGGGTGTGGGCCTGGGCATGGTGATGCAGATTTTGATTACCGCGGTGCAGAACGCCGTGGACATGGCTGACGTCGGTGCGGCCACCGCCGGCGCGAACTTCTTCCGTTCGATTGGTGGTTCCTTCGGCACGGCGATTTTCGGAGCCTTCTTCTCCAACGAGCTGCCTCGCAAACTGCACCAGGGCTTCCAGTCAATCGGGTTTCACGGCGTGCTGCCGTCGTTCTCGCACCTGACCCCCGCAGCCTTTCGCCGACTGCCGGCGAACGTGTTGAACGTCTTCGTGCACGCACTCTCCGACAGCATTTCGAACGTCTATCTCTGGGCGATCCCCGTTGGAGTCTTGGCCTTTGTGCTGTCACTGACGTTGCCCGAAGTGGGACTGCGCTCAAGCGTGCACCACGTCACTGACGAGGTGCCCATGTCGCCGACGGAGCCCATGCTCTAGCCCGAGACGGCAGAGAAGTGCAGCAGGTACGCTGAAAGGGAAGCGGAAGGAGACGGCATGCCACTGTCAGACCACGAACAGAAGATTCTGGCGGAACTCGAAGAGTCGCTGTCGAAAGCGGATCCTCGTTTTGCCAAAAGCGTTCGAGAAACCAACGTCTACTCCCACTCGCTACGCCAAGTGCGCTGGGCCGTCCTCGGTTTTCTGGTCGGCCTCGTGGTGCTGATCGCATTCTTCGCGCAGTACATCGCCGTCGGTGTCGCCGGCGTAGCGCTCATGTTCGTCTCGGCCGTCGTCATTGAGCGGAATCTTCGTCGGATTGGCCGCGCCTCGTGGCGTGACATCACCCGACCAAGTACGGGCGATGACAGCTTCCGCTTGGGCGGACCGCTGCAGCGCCTCCGTGATTCGCTGGCCAAATTTCGTCACCGATCGCAATGACCTCGTCGACCACGCCCTCCGCAACTCTGGCCATTGACATTGGGGCCACCAAAGCGGAAGTGGCGCTGGTCTCTCGAGCGGGTGGGCTTACGTCGCGCCGACGAGTGGAAGTCGCCTCCGACGCGAACGACCTTTTCGACCGCATCGTCGTCGCGGTTCGTGAGTTGCGACAGCACGCTGACGTTGACGTCTGCGGCGTGGGGTGTGCGGGGCCAATGACGAATGACGGCGAACTGGTGTCGCCGCTGAATATCCCGCAGTGGCGCGATTTCGATTTGGCCGAACGGTTGCGGCAAGCCACGGGCCTCGCGGTCGCCGTTGACGGTGACGTCCGTGCCCTGGCACTCGCGGAAGGGGTGTTCGGATCGGCGCAGGGAGTCAAAAACTACGCCTCGTTAGTGGTGTCGACGGGCATTGGTGGTGCGGTGGTGCTGGATGGGCGGCTGCTCAACGGTGCCACCGGAAACAGTGGCCACCTCGGTCACCTCACGGTGCTGCCGGGCGGCGCGCAATGTTCCTGTGGCGCGAAGGGGTGCTTGGAGGCCGAGGCTTCCGGCTGGGCTATCGCCCAGCGCACCGGTCGGCCACCGGCCGAGGCATCGCTGGAAGTCCGTGAGGCGACGGCCCGCTACGTCGGGCAAGCAATCGGCTCGCTGGCTGCGGTGCTCGACTTCACCCACTGTTTTGTGGCGGGGTCGGTCGCACTGGGCTTCGGCGATCCCTTCTTTGCCACTGCGACGGCCACCGCGCGGGAATACGCCACCATGCCGTACGCCAACACCATTTCGATTACACGATCTGGCCTCGGCGCCGATGGGCCACTCTTGGGGGCAGCGATTGTTGGATGGGAGAGGGCCCGATGAGAACCTATTGGACACCGGGACTCGCCCGTTACCTCCTTCGGCACCCGTCAGGCATCGCGCCGGTCGCGCGTGCGGGGTGGCGACTACGCCGAGTGGGGTGGTGGCGCCGACCGCCATTCCTGCCGCTCCCCGCGCCGTCGTACTGGGAGTTCCGTCTCACCACGGTGGCCGGCGCCTCGAAGAAAATCGATCCTCGTGAGGTCGTCGCCGCGGCCAAATGGTCGGTTCGTCAACGAGTCGGCGAGTAGGGTTTTGGTCGTGGGGCGCGTTCTCCTCCTCAACGCAACATTTGAGCCGCTGCAACTCGTCAGCGAGCGACGCGCCGTCGTCTTGTTGCTCGCGGGACGAGCTGAGCCAATTGCCACAGCGCCTGAACCACCCGTCTGCCGATCGACGTCTGTCGAAGTTGAAATTCCTTCGATTGTTCGGCTCCACGACATGGTCAAAATCCCGTCACGCATGCGCACGCCGCCGCTGACGAGGCGTGCATTGCTCTTGCGTGATGGCTCTACCTGCGCCTACTGCTTGGGGCACGCCGACACGATTGACCACATCGTTCCCCGAAGCCGGGGTGGCCGACACGAATGGACCAATGTGGTGGCCGCCTGTCGCCGTGACAACATGCAAAAGGGTGACCGCCTGCTCGAAGAAATCGGCTGGCGACTGCAGTTCGAACCTCGTGCCCCCGAGGGGCCCTGGTGGCGGTGGCGCCACCTCGCCGATCCGGACCCCCTCTGGGCGCCGTTCCTGCCCAAAGCCTCGTGATTTCCGACGTCGAGGAGCTCTACGACTACGACGTGCTTCGGGGTCTCACGACCCCGACGATGTTCGTGGTGCGTCTCGAAGCACCGACCCTGGTGCTTGGCGGCTCGCAGCCCCTATCGATTCTCCGCCCCGAACCAATGGTGCCGGTGCGCCGGCGCCGCGGTGGGGGAGGTGCGGTCTATCTTCAACCGGGTGACCTATGGGTCGACTGGTGGATTCCGCGCGACGACGCCCGATGGCGCGACGACGTCCACGAGTGTTCCTACATCGTGGGTCGGTGGTGGCGCGAGGCCCTTGCCGCCGCCGGTGTCGCCGCCACGATGCACGAAGGTGGTGTCCTTGACGATCCCGCCCATCGGGTGATCTGCTTCAGCGGACGCGGCCCCGGTGAACTCTTCGTTGATGACCGCAAGCTTGTCGGCGTTACCCAGTGGCGGGTGCGTGAAGGAATGTTTCTCTCCACCGTGCTGCACGAAGGGTCGTCGGCGACCGTACTCGACCACTTAGCCGAGGTCACGCCTGGTCTCGAGGGCGCGATCGCTCACCACAACCTCCGAGAACTCGGGGCCGATGGCGACGTCATGCTCGAAACGTTGCGTGCCGCCAGCCAGCCCATGGCCTTCCGCCAGCTGTTTTTGCTGTCCTAATCAGCACTTTTTCAATTTGACTCTTCACGGCGTGGGTTTCCCCACGCCTTTTTCTTTTTTTCACAAGGATTTTCCTTTGGCGGTGGGGCAAAAGGGAGTGAAATGGAGTAGCATTGCACCCAAGTGGTGCGATGTGGAGTACGAGTCGGGGAATAATGGATCGTTTTGTCGGGAGCTTTCAACACACGTTGGACGTAAAAGCTCGACTCATCCTGCCCGCGAAGTACCGCAGCGAATTCCTGGCCGGTGGGTACATCGCTCCTGATCGTGGTGGGTGTGTCTCCCTCTACACGCCCGAAGAATTCGAGAAGCAGGCCGCCAAGTACATTGCGATGCGTGAGGACCTGGAAAACGGTGGTCTTGAAGCCAGCCGTTTTTGGTCCGCGGGAACGTCCCACGTAGAAGTCGACCGTCAGGGCCGTTTTGTGGTGCCGGCGAACGCTCGCGCCATGGCCAAGCTCGAGGGCGACATCTTGATCGTGGGTCAGCTCAACCACATGGAGTTGTGGAACCCCGAAATCTTCCAGCAGCGCGCCGAAATTCCGGGTGCCGCCGTCATGGGAATGAGCTTCGCATGACGATTTCTCCTTCGCTGTACCGCCCGCGTTCTATGGGCAGCCTGGCAATGTCATCGGTTGGTGGAGCTTCTTTCTCCGCCTGCTCGCCGACGGGTGATATTGAAAGGCTGCCGGTAGAGCGCGGGAGTTACCACGTGCCGGTCATGGCCGACGAAATCGTGGCCCTCCTGGGATCGCTCGATGGTGTCGTTGTGGATGCCACGCTCGGCGGTGGGGGCCACAGTGCACTCCTGCTCGCCGTCAACCCCACGCTGCGCATTATTGGCATCGACCGCGACCCCGAAGCTCGGGCCCAGGCGGCACAGACGTTGGCGCCGTTTGCCGGTCGATTCATGATCGCCGCCGCGACCTTTGCCGAGATTGCCGATGTGGTGCGAGACAACGCCGCGTGGATTGACGGAGCCCCCATTGTCGGAGTCTTGATGGACCTTGGCGTTTCCTCACACCAGCTCGACGAAGGGGAGCGGGGCTTTTCGTTCCGCGCCGATGCGCCCTTAGACATGCGCATGGACCCCACTTCGGGTGTCACGGCAGCGGAGTATCTCGCGACGGCTGACGTACACGAATTCACCCGATTGCTGCGCGCCAACGGGGAGGATCGGTTCGCCGGTGCCATTGCGCGGTCGGTCATCACCGCTCAGCCCACCACCACCGACGAACTGTCGGCGGCCGTGGCCCGCGCCGTGCCCATGGCGGCCCGCCGCAAGGGCCACGTGGCGACACGTGTCTTTCAGGCGTTGCGCATTGCCGTCAATGACGAAATGGGCCAGCTCGAGGAAGGGCTCACTGGAGCGCTAAACGTGCTCGCCCCACAGGGTGTTCTCAGTGTCATTTCGTACCACTCGGGTGAGGACCGCTTTGTGAAGAGCACCTTCGCCCACTGGGCCACGGGCGGCTGCACGTGCCCCTACGCCCTCGGCTGCGTCTGTGGCGCCGTCGCGTTGGTGACAGTTGACCGCGCGAGCGCCGCGTTGGCGACGGCCACCGAAATCTCATCCAATCCCCGCGCTCGGTCGGCCCGACTGCGCGTCGCACGAAAGGTCTCCGCGTGAGCATCATCAGTTTTCCTCGCCGCATCGACGCGCCCCGTCGCATCACCACCCCTCGACGTGAGGCACCTGCTCGCCACCCGCGAAGCACGGTACCGACGTCGACGACGCAGGTCACTCGTGAACGCGCCGGCACGCGACAGGTGTCGCTTGTCAAGCCGGTCGTCATCGTCCTGGTCGCACTCGCCATTGGCGTCGTCGGCATGATTGAGAACGGTGCCCGTCAAGTTGCGCTCTACAACCTGCAGACGCAACTGCAGAACGATCAATCGAACTACGCCGAACAGCTCAGCACCTTTACGTCGTTGTCGGCGCCGAGCGTGGTGGCTACGCAGGCATCATCGCTCCACCTCGTCGAGCCCCTCTCGGTGAGCCAAATTCCGTCGACGTCACTTGGCGCGACCTTGCCACTCCCGAAGTTCGCTGGGCACGCACCGGTCACACCAAGGACGGTGCGGTGACCACGCACAAGACTTCGGCGCACGCCCGCCCCCGTTCAACCGCGACACCGCAAAAGGGTCGCCGGCTCCGCGGTATTCGCATTCTCCACATTGGGTATTTCGCGGCATTCGCCATTCTCGCGCTACGACTCATTGATTTGCAGGTTGTCGACCACGGAGAATTTGGTCCGATGTCGCTGCAGCAGGTGCGCTCCGAGCGCACGGTGCCCGCACTTCGCGCCGGTATTTACGATCGCTACGGTCGCACCTTGGCGTTGTCGGAGCCGACATCACTCGTTCTCGCCGACGACTTTCAGATCACCGATCCCGTTGGTGAAGCGAAGTCGCTGAGCGGCCTCGTCCAGGTGCCCGTGGCCACGTTGACGTCCATGCTGTCGGAGCGAAACGGGTACGTGGTCGTCAACTCGGCCCTTCCCGTGGCGCTTGGCCGCCAGGTGACTGCGGGAAACTTTACGGGCATTGTCGTTCGGAACTCCTCGTCGCGTACGTACCCCAACGGCACATTGGCAGAGTCGATTGTTGGACGCACCAACACTCAAGGTGGCACCACGGGGCTTGAATACGAGTACCAGTCGCAACTGGCCGGTGTTGATGGACTTGAACGGGCATTTACCGCTGGCTCGGGCGTCAACCTACCCAGCACCTATACCCAGGTCATCAAGAAGGTTCAGCCTGGCGTCGGTTTGGAGCTCACGATCGACAACTCGCTCCAGTTTGTTGTCGAACACGCACTGGCTACCCAACTGCATGCCGTTGACGGCATTGCCGGCGAAGCAGTCGTCGAGGACGTGAAGACGGGTGAAATCCTGGCCGACGCCTCGCTGGTCAATACCAAGACGAATCCTGGAGTACTGGGACCGATACCGGCGTGGGGCCAGTCGGTGGGCGCTCCCGGTATTGAGCAAACGATCAATAACTTGCCGTTCTCGCAGGCCTACGAACCCGGATCAGTG
>DAIQPT010000007.1:0-31016 GCA_036787185.1 Acidimicrobiales bacterium | reverse complement strand
GATCAGTGTTCAAGGTGGTGACCTTCTCGGCGGCGTTGCAGGCCGGGGCGATCACGCCGAATTCAGTTTTTGCTGTGCCCAACTCGGTCGTTGTTGGCACGCGCCTCTTTCACGACGCCGAAGCCCACGCACTGGAGCACTTGTCGGCGACGAGCATCCTCGCACAGTCATCCAACATTGGCACCTTCGAAGTGGGGCAGCGGATCGGGGAAAACAAGATTCTCGCCCAGGTGGAGCGCCTCGGCTTTGGTCAGTTGACCTCCGTGAACTTCCCCGGTGAGACCGCCGGACTCTTGGTATCGGCGGCGAACTGGTACGCGGCCGACCAGGTGGCCCTGCCAATCGGCCAGGTTGATGCAGTGCCGGCAATCCAGGTGCTCGACGCCTATAACGCCATTGCCAACGGTGGCGTCTTTGTGGAACCCAAGTTGGTGCGGGGCTACGTCGAAGCCAACGGCACGATGCAGGCCACGCCACCGAGCGTGCAGCGTCAGGCCTTGTCACCCTCGGTGGCCTACACCATGAACAAGATGCTGCAGAAAGTGGTGCTCGAGGGTACTGGTACCAACGCCATCATCCCCGGCTACGAAGTGGCCGGTAAGACGGGAACCGCCAGCATCCCCGACCCCCACGCCGACCGACTGCTGACGGGGGAGTACAACGCCAGTTTTGTGGGCTTCGCCCCCGCCAACAATCCCGCCTTCTCGGTCATCGTGATCATTGAGCGACCCGTCACCACAATCTTTGGCGGCGCGGTCGCGGCCCCGGTTTTTCAGCAAATCATGAGTTACGCTCTGCACCACTACAACATCCCTTCGTCGGGTGTGATGGTGAAGCCCCTGACGGGCGCGGCAGCACTGGCCTCGGACGTCACCTGATGCAGCTCCGCGATCTCCTGCCGGCACTGGTGCTCGATGCTGCCACGGGGGCCATCGACGCATCTCGCGTGGTCATTGACTCGCGCATGTGCGCACCTGGCGACCTGTTCGTCGCCCTGAGCGGCACGACCACCGATGGGACTGCATTCGTCTCTGAAGCGGTGGCGCGAGGTGCGGTCGCCGTGGTGGCCACTCGGTTCGTCGACGCGACCGTACCGGTCCTCGTCGTGTCGCCCGACGACGTTCGGTCGGTGCTCGCTGAGGCCGCACGGCGCATTGCCGGTGGCCCTGACGAAGGCCTGCAGCTCGTCGGCGTGACGGGCACCAACGGCAAAACCAGCGTGGCTACGTTGGTGGCCGCACTGGTGCGCGCCCTCGGTGGCAACGCCGCGTCAATGGGGACACTCACCAACGTTCGAACGACACCCGCGGCTCCCGAACTGTGGCAGACGCTCAGGGCTCTCCGAGACTCGTTTGGGCCCGACAAGTCAGGTGTGGTCGCACTCGAGGTGTCGAGTCACGCCCTCGATCAAGGGCGCGTCGTTGGGGTGCCGTTTTCGGTCGTGGCCTTTACCAACTTGTCACACGACCACCTCGACTACCACGTCACCATGGAGGACTACTTTGCCGCCAAGGCCAGCCTGTTCACCGCCGCCTACGCCCCCCGCGGTGTCATCTGGGGTGATGACCTCTACGGCGCCCGTCTGGCCGACATGACCGAACTGCCGGTAACCCTGGTCCATCGATCGGACGCCAGCGCCCTAACGATGTCACTGCGAGGCACGTCGTTCACGTGGCGCGGCCACCGGACAACGTCGCGATTGGTCGGTGACTACAACGTGGACAACATGCTGATGGCCCTGGCGATTGTGAGCGACTTGGGCTTTGAGGACGCCGCCGTAGCGGCGGCGGCTTCGGCAGTCGAGGCGGTGCCCGGCCGGTTTGAGGTCGTGGCCTCCGACGGTCCCAGCGTCATCGTGGACTACGCCCATACCCCCGATGGACTCGATCGACTGCTGCGCGCGGTGCGAGCAATGCACGAAGGGCGCATCATCACCGTCTTCGGGTGCGGTGGTGACCGCGACCGCGCAAAGCGACCCGTCATGGGCGACATCGCCACCCGACTTAGCGACGTCACCATCGTGACCTCGGATAATCCCCGGCACGAAGACCCCACCGCCATCATCGATGACATTGTCGCCGGCTGCGTGGGTGGCACCTACGAACGCATCATTGACCGAGGTGACGCCATCGCGCGAGCCCTGCGTGTGGCCGGCGAGTCCGACGTCGTCGTTATTGCCGGAAAAGGCCACGAAACGACACAAACAATTGGTGACGAGGTTCTAGCCTTTGATGACCGCACCGTCGCCCGCGAGCTACTGAAGTGAGGACCTCATGTTGAGTTTGATGAAGTCAGGGGGCGTGGCGTTTCTCTTCGCTCTGCTGGTAACACCCCTGTGGATTCGCTTTGTGCAGCAGCGCTCCATGGGCCAGCGCATTCGCGAAGATGGTCCGGCGTCGCACCAAGCCAAGGCCGGCACCCCCACGATGGGTGGTGTCGTGATTGTGGCCGCTACCGTCCTCGGCTACGCCGCTGGGCACGCCGCGACGACGTTGCCCTTTACGCGCAGTGGCTATTTGGTGGTGGCCGCGATCGTGGCCTCGGGGCTGCTGGGCTTCTTAGACGACGTCATTGGTATTCGTAACGCTCGGAACCTCGGACTCAACAAGCGCGGAAAGCTCGCGGGCCAGCTGCTGATTGCGCTGGGCTTTGCCGTCGCGGGCATCTACTGGGTCCACACGTCGACCCACTTTTCCTTTACCCGCGTCACGCTCCCAGGGTGGAACCTGACCGTGTGGGGCTGGGTCGCCATGGCCACCTTCGTCATTATCGCCACCTCCAACGCGGTCAATCTGACCGACGGTCTTGACGGCTTGGCCGCGGGCTCTGGCTCGTTTTGCTTCACCGTGCTGGCCATCATGGGGTACTGGGAATACCGGCACTTTCCGATCTACCACCTGCACGACGCCCTCGATCTCGGCCTGGTCGCGGTCGCGATGGTCGGCGCCCTGCTCGGCTTCTTGTGGTGGAACGCCGCCCCCGCGCGCATTTACATGGGTGACACCGGGTCGCTCGCTATCGGCACCGGCCTTGGTGGCGTGTGCCTCTTGATGAATCTCGACCTCCTGCTCCCGATCATCGGTGGTCTCTTCGTCGCCGAAACGCTGTCGGTGATTCTGCAGGTCTTCAGTTACCGCGTCTTCGGTCGCCGGTTGTTCCGTATGGCGCCGTTTCACCACCACTTTGAACTCCGCGGCTGGCCCGAGATCACCGTGATTATCCGGTTCTGGATTTTGGCCGGTTTGTTGGCGGCGCTGGGTCTGGGCATCTTCTACAGCGACTTCATTCACAGTGCGCGGGTGGTGGGCTGATGCTGCGCCAGATCTTCCGCCCGTTCCCTCGCTCGAGCGCGCTCGGCAACACCTTGCTCGCCATTGTCGCCGTGATGACGACGCTGGGCACCATCATGATTGCATCGGCGTCAGAGGGGCAGGCCGCCTTTGGCGGCTCGGCCTTTTCCATCATGCAGTCCGATATCGAATGGCTCATTATCGGTGTGGTCGGCATGTACATCCTGGCCGTGTTCCCCCTGCCGCGATTGCTCCAGTTGGCCCCGTGGATCCTCTGGGCCGTTATCGCGTTGTTGTCCGTGGTGGTGCTGCGCGGCACCAGCGTGAGCGGAGGACGTCGTTGGCTGGTGCTTGGCCCGTTCAACCTTCAGCCGTCAGAGTTCTTCAAGCTCGCCGTGGTTTTAATGGTGGCCGCCGTCGTGTCGAGGAAGCGGAACTTCATTGGGCACGGCCAGTGGCTCGCCATCACGATGTTGCCCGTGCTCCTGGGTCTCGGCCTCATTATTTTGGGCAATGACATCGGCACGACGTCAATCGTTGGCGCCATTGCCTTCATCATGCTGATTGCTGCCGGCATTTCGAAGCGTCAGTCCTTGACCATTGCAGGAGCGGGTCTGGTGGGGATTGGTGGCTTCATCAAGTTCAAGTCCTATTCGTGGCACCGTTTCATCTCCTTTTTGCACCCCAACGCCGATCTGAAGCACTTGGGGTACCAGCTGCAACAGTCCAAGATCGGCCTCGGTGCCGGGTACCTGTTTGGCCTCGGCTACGGACAGAGCCGCGAGAAGTGGGGGCTGTTGCCCAACCCCCACACCGACTTCATCTTCTCGATTATTGGTGAAGAGTTCGGCCTTGTCGGGACGCTGGTGGTCGTTGGCCTGTTTGTCGCGTTTCTGGCCACGGCGACCAAAATCATTGGGCAGTGCCCGAACGACGTCTACCGCCTGCTGGCCATTGGCGTGACCACCTGGATCACGTTGGAGGCGTTGCTCAACATCGCTTCCGTGGTGGGCTTCTGGGCCATTACCGGTGTACCCTTGCCCTTCTTCTCCTACGGCGGCTCGAGCTTGATTATGGAGTTGTGCGCCGTGGGGCTCCTCATCAACGTGGCGAATCAGCACAAGGGGAGTGCGCCGCTGGTCCTGCAGGCCCAGCGCCCACCGATTATCAAGTTCCGAGAAATCGTCGGTAACCTCCGTCCCGCCCCCGCGCCGGCCCCGGCGCCCGAGCGCCGTCCCGTTCGCCCTCGATAATCATGACGCGCCCCATTGTCGTAACCGGCGGCGGCACCGGTGGCCACATCTTTCCGATGCAGGCCATCGCCGAGTCCCTCCGTGCGCAGGGGGTAGAGCCAGGCAACCTTCGATACGTTGGTTCGCGCCGTGGCCAAGAAGGCGTCCTCCTCGGTGGCGGCGTCATCCCTCTCACACTGCTTTCCGGGCGGGGCATTCGTCGGTCGATGCAGCCTGCGGCCCTCGTGGCCAACGTTGGCGCGGTGGTTGGTCTCCTCGTGGGTGTCCTGCGGGCCATCGCCCTCGTGGGCGTGTGGCGCCCCCGTGCAGTGGTCTCCGTTGGCGGGTACGCCTCCTTCCCCGTGTCGCTCGCCGCGGTGCTGTGGCGGCGTCCGCTGATCCTGGTCGACCTCGACGCCACGCCACCGGCAACACACCGGCTGCTGGCGCGCTTCGCCGTTCGCCGCTGCGTGGCCTACGGTAACGCCACGGCGACGACCGTGGTGACGGGCGCCCCCGTGCGCGCTGACATCGCGGCCATTGACCGCTCCACGACGGCACGGACCGCAGCCCGTGACGGGGTGGGAGCAACGGGTCGACGGGTGATTGTGGTGATGACGGGGTCGCTTGGTGCGGCCAGTGTGAACCGGGCCGTTGTCGCACTTGCCCAGTTGTGGGCAAGTCGCGACGACCTGACCCTGGTTCACGTCACCGGCCGTCGTGATGAGGCCTGGGTGCGGGCGTCGATGCCCGACCTGCAGGGGCTCGATTATCGCGTTGAATCGTTTGCGGACATGAGCCAGTGGTGGCGATGTGCCGATCTCGCTGTCTGTCGCGCTGGGGCCACAACCGTGGCGGAGTTGACGACGGTGGGCGTGCCCGCGGTGTTGGTCCCGCTACCTCACGCGCCCGGTGACCACCAAGGAGCGAATGCGCGAGCGCTGGTGGCGGCCGGAGCGGCCGTTCTGGTGCCCGACGACCAGGTCAGCGGAGCGGCGTTGGCTGACGCCCTGACGCCCCTGCTCGACGACCAGGTGTTAGCGCGCATGAGTGCGGCTAGTCGCGCCCTGGCCCGCCCCGATGCGGCCGATCAGATTGCCCGAGTCGTTCTCGAGGTGGCCCGGTGACCTTTGACCGCGATGAGCACATTCACATTGTGGGCGTTGGCGGCGCCGGGATGAGCGGCGTGGCTCGCTTGTTGTTGGGTCGCGGCTGCGTGGTGAGTGGCTCCGACATGAATGACTCACCGACGCTGGAGGCATTGCGCGAGGCGGGTGCGACCATCACCATCGGTCACGACAGCACCAATGGTGCTGGGGCGACCACCGTGCTGTGGTCCCCAGCCGTGTCCACCGACCACGTGGAACTCGAGGCGGCGCGCGTCGCCGGTGCCCGACTTATGACGCGATCAATGCTGATGGCGACCCTCGGCACCCTCTACGACGTTGTGGGGCTGACGGGAACGCACGGAAAGACGACGGCCACCTCAATGATGGCCCACGTCATGGCCGCCGCAGGACGCGACGCGGGGCGACTCTTGGGAACCGACGTCCGCGGCGTCGGCGCCAATGGCGAGGCGGGCAGCACCGGCCAACTGGTGGTGGAGGTCGATGAGAGCTACGGCACCTTCGCCACCCTCCACCCCGCAGCGCTTGGCCTGTTGAACGTCGAAGCTGACCACCTCGATCACTACGGCGACCTCGCGAGCCTCGAGGGGGCCTTCGTGGGGCTGGTCGAACGGACGGCGGGTCCGGTCGTGGTCTGGAATGATGACCCTGGGGCGGCGCGCGTCGCGTCACGAACGGCCCGTCGCGTGCGCACGGTCGGACGGCTGGGTGGGGACTGGCTCGTCACCGATGAAGAACTGTCTCGCGATGGGGCCCGCTTCACCGTGACCGGTCCCAGCACCCTGAGCATCGTGCTTGCGGTTACGGGGGCGCACAACGTGGCCAACGCCGCCGTCGTGGCGGTGCTTGCGCTCGAACTGGGTATCGCCGCCGAGGCGGTGGCCGCGGGGCTGCGCGCCTTCACCGGCGCCCCGCGTCGATTTGAACGCCATGGTCAGTGGCGTGGCATGGACGTGATCGAGGACTACGCTCACCTCCCCGGCGAGATTGCGGCGACCATCGCCTGTGCCCGCGACCTCGGTTACCAACGCATCGCCTGCGTCTTTCAACCGCACCGCGTCACACGAACACTCAGTGTGGGCGACGACTTCGCCCCCGCCTTCGACGGTGCTGACGTGGTGGTGGTGACTGACCTCTACACCGCCGGTGAAGCGAACCCCACTGGGGTAACGGGGGAGCGCGTCGCCTCGCCACTCCGTCAGCGCCGCGACGGCGTCCACTTCGCCCCCTCGTTCACGCAAGCCATCACCGTCCTCAGTTCCGTCGACGCCGACGCGTTGCTGGTGCTCGGTGCCGGTGATATCGGCACCATCATCAACGACCTCCCAGGACGGACGTCATGAGTGCCGACCCCCGCCTTCGCTTCGACGAGCCCATGGGCCCGCACACGACCTACCGCGTGGGCGGCACCGTCGCCGTCTTCGCCACCGCCGCCAGTGAGCAGGATCTCACGGAGCTGGCACCACTGTTCAACGAATGGCCGCTGCTGGTCGTGGGCAACGGCTCCAACCTGCTCGTCGCCGACGGCCACCACAATCTCGTGGCGCTGCACCTGACGGGTGACTTCGATGATCTGCAGATTGTGGACGCACTCGACGGCACCGTCGAAGTCACCATTGGCGCGGGGCTGTCGCTGCCGGTCGCAGCCCGCCGTCTCGCGGCTGAGGGCATTCGTGGCTTCGAATGGGCGGTCGGGGTCCCCGGCACCATTGGGGGTGCCGTGGTGATGAACGCTGGCGGTCACGGTTCTGACATGGCCGCGTCGGTGACGACGGTGCGGATGCTGCGCGACGGAGTACTCACGACGGTGCCGGCTTCCGAGCTGAAGTTCGGTTATCGCCAGTCTGCGGTGCGTCGCGATGACGTGGTGCTGTCGGCAACGTTAACCCTGACGCGGGGAGATGTCGATGAAGCAAAAACCATGATCAGCGACATCGTGCGTTGGCGTCGTGAGCACCAGCCCGGTGGCGCGAACGCCGGGAGCGTCTTCACCAATCCGGCAGGGGACAGCGCGGGGCGACTGCTCGACGAGGCCGGTGCCAAGGGCCTGCGTCGGGGCGGGGCCGCGATCTCAACGAAGCACGCCAATTTCATCATCGCCGATGAGGGTGCCACTGCCGGTGACGTCTTCGCCGTGATGCAGGCCGCCCAGGAGCTCGTGTTGGCGCGGACGGGAATTCGTCTCGAACCCGAAACCCGTCTCGTCGGATTTGAGGAGGACGCGTGAGCGAGGAAACGAAACGTCAGCGACCACAGACCCAACGCCGCCGTCGACCCCACACCCGCCAGACCACCCATCGTGGGGTCAAGCGCGTTCTCATCGCCGCGGTCGTCGTGACCGTTCTGGCACTGGGTGTGCGCTGGGTTTTACAGCAGCCCTATTTTCGCGTGCAACACGTAACGGTTACCGGCAACGTGCACGAAACCGCGGCCGCGGTGGAAACGGCGCTGGGTCTGACCAGCCAGCCCTCGATGCTGGGGCTCAACACCGGCGCCATGATCCAGGCTGCCAAGACGTTTCCCTGGGTGGCCAACGCCTCAATCGTGAAGCACTGGCCCAACAGTGTCAGCGTGAGCATCGTCGAAACCCACGCCGTGGCCGTAACCCAGTGGCAAGGGAAATGGACCTACGTGGGCGCAACGGGCACCAATCTGGGCCTCGCCCCCGCCACGGCCAATCTCCCTACCTTGATTACCCCCGCCGCCACGACGTGGCCCTTCACGGCGACCGACGCGTCGGCCGTGACGGTGGCCGCCACCCTGCCCAGCGCCTTCGCCAGCCAGGTCCGTGATGTGGTGGTGGGCACCAACGGCGTGAGCCTGACGATGACCACGCCCGTTCGCTTTATTTTGGGCTCAACGGACGAGCTGACGGCCAAATACGTGGCCATCGCCTCGGTCATCAAGGGGGCCACCCTGGCGGCCGGTGATGTGGTGGATGTCACGGTGCCGACCGAATTGGCAATCTCGGGACCATCACCCCATTAAGGGTGGTTTTTAGTCCTAGAATGTCTTGCTAACGAGCGTCACCCTGAGAAGTGCACTTCGGTGTCATGGAATAGTCGTACCAGTCGAAGCAGAAAGTTGAAAGAGCATGAGCCTCAGCCAGAACAACTACCACGCAGTCATTAAGGTCATCGGTGTTGGTGGCGGTGGCGTGAACGCCGTCAACCGCATGATTACCGCTGGACTGCGGAACATCGAGTTCATCGCGGCCAATACCGACGCCCAGGCCCTGCTGCTTAGTGAGGCCGACCTCAAGATCGACATTGGCCGCTCGCTGACCCGCGGCCTCGGTGCCGGCTCCGACCCCGAGATTGGTCGTCAGGCGGCGGAAGACCACCGCGCCGAAATCGAAGAGGCCCTGAAGGACACCGACATGGTGTTCATCACCGCCGGTGAGGGTGGCGGTACGGGTACCGGTGCCGCTCCCGTCGTCGCCGACGTCGCTCGCGCCATGGGCATTTTGACCATTGGTGTCGTGACCCGTCCGTTCTCCTTCGAAGGCAAGCGTCGCGCGACCCAGGCCGAAAAGGGTATTCAGGCGCTGCGCGAAAAGGTCGACACGCTCATCGTGATTCCGAACGACCGTCTCCGCACGGTCACCACGGCCGAAACCACCATGGTCGACGCCTTCAAGATTGCCGACGACGTCCTGTTGTCCGCTGTTCGCGGTGTCACCGACTTGATCACCGTTCCCGGTTTGATCAACACCGACTTCGCCGACGTCAACACCATCATGCGCAACGCCGGCACCGCCATCATGGGTGTTGGTATGTCGACGGGTGAGGGTCGTGCCGTCAACGCCGCCCGCGCCGCGATTACCTCGCCGCTGCTGGAAGCCTCGATCGAGGGTGCTCGTGGCATCTTGATCAACATCGTGGGTGCGCAGGGCATCACGCTGTCGGAAATCACCGACGCCGCCAACATCGTTCACGATGTCGCCCACCCCGACGCCAACATCATCTTCGGTTCGGTTATCGACGAGTCCATTGGTGACGCGGTGCGCGTGACGGTGATTGCCGCTGGTTTTGACCACGTGCAGGCGCCTCGTCCGACGGCCACCACGCAGAGCCCGGCGGGCATGATGACCGAGGGTCCTCGCAGCGACATCTTCGGTGGCGCCAACGACGACAACTTCTTGGGGCTCGGCGATGACGACGACCTCCCAAGCTTCCTTCGATAACCAGCGCGTTCTCGACATTGCGAGGTCGATCGACGACGTTCGGGCACGTATTGCCGACGCCGGTCGCGATCCCGCGACGGTGCGCATTGTTGGGGTCACCAAGACGTTTGACGTCGCCACAGTTCGCGCCGCGGTAGCGGCGGGGATTACCGCGGTGGGGGAGAACTACCTCACCGAACTGGAAGAAAAGCGAGCGGTCACCGACGTGCCGGTGCGGTGGCACTACCTCGGGGCCCTGCAAACCAACAAGATCGCCCGCATCGCGGCCGTGGCCGACGTCGTCTCCGGTGTGTCCAGGGCGAAGGAGCTCACCAAGTTGGCCCAGTGTGGGCCCGGTGGCGTCATTGACGTCCAAGTGGACACCACGGGCCGCGCCGAGCGCAACGGAGCCCCGCCGACGGAGGTGGGGGACTTGGTGCGGATGGCTCGGGACCTCGGCCTCAACGTGCGCGGCCTGATGGTGGTGGCGCCGCCCGATCCCGACGGGGCTCGCGATGCTTTCGAGACGGTGCGTCGATTGGCCGACGACCTCGAGGTACGTGAGCGGTCGATGGGGATGACGGAGGACTACCAATTAGCAGTAACCTGCGGCTCCACCGAAGTCCGGCTGGGCCGGCTGCTGTTCGGCTTCCGAGAGGGTCGCGGCGCTGCCCTAACATAGAACGAGGCGGAAATCCTCGAGGAGAGTGCGCATGAGCGATTCAAAATTTCACAAGTTGTTGGCCTTCCTGGGCCTGGTTGAGGAGAACCTCTCCGACATCCCCGGTGCCGCCCCCACGCGCGGATTCGACGAGCCCACGCCCGTTGACGAGTGGACCCGTCAGCCCGCCCCCATCGCCACGCCTCGCCAGCCGGTGCCACCGGCTCGTCGCCCTTCGCTGAACTTCATCGACAAGGACGGTCGCGTCCTCGAGCCCAAGGCAGTCGTTCCCCCAACGTCAATCAATCGTGGCGTGCAGTTCGTCAACAGCGAACTCGACATTGAGGTAGTGATTCCCCGTGAATTCAACGACGCCACCACCTTCGGTGACCAGCTCAAGCAGGGGCGACCCGTCATTGTCAACCTGCACCAGGTCGACGACGACCTGCGCCGTCGCCTGCTCGACTTCGTGGCCGGTGCGCTCTACGTGCTGGGGGCCGCTATCCAGCCTCTCTCGGCGCGGAAGGTCTACTTGCTCACGCCCGCCGGCGTGACCGTGAGCCCCGAGGTCGTCGCTCGGCTCAAGCTCACCGCCTACGACCGCGCGTGATCAGCCTCCTCCACCTCCTCATCACCGTCTATATCTGGGTGTTGATTCTTGACGCCCTGCTGAGTTGGTTTCCGGCTTCGGGGAGTGGCGCGCTCGCGTCAGTTAAGGACGCGCTGCGGTCGCTCACCGATCCGGTGCTGCGCCCACTGCGTTCACTAATCCCGAGCGCCAATTTCGGCGGCATGCGCATCGATTTCACGGTGTGGATTGCCATCATTGTGTTGCGACTTCTTAACGGTGCCTTCTAGGCAATAGCCACGTTTTTCGGGGTCCGCGCTGTAGGCTGTCGGGCATGGAAAGCACCGAACAGTCAACTCTCGCCCTCGACCAGATCAAGACGATTTCCTTCAAGCAGGGAATGCGTGGTTACAACGTTGATGAGGTTGACGAGTTTCTGGACAAGGCGGCCGGCGAAGTCGACGAGCTTCGCGACCAGCTGCACCAGTTGCGCCAGCAGCTGCGTCAGGCCTCGGAGCGTATCGCCCAGCTCCAGCAGAACAGTGACGCTCCGCTGTCGGTGGTGACACCCCCTCCCGCTCCAGCACCCGTTGCGGTACCCGTCGTACCTGCACCGGTCGTCAAGGCGGACACCGGAGCCGGCGCCGAACAGGTCGCTGCCATGATCGCGATGGCCCAGCAGTTCATTGACCAGGCCCAGAACGAGGCCGAAGTGAAGGCCCGTGAACTGACGACGACCGCGCAGGAGCGCGCTCGCGAAATCATCAATGAGGCGCGTTCGCGTGCTGAAGACGAAGTGCAGCGCTTGAACGCAGTCAAGCAGCGCCTCAGTGAAGACGTTGAAGCCTTGAACCGTCAGCTCAACGCGGAGCGCACGCGCGTTACCTCGGTGTTGACGGAGTTGCAGCGTTGGGTCGAAGACTCAATGCGCTTGGAAGTTGCTCGTCCGTCCTCTCCCGTGGCACAAGCTGCACCAGCCGCGCCGGCCGCACCAGCGCCCGCACCAGCGGCGCCGTCATTCGCTGATGCCCGACCCGCCACACCACCACCGGCCCCTCGCCCCACAATCGGTGACTTTGTCACTCCTCCGCGAGACGAGAACCGCCCCTAATTGAACGGATTCGCAGTGTGCGGCCCCGTTGATAGTTCCCACCAGTAAAGGAAGAAACTAATGCCTTCACCAAAGACGAACCCTGCAAAAGCCGCACCCGCGAAGAAGGCTCCGGCCAAGAAGGCGGCCGTGGTAGCCAAGGCACCGGCAGCCAAGAAGGCCGCACCCGCGAAGAAGGCAGCGCCGGCCAAGAAGGCCGCACCCGCGAAGAAGGCCGCACCCGCGAAGAAGGCAGCGCCGACCAAGAAGGCCGCTCCAGCAAAGGCCGTCAAGAAGGCCCCCGCTGCTGCGAAGACGCCGGCGAAGTCGGTGGCTGCCAAGAAGGCCGCCCCGGTCCGCAAGATCGCAACAAAATCCCCCACGGCTACGGCCAAGAAAGCAGTTGTAAAAAAAGTGACGAACGCAACGAAGCCGCCCACCAAGGACGCGCTCGCGAAGAAGAAGGCTGCGGAGGCTGCCGCTAAGGCGAAGGCCGCCGCTGCCGCGAAGGCCGCGAAGGAAAAGGAAGCCAAGGCGAAGGCCGCTGCGAAGGAAAAGGCGGCCAAAGAAAAGGCCGCTGCCGCCAAAGCTGCTGCCGCTGCTAAGGCCAAGCTGCAGGCCGACAAGATCAAGGCCGCCGCTGCCAAGAAGGCCGCGAAGGAAAAGGAAGCCAAGGCTCGCGCCGCCGCGAAGGAGAAGGCGGCCAAGGAAAAGCAGCGCGAGAAGGCCGCCGCTGAAGCGCGCAAGCTGAAGGAAGCCGAAGCCAAGCGCAAGGCCATTGAAGCTGAGAAGGCACGCAAGGCCAAGGAAATCGAGCGCCGTGAGGCTGAAGAGCGCAAGCGCCAGGAGCGTCGTGACGCCGAGGAGCGCAAGCGTCGCGAGGCCCTTGAGGCCAAGATGCACTCCAAGCCCTACGAGAAGGACCAGAAGTTCCTCGACGAACTGACCGTGGCCCTGACCGAGGAGCTTGAGAACGTGCGCGGCATGATCGCCGTGAGCGAGTCCGAGGCTGATGAGATGTTGGTCGACCGAGAGCGCCTTGAGTATGACGATGAAGACGGCAGCTCTGTGGCGTCGGACATCCAGCGTGACCAGCTAAAGGAGTCGGCGATTCAGTACCGCTTGAAGGCCGCCGAGATTGAAGTGGCCCTGGCTCGTGTCGCCGATGGGAGCTATGGTCGCTGTGACGAGTGCTACGAGCCAATCACGCGCGAGCGCTTGCGCTGGCAACTGCCGGCATTCCTGTGCATCACGTGCCGCGCAAACGTCTAAGAGCTACCAACCTGACCGTCTTGGTGGTCGCGCTCGCGGTTGTTGTGGCGGACGCGTTCTCCAAGGCGTGGGCGCGACGCGCCCTCGTGCACCACGCCAAACACCTACTGGGGCCCGTCTGGCTCCGTTTGGAGTACAACCAGGGCTTCTCCTTCTCGCTAAGTCGGGGGCTTCCCATGGTGACGGCGATTGTCACGCTGCTGGTGGCCATCGCGGTGCTCGTGGTCGCGCTTTGGGCCCATCGAGGTCTACCCACGGCTGGTTTTGGCCTGCTGGTGGGTGGGGGCGTGGCCAACGTGGTGGATCGCTGGACTGCCACGCCGCATCAAGTCACCGACTTCATTGCGGTGGGCTCGTTCCCTGTTTTCAACCTGGCTGACACATTCGTGTCGCTGGGATTTCTACTACTGCTCTTCGTCACGGTACGAGGGCGGCGATTGGTGGCCGGATGACCGACGAATTTGACAGTGCTGACCCGTTTGATGGCGAGACCCTTGACGTCGTCATTCCGATGACGTTGGACGAGACGCGCATTGACCGCGTCCTGGCCATGCTGACGGGTATGTCGCGCAATGAAGCAACGGCACTGCTGCGCTCAAGTGCGGTGACCTTGAACGGCAAAGTGATTCTCAAAGGATCGGCAATCGTCAACGAGGGTGACCAGCTGATTGCGCTGTTGCCCCCACCCGATGACGGCACCGTGACTCCCGACGCGTCGGTGCCGGTGGACGTCGTCTACGACGATCCCGATTTCGCCATCATCAACAAGCGGTCCGGCCAGGTAGTGCACCCCGGCGCGGGGCAGCGAGACAACACGCTGGTGGCGGGTCTGCTGGCGCGGTTCCCCGAGATTCAGTTGCTGAGCGACGTGGGGCTCTGCGACCCGTTCCGTCCCGGCATCGTGCACCGCCTCGACAAGGGCACCTCGGGCGTTCTCGTCGTCGCGAAGACCGTTGACGGTCTTCACGGACTTCGTGACCAGCTGGCCTCTCGCGCCATGCAGCGGACCTACCTGGGCCTCGTTGAGGGCCACGTCACCGAAGAGCGTGGTGTCGTTGAAGCGCCAATCGGTCGCAGTACTCGAACTCCCACATTGATGGCGGTGCGCAGCGACGGACGTGACGCCCGAACCGGCTACGACGTCTTAGAGCGCATTGACAAGCCCCACGCGGTGACGCTCCTGAAGCTGTCGCTCGATACGGGGCGCACCCACCAGATTCGCGTACACATGGCCACGATTGGCCACCCGGTCGTCAACGATCCGCGCTACGGTCACCGTCGCGATCGACGTCTGCCCGAGGACCGCTTCTTCCTGCACTCTCGGACGTTGGCCTTCGCGCACCCGATTACGGGTGAGTGGGTGTCTGCGGGTGCACCATTGCCGGAGGATCTCACCCCGCTGGTGCCAGGGTTTGCTGACGAAGGCTTCTAGGCGTTGATACGAGCGGCGAGCACGCTCTCGTTGAGCCGCAACTGCGCCAAAGCTTCTTCTTCGGCGCGACGAACGCGTCGCACGCCGATGTCGAGCTTGGTGGCCGTGGCCTGCAAGGAGAGTGGGGTAGCGCCGTTAAGTCCAAAGCGCAGGGCCAGTACTTCGCGCTGCAGGTCAGTCAGTGACGCCAGTGCCGCGTGGAGATGCTCGTCCATCATCGTCTGTTCGATGTCGCCAACCCAGTCGGTCTGACTCGGGGCGACGAGGTCACCCAGGGTGGTCGCAGAGTCCGAGGAGGCGGGCTGGTCGAGGCTGGCGGTCACGCCCGACAGGCCCTTGAGGCTGTCGCGCAGTTCGCGGTTCATGCCGGTGGCTTCCTCGAGCTCATCGTCGGTGGGCTTGCGACCAAAAATCGACGTCAGTTCGGCCGTGGTGGCCTCGAGGCGCTGCAGCTGCTCGCCAACTTCCAACGGAATGCGAATCGTGCGACCATGCTGCTGCACAGCACGCTGCAGGGCCTGACGGATCCACCAGGTGGCGTAGGTGGAGAACTTGAAACCACGCTCCCAGTCGAACTTTTCGACGGCACGCAGCAGGCCAAAGGTGCCTTCCTGAACGAGGTCGACCATTTCGACGCCGCGGTCCTGGTAGCGACGGGCCCAGTGCAGAACCAGTCGGAGGTTGGCGGCGACCATTTGTTTCTTGGCTTCCTCATCGCCGGCGGTGACCCGCTTGGCCAACTCGACCTGTTCGTCGTAGTTCGGCATGGGGTAGCGGTCGAGGTCGCGCATCAAAAGTCCCAGCATGTCATTGGTGTTGACAGCTGAACGGCGGGGGGTGGATTCCACAACTGCTCCTTTTCTAGAGGGAACAACGGTCGGTCTCGTGGGTATTTCTCCTACGAGCCTGTGAAGAAGTTACCATGCGGTAGTTGATGGCGTGAGCCTTCTTATAGATGTTTTATATCAACGCCATTAGTGGGCGAGCGTGACCCGCGGCGCAACGCTGCCACGAGACTGGGCGACCATGTCGGCCAGGGTGAAACTGGCCAAATGCTCGCGCATGTGGTTGCCCACCTCGGCCCAGACGCTGAGCAGGACGCACTGTCCTTCGTGGTCACAGGCGCCGTCACGGTGGGGCTCGCCAAAGTCACCGGCGACGATCGGACCATCGACGGCCGCCACGATCTCGGCCAGGGTGATATTGCTGGCGTCCTTGGCCAGAATGTAGCCACCGCCGACGCCCCGCTTGGAGCGCACGAGGCCGACGCCCTTGAGGCTCAGCAGGATCTGCTCGAGGTACGGCTGGGGGAGTCCAGTGCGTTCGGCGAGGTCGCGAACGGACACGGGGGTCTCGAGGTCGTCGCGCAGGGCGAGGCTCAAAAGGGCTCGGCTGGCGTAATCACCTCGGGTGGAGACCTTCATGGTTGCCAGTCTACCGGTGGCGGCTTTGGCCCCCGAGGGCACGTCGGGGCGATTTTCTGGCACACTTCTGGGGTGGAAGAACAGCACGACACCCCCATTACGGTCGACCCTACCGACGTCACCAGCCCCTCGAGTGAGTCCGCCGACGTGGTGGAAGAAACCGACTACATTTCCCAGCCCGCCAAGGTCATGCGGCTGGGTGCCATGGTCAAGACGCTGCTCGACGAAGCGCGAAGCGCGTCGCTCGACGAGGCCGGGCGGGCCCGTTTGGCCGACATTTATGCCACCACCCTGACCGAACTCAGCGAGTCACTGTCTAAGGACTTGGCCAGTGAACTCGGACGGCTGTCGCCGCCCTTCGCGGCCGACGTGCCCTCGGAGTCCGAACTGCGGATCGCCCAGGCTCAGCTTGTGGGGTGGCTCGAAGGCCTGTTCCACGGCATCCAGGCCTCGCTGTTTGCCCAGCAGGCCGCGGCGGCGCAAATGGAGAAGTCGCGCGAACGGTCACTGGCACCGGGTGAAAGCCCGCGCCACGGCACGTACCTCTAGCGATGACGACACCGCGTCACAGCGCTTCGGTAAAGTGGCGGCTCTACGGCCAACGTTGGACCGTGCGAAAGGCGATTCATGGCTGACGGCTTTGTCCATCTGCACAACCACACCGAGTATTCGATGCTCGACGGCGCGGCGCGCCTCGAGGAAATGGTGCTCGCGGCCAAGGCGGACGGGCAAACGGCAATTGGTATCACGGACCACGGCAACCTCTACGGCGCGATCGACTTCTACGAGACGTGCCGCAAGCACGACATGGTGCCGATTATCGGTCTCGAGGCCTACATGGCGGCCAACTCTCGTTTCGACCGGCCGCCGCGCCGCGGCAAGGTCGATGACACCGGTGGCGACACTGAAGGTGGGCAGAAGCTGTACCACCACCTGACCCTGTTGGCCACCAACAACACCGGGTACAAGAATCTTCGTGAGGTTTCCTCGCGGGCCTTCCTCGAGGGCTACTACTACAAGCCCCGTCTCGACTGGGAGTTGCTCGAAGAGCATCACGAAGGACTCATCGCCACCTCGGGCTGCCTGGGTGGTGTTGTCCTTCAGGCCCTGTTGCGTGACGACTACCAAAAGGGCCTCGAGCTGGCCGGGCGTCTGCAGACGATCTTCGGCGCCGAAAACTTCTTCATCGAAATGCAGGACCACGGCCTGCCCGAGCAAGCCCGCACCAACCCCGGCCTCTTGCAAATTGCTCGCGACTTGAACGCGCCGCTCCTCGCCACGAACGACCTGCACTACGTCAAGCACAGCGACTACGAGATGCACGACGCCCTGCTCTGTATTGGCACCGGCGCACGCGTGTCGGACCCCGACCGCTTCCGCTTCCAGAGTGACCAGCACTACCTCAAGTCCGCCGCGGAGATGCGCTACCTCTTCCGCGACATCCCCGAGGCCTGCGACAACACGTTGGCGATTGCCGAGCGGATTGACCTGACCATTGAGTTCGGCAACAGCGCGCTGCCCGAGTTCCCGATCCCCGCCAATCTCCAGGGCGCCACGCACAAGGAGGGCGCCGACCGCTTCCTGCGCGAATTGACCTACGCCGGCGCACGCGAACGCTACGGGCACGACCTGTCGGCGGAGGTGACCCAGCGCCTGGACTACGAACTGCGCGTCGTAGCCGACATGGGCTTCTCGGACTACTTCCTCGTGGTGTGGGACCTGATCCGCCACGCTCGCGAAAAGGGCATTCGCGTTGGTCCGGGTCGCGGCTCGGCCGCCGGCTGCTGCATCGCCTACTGCCTGCGTATCGTCGACCTCGACCCCATTACCTACGGCTTGATCTTCGAGCGCTTCTTGAACCCTGGCCGTAAGCAGATGCCCGACATCGACATGGACTTCGACGAGCGTTACCGCGGCGACATGATTCGCTACGCGGCCGAACGCTACGGGTCGGACCACGTGGCCCAGATCGTCACGTTCTCCACCATCAAGGCCCGCGCCGCCGTCCGCGATGCGGCGCGTGTGCTGGGCTACCCACCACAGCTCGGTGACCGTATTTGCAAGGCCATGCCCCCACTGGTGATGGGCCAGGACCTCCCGCTCGAGGCCTGCTTCACCCGCACGCCCGGCTACGAGAGTCGGTACGGCGAAGCCCAGGAGCTGCGCCAGATGTACGAAGACGACAAGGAAGTGAGCCACGTCGTTGACACCGCAAAGGGGTTCGTCGACAAGCGCCGCCAGGACGGTATCCACGCCGCGGCCGTCGTGATCACCCGTGGTCCGGTCCTCGACTACGTACCGATCCAGCGCAAGTCGTCGCCGAACGCCGCGGCTGAGGAAGCGCCGATTGTTACGCAGTATGAAGCCACCGCCATTGAGAAGCTCGGGTTGCTCAAGATGGACTTCCTGGGGCTGCGCAACCTCGCCATTATCGAACGTGCCCTGGACCACATTGAGCGCGCGACGGGCACGCGCGTTGACATCGACAACATTCCCCTCGACGACGAAAAGGTCTTCGAGATGCTGCGCCTCGGAAATTCGATCGGCATCTTCCAGCTCGAAGGTGCCCAGATGCGCACCTTGATGCGTCGCCTCGCTCCGACGTCGTTCGACGACATCGCGGCCTTGACGGCGCTGTACCGTCCGGGGCCGCTGAGCGAAAACGTGCACAACGACTACGCCGACCGCAAGAACAACAAGCAGGCGGTGTCCTACGACCACCCCGACTTGGAAGAAATTCTCGGCGAGACCTACGGCTTGATGATTTACCAGGAAGACATCATGCGGGTGGCCACCAAGATTGCCGGCTTCTCCATGACCGAAGCGGACGACCTGCGCAAGGCCTGTTCGAAGAAGATCCGCGACATGATTCAGGCCCAGCGAGCCAAGTTCATCGACGGCGCCGAGCGTGAGGGCTACGAACGCTCCTTGGCGGAAACAATCTTCAACAAGATTGAGCCGTTCGCGGACTACGCCTTCAACAAGAGTCACGCGTACGGCTACGCCCTGATTGCGTACCAGAACAGCTGGCTCAAGGCCAACTATCCCGTCGCCTACATGGCCGCCCTGCTGACGTCGTTCCGTGATGACAAGGACAAGGCCGCGCTCTACCTCAACGAAGCCCGCCAGATGGGCATCAAGGTCGACGTACCGGACGTCAACCAGTCGTTTGCCGACTACACCCCGTCGATGACGGCGGAGAACACCATCGTGTTCGGTATGGCCGCGGTGCGCAACGTGGGTGAAGCACTGGTGGAGAAGATTGTGGCCGAGCGCGTCGCCAGTGGGCCGTTCGTGTCCGTGCACGATTTCGTTCGCCGCGTGGACCCGGCGGTGCTGAACCGCCGCACCATGGAGTCGTTGATCAAGGCCGGAGCGTTTGACTCACTTGGCGTGAGTCGTTTGGGCTTCTCCATGAAGGTTGACGAACTGATTGACGTCACCTTGTCGCGCCGCAAGGATCTGTCGCTCGGTATTACGACCCTGTTTGCGGCGCTGGCCGACGACGCCGGCTCCAACGACTGGGAGGGCACCGATCTGGTGATCCCCGCGGTGGAGTACGACAAGTCCGTCAAGCTCGATTTCGAACGTGAGATGCTCGGCACCTACGTCTCCGACCACCCGCTCTACAGCGTCGAGCAGATTCTGGCGACCCGAACCGATGGTTCGATTGCGGCACTGAAGGAACAGGCGCACGATCTGAGCCAAGCGAACGCGACGTTCCGCGTCGGTGGCATCTTCACCGAAGTGCAGTTGCGCAAGACCAAGGACGACAAGGACTACGCCCGCACGGTGCTCGAAGACCTCGGTGGCTCGATTGAGCTCAACGTCTCCTCGAAGGCCTTCGCCCGCGTTAGCGGCATGCTGGTCAAGGACAGTGTGGTGATCGCCAAGGTCCGTTGTGACTTCCGTGAAGACGAGGCGCGGTTCTCCATCATGGAAATTGAGTCGGTCCGCGTGGACGCGGGGCCCCAGGAGCTGCGACTGCAGATGCCGCTGGAGGGCCTGAACGCCGAAGCGATTGCGACATTACGCCAGATTTTGACGCGCCACCCCGGCCCGTCACCGGTCGTGCTCGAAGCCGGCACCGGCGGACAAGCCTTCCGTTTGGGCGATGACTTCAACGTTTCCATTGCGTCGGTCGTTGCCGATTTGCGTGAAGTTTTCGGGCGCGGCATCATCCGCGGCTAGCCCCAAAAGAGGCACCCCCGCGCGTCTCGTAGAATGGCACCTATGGCTCTTACCGTCGTCACGAAGGACACCACCGCGCTGAGCGATGCCGAGTTGGTCGAGATGGCCGACTTGTGTGTGGATCGCGAACCCAACTTTGATATCGGGTTCTTGTCCAAGGAACGTGAGTCGTGGGTCCTCGTCACTCAGGCCCGCGAGAACGACAAGTTGCGCGGGTACGCCTTCGGCACCCTCGAGCGCATTGGTGGCACGCCGTCACTGCTCGTCGGCCTGCTTTTGGTTGACCGTAATGCCAAGGCCGATCAGACGCTGAAGGCCATCTTGCACGACCAGTTCCGTCGCGCCCTGCTGGCCTTCCCCGACGAAGACGTTCTGTTGGGCTCGCGCCTCACCGCGCCCGACGGCTACCGCGCCTTCATCGGCCTCGAAGACGTCGTTCCGCGCCTGGGCTATCGCCCCACGGGCGAGGACCGCGCCTGGGGTCGTCGCCTGGCCAAGCGCTTCGGCTCGGAAAAGGCCATTGACGACAAGACCTTCATCATGACCATGCCCTCGGGTCCGGTCGGTGGACTCGACTACGTCGCCAGCAAGGGCGCGCTGCCCGAGGGGGCCGAAGAAATGTTCGCCAACGTCGACGCGGCCGCCGGCCAGCGCCTCGTGGTGTTCGGGTGGGCCATGGCCGAAACGCTCGCCAAGGGCAAGCTGTTCAAATAATTAGCCGCGGGGCAGCAGTCCCGTGCAGCTCTTGTAGCAGTGGCCGTCAATGGGCTGGCTCAGCGTCGTCAAAATGTACGTCGGCCGAAAGCCCAGGGCCGTCGCTAAGTCCTTGCCACTGAGTGACGCGCGTCGCGTTGTTTCGATGGCGCGAATGGCATGCTGGTCTTCACACAACAGCCAGATGTCGTCACCGAACCAACCAAAGCGCACCCACGTCGATCCATCGTCATGGCGGCGCATCAACTGCGGACCACGGTCGGCGGCGATGAGGGCCACGCTGGGCTGCTCGCCACGGAACTCCCAGTAGGGGGCGCTGGGGCCGCGGAAACCAAAGAGCGGTCCATCGGCCGGTGTCTTGAGGGCGTCGAGCCACTTGCGAACTTGGCGGCCACGGTAGGTGCCGAGGCGACGGGGGAGACTCTGGAGCGTTACCGCTTCGGGCTGGGCGAGGTCGGTGCGTTCAATGTCGTCGGCCAAACGGGCCTCGACGACGTCGAACAGTGCGAGGTCGGTGTCGACACCGCGGGGCCACGGAATGCGCCAGCGAACGATGGCGTGGGAAGCCAGGTCCACCACCGTGGTGGTGTCGTTGGTGGAGCCCAGCACGAGGCCGTGCACCACCGATCCGGGCGTGAGTTCAACCTGGGGGCGTGCCTCAAAGCCCTCAACGAACTTTTTGATATCGCGTTCGACGGTGTCGCGGTCAGTGGCCACGGCTCACCTCGTCGAGTGACGCCTGGAGATCGTCCACGGTCGAAACAGGCAGATGACAGGAGCCGGCGCGACAGACGTACGCCAAACCCGCGCGGCGTTCGCGCAACAGCGGCGAGGCACCAGTTCCGGGGATCAGGACAGCACGGGGCATGGGATGTAATCGTACGTGGTCGCTGAGCTCATTGCGATCGCCCGGCACCACAATTTCCACGCCCTCGAGGGCAAAACCAGCGGCGTCGACGAGGTCAACCACGGCCATGGGGTGGGTCCGCACCAGTTCCTGGGCAACGGTGACCAGCCGCTGGGCGACAACCAGCGTGGTGGTATCACCCGTGACTAAGGCCAAGCGGGCCAATGCCCGGGTGGCGACCGCGTGGCTCGACGGGGTGGCCCCATCAAAAATGTCTTTGGGGCGGGTGAAGAGGTCGGTCACCGTGTCGGCGTTGGCGAAGATGCCCCGACCGAGGTCCGGTGCGGCGGGGGTAGGGGAGGGGCCGTCCCAAAAGTGGTCCACGAGGTACTGCGCCGCTGCGCGGCCGCGGTCGAGCCACTCGTCGGCCCCCGTGAGGCTGAAGGCGTCAACACACGCGTCGAGGTACCACGCGACGTCGGCAGCGCCCGCCTGCGTGGTGCACTGCTCGGTGCGCCACCATCGGCCGTCTGCAACGTGCGTCTCGCTCAGCGAGCGCAGGAGGCTCAGTCCGCGGTCGTGCCACAGGGGGTTATCAGTCGCGAGGAGGGCGCTCGCGAACATGGCGTTCCACTCGAGGATGACCTTTTCGTCGCGGGCCGGTTGGGGCCGAGCGGCCCGGACTGTTGCGAGGGCCTCGAGAGCGAGTTCCAGAGGGGGTGGCGTGAGAAAGGGCTCACCCTCGGCCAAGCGCGGCACACTGCGGCCCTCCAGGTTGCCCTCGTCGGTGATCGACCAGCGGGCCAAGGACGCTTCCGTCAGGTCGGCCACACCAGCAGCCGTCAGAGCCTCACGTACCTCTCGGGGCGTCCACGTCAGGTGTGAGCCTTCGACACCGTCGGCGTCGGCATCGAGCGATGACGCGAAGCCGGCGGGCACCGCGAATCGTCGCAGGACGTGGGCAATGACGTCAGTGGCGACCTCGCGCCACTCGGGTGCGTCAAGGACGGCCGCGGCCTCGAGGTACACGCGTGCGAGGAGTGCCTGGTCGCTGAGCATCTGTTCGAAGTGTGGAACATCCCAGTGGGCGTCGACGCTGTAGCGCGCGAAGCCGCCACCGAGGTGGTCGTAGAGCCCAGAGAAGGCCATTGACCGGAGAATCGTGGTCGCCGCGTCGGGGTCGTGGTGCAGGAGGGCGCGAACGTAGCTCGGTCGAGGAAACCGCGGTGCCCCGTGCCCACCGTGCTCGTCGGTTCGCTGACCGATCTCAGCCGCCAGGGTGGCGCGCACGGCGGCGAGGTCCACGGCACCGCTGGGGGTACCGAGGAAGTCGATGAAGCCGACTTCACGGCGGAGCGCTTGCTGGATGGTGTCTGCTTGTGCGACGACGTCGTCATGTCGTTCGCGCCAGGCCTCGGTGATGGCGCCGAGAAGTCGGGGGAAACCCACGAGACCTGGGCGGTCAGTCGGCGGGTAGTAGGTGCCGGCGGTGAAGGGGCGTCCATCGGGGAGAAGGAAGACCGACATCGGCCAGCCACCATGGCCGCTGATGAGCTGGGTCGCCGCCATGTAGACCTGGTCAATGTCAGGCCGCTCTTCGCGGTCTACCTTGATCGCGATGAAGTTGTCGCGGAGCAGGTCGCCGATCGCGGGGTCTTCGAAGGATTCGTGGGCCATCACGTGGCACCAGTGACAGGCGGCGTAGCCAACGGACAAGAAGACCGGTACGTTACGACGCGCCGCTTCGGCGAAGGCGTCCTCGCCCCACACCCACCAGTCGACGGGGTTGGTGGTGTGGCTGCGGAGATAGGCCGAAGCGACGGTGGGGAGATCACGGAGAAGGGGCACATCTCCACGCTAGGGCAGAGCTGCGGTGCTCGAGATGGCTATCGTGAAAGCGTCGAAGGAGAACTCATGACACGCTGCGTTCGTTGGGGCATCATCAGCACGGGAGGCATTGCGACGACGTTTGCCTCGGATCTTGGTCTCATTGCCGAAGGCGAAGTCGTGGCCGTTGGTTCGCGGCAGTTGGCCTCGGCCGAAGCCTTTGCGGCGCGCTTTGGCGGCACGCCCTATGGCTCCTACGAAGAAGTGTGCGCCGACCCCGCGGTGGAGGCGGTCTACGTCGCCACCCCGCACCCGATGCACTTCGACAACGCCATGATGGCCATAGAGCACGGGAAGTCGGTGCTCGTGGAGAAGGCCTTCACAATGACGGCTGCCGAGGCCCGTCGCCTCGTGGCAGCAGCTCGAGAGCGGGGCGTGTTCATGATGGAGGCCATGTGGACGCGCTTTCTGCCCCACGTGGTGGCGATTCGCGAGATGATCGCCGCTGGGCAACTCGGCGAGTTGGTCGTCTTTCAAGCGGACCACGGCAAGTACTTCGCACCGGACCCAACCTCACGCCTCTTCGCCCCCGAACTCGGCGGCAGCGCCATGCTCGACCTCGGGGTGTACCCCGTATCGTTCGCGTCGATGTTGTTCGGAGCACCGACCACGGTGCTAGCCATGGCCGAGCCGGCCTTTACTGGTGTGGACGGACAGATATCCATGCTCTTCGGGTACGGCAACGGCGTTCACTCGGTGCTGACGACGACGTCATTCGCTCGAAGCGCGACGAAGGCCACCATTACGGGTGTTGACGGACGCATCGAAATGGACGACAACTTCTACGCCCTCGGGGGCTTTACTTTTTATCCACGCGGCGGTGACCCCGTCCGCTACGACTTTCCCGCCGAGGGTCGTGGGCTGCACTACGAAGCGCAAGAAGTGGCGCGTTGCCTTGACGCAGGGGTGCTCGAAAGCCCCGTTATGCCCCTCGATGAAACCATCGAGATCATGGCAACGATGGAACGCCTAATGAGCGAGCTGTAACCACTGCCAGCCGTCGACGGTGGCGAGTTCTGCCGCCACCGGTGGCTGCGCGCCAGCGCGCTGGCAGGTGCGGCGAGAGATTTCAATGGCGGCGGCCAGTGCCTCGGCAACCAAGGCCGAGTGGTCCAGGTCGGCCCGGCCGTAGCCCTGACCAAGCCACCACGTCAGGAAGCCACCGGTGAGTGAGTCACCGGCACCGACGGTGTCGACAATCTCGGTCGGGGGCACCGGAACGCTGATCTCGAAACCGGCGTGCACCGCACGCACCGGTCCGGGGCCATCGGTGATGATGACGAGGCGCGCGCCGTCAGACAAAATCAACCGTGCGGCCGCAACGGGGTCGAGATTCGGCGAGAGGTACTCGAGGTCCTCTACTGAGACTTTGACGATGTCGGCGCGCTGGTACATCCGGCGAAGACGGGCCACGTACCCGTCGAAGTCGTCGGTCGCACTCGGGCGGCAGTTGGGATCGAGAATCGCCACGGTCGATGACGGCGCGTTGGAGAACAGTTCTTCGCCGATTGATGCCATTGGCTCGACGAGGAGGCCGAGCGTGCCGACGTAGAGGGCGGCGGGTGCGCCGAGGTCGTGGCGAGCAATACCGAACGAGGCGGTGTTCTGCAAGTGAAAGTGGTACGACGGTCCTGACGAGTCCATTGTGACGACCGCCATCGTGGTCGGGCGAGGGGAGGGGGTTGGCTCGACAAGGACGACGCCGTCGTCCGCTAACGCCTGGCGAATTCGCTGACCGAAGGCGTCGGCTGAGACGCCGCTCAGGAAGGAAACGGCGCCACCGAGGCGACCCATGGTGCGCGCCACGTTGAGAGGCCCACCACCGATGACGCCCTCGAGAGAGGTCGGGTGGACCAAGAGATCGACCAGGTTTTCACCGATAACTACCGTCTGTGGGGGCATGGTTCTCGCTTCGGGCGCTGGACACTCGGGCGGTGCGCCTCGGAAGTGTGTGTTGTGAGACAACGTTATCGCACCTAGATTTATGGGTACCCCATTCGACTGTGAGCCTCGTGTCAGACACCTTCAGCCCCCGCGGACAATCTCGAGCGACGATGAAAGACGTCGCCAAGTTGGCTGGCGTGAGTTTGAAGACAGTCTCGCGCGTCATCAACGATGAGCCGTCGGTGAACAAGGCCATGCGCGCCAAGGTCCGCGCCGCGGCGGCCGAGCTCAACTACCAGCCCAACTACGGGGCGAGCGCCCTGCGGCGCAACGACGGGCGATCGCAACAAATTGCCCTCCTGCTCGAAGACCTCTCGAACCCTTTCTCCAGCGCTATTTACCGCGCGGTGGAAGAAGTGGCGATGACCTACGGCTTCACGGTGCTCGGTGGCAGCCTTGAGGAGGACCCCGCCCGCGAGCGGACCTTGGTGGCAGCCATGGTTCGTCACCGCGTTGACGGGTTCATCCTGGCGTCGGCAAGCCACGACCAATCGCATTTGGTCAACGAGCAAGAGGCCGGTGTCCCGCTGGTCTTCGTCGACCGACAGCCGGTCGGTATTCAGGCCGACTACGTCATGTCCGACTCGCGCCAGGGGGCCTATTCGGCGGTGGCCCACCTTGCCCAGCACGGACACACGCACATTGCCTACCTCGGTGACCTCGAATCAATCGTGACGGCCCAGGACCGCTTCGCTGGCTACCTCGACGCCGTGGCTGACTTCGGACTCTGCTTTGACGAAGCGCACGTCATCAAGGGACTCCGGACTACCGAGGCGGCGCAAGAGAAGGTGCTCCAGCTCCTGCAATCAAAAAATGCACCGACGGCGCTCTTCACCGGTCAAAACTTGATCACCATGGGGGCCGTTCGCGCAATTCGTGCCCTCGGCCTGCAAAAGAAAATTGCGGTTGTCGGGTTCGACGATTTCGTATTGGCCGACATGCTCGAGCCCGCGGTCACTGTCGTCGCGCAGGACCCCGCCGCCATCGGCGTTGAAGCGGCGAAGCTCATGTTTGCCCGACTCTCTGGCAGCGACGCGCCCTACGAGGCAGTCGAGATCCCGACCGCGTTGATTGTGCGTGGTTCTGGTGAGATCCGGGCCAAGAGCCGCACGAAATAGCCCGTATTTCAGGGCGTCAAAAAATTTCGCAGGGATAATTGACAGCGATAGGTGTCATCGGTATTGTGATGACAACGTTGTCCGAAGTGCTCTGTGGGATGGCCTCACTGGGTGGACAAAGGGGGAAACAAAATGAAGTCACGTTCCATGCGACTCATCCAGAGTGCGGCTGCGACCTCCACGCTGGCTGCGTCGGTTCTTGCTTTCGGCGGTGGCGCAGCTACCGTCGCTGGCGCCAGCACGTCCAAGGTCACCATCGCGTTCAACGTTGGTGCCGAAGCTGACCCGTTCTTCCAGTCGATGTACGTCGGCGCAGCCGCTGAGGCGAAGAAGCTTGGTGTAACCCTCGTTTGGCAGGGTGACCCCGAGGACTACTCGCCTTCGACGCAGCTGCCTGTTCTGCAGGAACTGCTCTCGCTGAAGCCCAACGCGATCGTTATCGCCCCGACTGACACCAAGGCACTGCAGCCCATCACGGCACAGTTCGTCAAGGCTGGCATTCCGGTCGTCAACGTGGACTCGGGCAACGCGAACCAGAGCAACATCTCGGCCTGGGTCACTGGTTACAACGAACTCGGTGGCAAGCAGGCCGCTGATGGTCTCGCTGCTGCCATGAACTACACGACCAACTGCACGACCAAGGGCTCCTGCGTCGTCGGTGTTGCCGTGAGTTCGCTGACGACGTCGACCGACGCCGCTCGCGTGCAGGGCTTCAACCAGGAAGTGGCGAAGAAGTTCCCGAACCTGACCTTGCTGCCCGCCATCGTCTCGAACTCGGAGTCGTCGGTTGCGCAGACCAAGCTGGCTGCCGACATCACCGCGAACGGTTCCAAGATCAAGGGCATCTTCGCCGTTGACGGTTCCGACGCTGTTGGTGCCAACGCCGCTATCGCTGCCGCGAGCGACACGGGCAAGATTGCCGTGTTCGGTTACGACGCCTACGCCGCGAACGAGGCCAGCCTCGCCGCCGGTACGTTGGCTGGCATCATTGCTCAGCAGCCTGCCCTTGAGGGTACGGACGCTGTGCTCTACGCCTACGACGCCTACAAGCACATCAAGGTTCCTCACCTGACCTTGATCCCGAACATCGTCTTGACGAAGAACAGCTCACAGGCTCTTCTCAGCAAGTACGTCTACGCAACAAGCTGATTTAGTTGTACCGACGACCCCCGGACGTGCCTCGGCACGTCCGGGGGTCGTTTACTAATCCCTCTCAAATTGCCTCCCACGAGGCGCGTAAGGAACGACAGTGTCTGTCCAAGAATCTCCCGCAGCTCCCGTAGCTGCACCGTCGGGCCCTTCGGCCCTTCGCTCCGTGTTCAGCAGCCAGCTGACCATTCTCTTTTTCGTTCTCATTGCGCTCTACGTCTACTTTGGACTGCGCAACTCCCTTTTCTTCAGCACGGGTGAAATGTCCAACCTGCTGGTGAACTTCAGCGGCCTTATTTTGCTCGCCGTCGCCGAGACCTTCGTAATTATCTCCGGTGGCATCGACCTTTCGGTCGGCTCCACGGTGGCAGTGTCCGGTGTTCTTGGCGCTGAAGTGATGAACCACTACTCACCAATCGGTGCGCTGCACCCTTCGATGGGCCTTCCCGAGCTACTGCTGCTGGGCACCCTGATTTGCGCCTTGGTGGGCGTGGTTGTTGGTCTTGTCAACGCCCTCCTTATTACCGTGATCGGTCTCGTGCCCTTCGTCGCGACCCTCGTGACATTGAGCGCGGGTGTTGGCTACGCCCTGGTGGTCTCGAACGGTGGCGACGTCGGCGATGTCGCTCGCGCCACCATTTGGAGTTCGCAGGGCTGGTGGATCTTCAAGTGGATCGCCCTCATCGTGATTGCTATCACCATCGTGTTCGCCGCCGTCTTGCGCTTCACCCGATTTGGCCGCTACACCTACGCCATCGGTTCGAACCCCTTTGCGGCGCGTGCCGCGGGTATCAACATCAAGCGTCACATTGCCTCGGTGTACGTCCTCTCTGGCTTGCTGGCCGGCCTCGTGGGCATGTTCTTCTTCATCCGTCTCGGCGCCGGTGCGCCGAACACGGGCTCGAGTGCCAACCTGCAGGCCATTGCCTGTGTGGTTATTGGTGGCGTCGCTCTCACTGGTGGCTCGGGGCCCATTCTCGGCACCATTCTGGGATGCGCCATTTTGACCGTGGTGGGTGACGGACTGATCTTCGTCAACATTCCGCCAACCTGGAATCAGGTGGTCGTCGGCGCCATCATCGCCGTCGCCGCCGGTCTGCAGTCCCTTCGTGGTGTTAGGAGCCGCAAATGAGCAATAGCGAAAAGACACCCATTCTCGAACTTCGGAACGTTTCCAAGTCCTACGGTTCGGTCAAAGCTTTGACCGACGTGAGCTTCAAGGCCTACGCCGGCGAAGTCATTGGTCTCGTTGGCGACAACGGCGCCGGTAAGTCGACGTTGATCAAGACCATTTCGGGTGTGCACAACCCCGACAGCGGTGAACTCCTCGTTGACGGCGTCGCCCGCCACTGGAAGTCGCCCGCCGACTCCATGGAAGCCGGTATCGAAACCCTCTACCAGGATTCGGGACTCGCCCCCGACCTGACGATTGGCTCCAACATCTTCTTGGGCCGTGAGATCAAGCGCCGCGGCATCGCTGGCGCACTGGGCTTCTTGAACCAGCGCGCGATGGAGCGCAAGGCCACCGAAGAGCTCGACAAGGTCGGCATCTCGGTCGCGGCAGGGAAGCGAACCATCTCGCAGCTGTCGGGCGGTCAGCGCCAGGCAGTAGCCATTGGTCGTGCGGTGATGTGGGCTAAGCACGTCATCATCCTCGACGAACCCACCAACCACCTGGGCGCTCGACAGAGCCAGGAAGTACTCAACGTGATCAAGGCCGCTCGTGAGCAGGGGCTGTGCGTGCTCTTTATTTCGCACACGCTGCCACACGTGCTGGAAGTCACCGATCGCATTGTGGTGCTGCGCCTAGGCACGGTCGTTCGCGACTCGCCCACGAGTGAGTACACCGTGGAGTCACTCCTCGGAACAATCACCGGACTGACGAAGTAGTCCACCACCGCCAACGGGAGTAGCGCCCATTCGCCTCGGCGGGTGGGCGCTACTGCTTTTAGTAGAGCGTGGCGAGGGTGTCGCGCCGGATTTTGCCGTTACTGGTTCGCGGGATCGCGGTGACGTAGCGGATTTCCTTCGGCTTCGCCCACGGACCAATGCGTTCTGCCACCAGTGAGGCGATGTGGTCGTCGAGATTGTCGCGCGCCACCACGAGGGCCACCACGCGCTGTCCCCACTCTGGATCGTCCACGCCGGTGACGGCGACGTCTGCAATGGCCTCCACCTGCGACAGCAGCGCCTCGAGGTCCTCGGGCCACACCTTCTCGCCACCAGTGGTGATGACGCTCCCGATGCGACCACGCACCGAGACGACGCCGTCGACGTAGGTGCCGGCGTCACCGGTGGGAAACCATGACGCACCGTTGTCATCGATGACGACGGGGCGCTCGTGCGTACGGTAGCGACGAAAAAGGGTGGGTGATTGAACGCACAGTTCGCCGTTGATCACCGTGACACGAACCTCCGGCAAGGGGAGGCCGTCGTAGACGATGCCTGAACCGGTTTCGGTCATGCCCCACGTGGTGGTGACGTTGGCGGGGAGCGCGGTGGGGGGCTTGGCGCCGCCCAGCAGCACGTGTTGATAACCCGAAAGGTCGTAGCGGTGGAGCTGCGTGCGGACCACGGATATGTGCGTTGCGCCCAGCGCAGGGCCGGCCGAGAGATCGTCACTGAAGCGCAGCTCGGCGTCATTCAGGACAGACCGAAGAATCACCGCCAGCCCACCGATGTGTGCAGGTGGAAGGCAGGGGAGCCAGACGGGTACCGTGTCGCCCCGGAGCGACTCCTGAGTGATGCGTGCGCTCGCGACAAGTGACGCCCACGTGTGGATGGCGGCCTTGGGCGTACCACTCGAACCGGAGGTGAGCATGACAAGTGCATCGCCCTCGTCGACCGGCGACCCGCCTTCGAGGGTGACTTCCCCGTCGCTCGATCGAACGGAAGTGGCGCCGAG
>DAIQPT010000071.1:0-2411 GCA_036787185.1 Acidimicrobiales bacterium | reverse complement strand
TCGTACTTCCCGATGTACATCAACACCGCCGGCGGTGTGCGCAACGTCGATCGAAAGGTCGTGGAGGCGGCGAAGACCTTCGGTGTGAAGCGCTTCGCGCTCCTGCGGAAGGTCGTGCTGCCGTTGGCGTTGCCACAGATTCTCACGGGGCTGAGTCTGTCGATGGTGATTTCGATTCTGGCCCTGGTGGCGGGAGAGCAGATCTCGTCGCAAAACGGCATCGGCTATTTGCTGACCCAGTCGCAGGCCTACCAGCGCAACTATGAAGTCTTCGCCTGCGTTGTGATCTACGCCCTCATGGGACTGGCCGCCGCGGCCATCGTGAAGGTGCTGGAACGCTTCTTCTTGAAGTGGCGTGAAGGGGTGGCGGTGCGATGACCACTACCGCCAACGTCATTGTCAACGGCCTCTCGAAGTCGTTCGGTGAGCGCCGTGTGCTCAACGACATCTCGCTTGAACTTAAGCAGGGCGAATTTGTCGCGCTGGTCGGCGCCAGTGGCAGTGGCAAGACCACCCTGCTGCGCATGCTGGGCGGCCTCTCGGCACCCGACCAGGGTGAAGTGCTCGTGCCGGAACGTCGCACCTTCGTGTTCCAAGAACCACGGCTGGTGCAGTCATCACGGGTATGGCGCAACGTCGTGCTCGGCCTTGACCGCGCTGCGGGAAATAAAGATGTCGCCTTCGACATGCTCAATGAGGTCGGTCTTGCCGGTCACGAAAACGATTGGCCGTCGACACTGTCTGGTGGTGAGGCCCAGCGAGTGGCGATCGCGCGAGCCCTCGTTCGTCGCCCTCAGCTTCTGTTGATGGACGAACCTTTTGGCGCGCTCGACGCATTGACGCGCATGACGATGCACGCGCTCGTGGCGCGGCTCTGTTCGGTCTACCAACCAACGACGCTTCTCGTCACTCACGACGTCGACGAAGCACTGTTCCTCGCGGACCGCGTGTTCGTGTTGCGCGACGGCGCCATCGCCCACGAAGTCGCGATTACAACACCTCGTCCACGAACATTGCGAAGCGATGCCCACGAACTCCGTGCGGAAATCCTGTCGTACTTGGGCGTAACCCGCGAACTACTCGACGGTAACGCCGAACCAAAATAACTTTCCCGACAACATCTCTTTTGCGCATGCATACCCGATGCGCCGGACCATGCGTCCTAGGGTGGAAGAGCAGTATTCCAACCAAGGGGGAAGTATGAAGAATGTCTGGCGCAAGGCCACATTTGTAAGCACCGCGATGTTGCTGACCGTCAGCGCAGCGAGTGCCATCCAGGGGTCAGCAGGGGCCGCTTCGTCGAAGCCGACCATCACCTGTTACCCAACCGACGCGACGCAATTCAATGCCGCTGCGACCGGTGCCACCAAGTCCACCACGGCGGCAACGTGCCCGGCGGGCTACACCGCAACGCCCTACATCGACTTGAGCGGTAAGACGCTGAACATCGCCGACCAGCAGGGCTTCTACCAGCTGTTCTGGGCGACTGGTGTGCAGGCGCACGTCATTGACCCGAGCAAGTTGGGCTTCTCGGTTCACTTCGACGAGCTCGCCGGTCCGGCGATCATCTCGTCGGTGATCAATGGTGCGGACGACATGACACCCGTCGTCAGTGGTGCAACCTGGGCCGAGGCCCTCGACGCCGGCCAGCAGCTCAAGGCTGTTGGTGTCAACCAGCTCGTCAACCCGCAGAACTACTGGCAGGTCATTGTGAGCCCCACCGCCTACGCGCACGGCCTCAAGACGCCGGCCAAGCTCGCGGGCAAGAAGATTGCCTTCGTGGGTGGCCAGGACTCGCAGTACGTGGTCGACCGTCTCTTGGCCAAGGCCAAGGTGTCCCCGACCAACTACACCTTCGTGAACCTGCCCGAGTCAAGCGACCTCGCGGCACTGTTCAGCGGATCCGTTGACGCCATCGTCGCCAGTCCGGTGACGGCAGCCGAAGCCATTGCCAACGGCGGCAAGGTTATTGGGAACGCGTCGGGCATCCTCAGTGGGTACGACCCCATCTTGATGACCCCGTCGGAAGCCAACAACGCCACCAAGATGGCCATGGTCGCCGCGTACCTCTACGACGAGGCGCAGATTGACCACTGGATCTTGAAGAACCCGGCCGCGTTCACCAACGTCATCTTCCAGACCTTCTTCTCGGTGCAGCCATCATTGAACAACGCACTGGGTCAGGGACTGGCGGCCGTGCTCTACCAGACGGGTGTGAACACGTTCATTCCGTTCTCGACCAAGGTCATGACGCAGCTCGACGCCGAAATGCAGCAGCTGCACACCGACGGTGTGTTGCAGAACAGCCCGCGCATTGACGGCGCTGTGGACTACGCGCTGACGCCAGAGTTGAAGGTGTTGGCAGCGCTGGTGAGCGCACCGTAGTTCTCGGAAGTTAGCGAGCGGCAAAC
>DAIQPT010000039.1:0-11403 GCA_036787185.1 Acidimicrobiales bacterium | reverse complement strand
CGGCATCAAGGTCGCTGTCGAGATTCTGCATCTCCGACGCGGGAAGGTGATGGAACGCGCCCACCACCGTCGAACCCTTAAGAGCGTGGGCGATTTGTGCCGCCATGGAGCCGCGCGGTGGGTACAAAGGCAGCAGCTCGCGGCCTTCACGCGTCAACGCGTTCACCATTGAAATGACGATCTTGCCCGCGAGCAGTTCCTTCAACGCGCTCACCGTCGCGACAGCCGAGTCCCAGGGTGTGGCCACGACAACGACATCAGCTGTCGCGGCGTCTTCGTTGCTCGCCCCCGAGATGACACCAGTGCCTCGCGGGGCCAATGTAGCCGCCGTCTCAGCGGCGCGAGCGGCGTCGCGCGATCCAAGAATTACGTTGTGGCCACCAGAAGCGAGGCGAATCGCTACGCCCTGTCCCGCAGGACCAGTGCCGCCCAAAATACCAATCGTTGTCATCAGTGACCCTTTCGTCAATTCAATTCTAAGTAACCTACAGACATGGGTCTTCTCTCAAATCACCGTATTCTCGTCACTGGTGTCCTCACCGATGACTCCATCGCCTTCGGTATTGCCAAGCGCGCTCTCGAAGAAGGGGCGACCATCGCTCTCTCTGGCGCCGGTCGGGGCCTCTCACTAACCGCCCGCACAGCCCGCAAACTCGCCGAATTCGGCGAGGTTGGCGAGATCATCGAGCTCGACGTCACCAATCCTGAACAGGTTGCCGCCGCCGCCAAGGAAGTGGAGGCCCGTTTCGGTCGACTCGATGGACTGGTCCACGCAATTGGCTATGCGCCGCAGTCGTGCTTGGGCAGCGGCATGTTCAACGCGCCTTTTGAAGACGTGGCCACCGCCATGCACATCTCGACCTACTCACTCGCAGCCCTGGTCGGCGCCTTTCACCCACTGCTCCAGAAGTCCGAAGCCAAGGGTGGTGCTTCCGTGGTCGCGCTCGACTTCGACGGTACGCACGCCTACCCCATGTATGACTGGATGGGCGTCATGAAGGCTGGTCTCGAATCGCTCGGTCGCTACCTGTCACGTCAGGTCGGCCCCGACCACATTCGCGTCAATATGTTGTCGGCTGGTCCACTGCGGACCATGGCCGCGAAGTCGATTCCCGGCTTTGCCGTTTTTGAAGACAGCTGGAACGACAACGCGCCCCTCGGCTGGGACGTCACTGACTCGAGCGCCGTTGCCGATACCGCCGTGGCGCTGCTGTCTCCCCTGCTGCGCCAGACCACTGCGTCGATCATTTATGTCGACGGTGGCGCCCACGCAATGGGTTGACCTAGTCGCCCTGCTTCGCGAACTGCCGCTCGTACAAGTCCTTATAGAGCCCGCCCAGGGACATGAGTTCCTCGTGGGTGCCTCGCTGAACGACACGGCCGGCGTCAATCACCAGAATCTGATCGGCCCGACGAATCGTTGACAACCGGTGAGCAATAACCAAGGACGTCCGGCTGCTCATCGTTTCTTCAAGAGCCTGCTGCACCAGGGCCTCGGACTCGTTGTCCAAGTGGGCCGTGGCTTCGTCAAGCACGACGAGACGTGGGGCCTTGAGCATGATGCGCGCCAAAGCGACGCGTTGCTTTTCGCCACCACTGAGGCGGTAGCCACGCTCCCCGACGACAGTGTCGAGCCCCAACGGCAGTCCCGACACCATGTCGTCGATCTGCGCCGCACGAAGGGCCGCGTGCATCTCCTCATCGCTGGCGTCGGGCTTGGCGAACAGAAGATTTTCTCGAATCGTGGCGTGGAACAAGTGCGCGTCCTGCGTAACCACGCCCACCGTGTCGGCGAGCGAGGCAAAGGTAACGTCGCGCACGTCCACGCCGTTGAGCCGTACCGATCCAGATGTCACGTCATAGAGTCGCGACACCAGCATTGAGATGGTGGTCTTGCCAGCGCCGCTCGGTCCCACCAGTGCCGTCAAGGTGCCGGGCGCCACGGCAAATGAAACATCGTGAAGCACTGACGTCCGTCCGGTGGTTTCCAGCTTCGCGACGGCCTCGAGTGAGGCCAGCGACACTTCCGAGGCGGCGGGATAGTCAAAGGCGACCTGATCAAAGGTAAGCGACACGGGACCTTCGGGGACAACCACCGCCGTTGGTGATTCGGCGATCATCGGCACCAGGTCGAGAACTTCGAAGAGTCGCTCGAAGCTCACCATGGCTGACATGTAGTCAATGTTGAGGTTCGACAGCTGCGTCAATGGGCCGTAGAGGCGGGTGAGGTAGGCGGTCAAGGCAACAACGGTGCCGACGGCCAGCGCCCCATGGAGTACTTCCACGCCACCGAAGCCGTACGCGAAGGCGGTCGCCAAGGACGCGATGAGACCGAGGGCGATGAAGAAGAACCGCTGCAGCGTGGCCTGACGAATACCAATGTCGCGGACCTGAGCGGCGTGGTCGTCAAAGTAGGCGCGCTCTTCACGAGGACGGCCAAACAACTTCACCAGCATGGCGCCAGCGACGTTGAACCGCTCGCTCATGACCATGTTCATTTCGGCATTGAGCTCCATGCCGCGCTGGAAGAGGGTGCCGAGCTTGCGTCCAATAGTTCTGGCGGGAATCAAGAAGGCGGGTACCAGGAGCAACGCCACCAGGGTGATCTGCCAACTGAGGACGAGCATCGTGCCGAGAATGATGGTCACCAGAACAAGGTTGCCGACCACGTTGGAGAAGAGATCGGTGAACGCCTGCTGCGCGCCAATGACGTCGTTATTGAGTCGCGAAATAAGGGCGCCGGTTTGTGTGCGTGAGAAGAAGGCAATGGGCATTTCCTGCATATGCGCAAACACTCGCGAGCGCATGTCGTAGATGAGACCCTCACCAATGTTGGCAGACAGCCGACGCTGCACCACCGACAAGACGGCATCCAAGATCGCCAACCCAGCGGTCAGCAGTGACAACCCGATAATGACCGACTCGTGCTTGCCAATGATGCCCGTATCAATAACCGAGCGCAGCAAAAGTGGTGATACCGACGACACGACCGCATCGAGCACCACAGCGGAAAGAAAGACAACCAGCGCGAAGCGATAGGGCCTGGCGTATGAGAGCACTCGGGGCAGGGTGCCCTTCTTGATTCGGTGTTCCAGAATCTTGCGGTCCTTGACCAGCGAGCGCATGCCCGCCCGTCCACCACCGCCACCACCGTGCATACTCATAGTTCTCGTTTCGTCAAAAGGGGTGCAGTTTCTCGCCCCGCGACTGCTGCATGCACTCTACGGCGGCGTGGGACTAGCCGAGCACCGCGGAAAGGCCGATGAGGGCACCGAGGCCACACATGACGCATGCGGCAACGACGCGCATCCGCACCAATCGCTCCGGGGTGTCAACTAGCCAGTGTCGAGCGGTGCCCGCAATGAGTCCCCACGTGCTGTCGGAGCAAAAGGCCATCACCGAAAACAATCCGCCGAACACCAAGAGCTGTTCGGTCACGTGACCCAGACTCCGGGCTACGAAGTGAGGGAATACCGCCGCGAAAAACACCAGCGACTTTGGATTCAGTACGCCCACGACAAACCCTTGACGCACCACCGTCACCATTGATGGTGCCGTCTGCGATGGCGCGGCCATGGCCTGGGCGGCCGCGTGACGATGACGCCACGCTTCCCCGCCGAGCAATATGAGGTAGATGCCACCGAGCAGTTGGAGCACGACCGAGAACAGGTGTGAGTGCGCGAGCAGTGGGCCAAGGCCAACAGCAATGAGCGCTGACAGCAACAAGGTACCCAGGGAGTTACCCAGCACTGTCAGGACCGCGACTCGTCGCCCGTAGGCGACGGCGCGCGCAATAGTAAAGGTCACGCTGGGGCCAGGCACCACGATGATCAACATGGAGGCAACAAAGAATTGCCACAGGTGGCTCGACACAGGGGCCCTCGCTCAATACCGGACTCGCCACGCAATCGCGAAGCGATTTCGTGGGCGCTGGGGGACTCGAACCCTCGACCTCAGCCGTGTGAAGGCTGCGCTCTAACCAACTGAGCTAAGCGCCCGGAGATTCAAGTCTAGCCCTTGAAGGACTGCACGACCGAGGCCGTGGCAACTAGCCTTATTCCCGTGTCTGACAACGTCAACGAATCATCTAATAGCCCTCGTCCGAAGTTCTCATTTTTCGGTCGGGCGTCCAGCGGTGAAGTGAGCCGCGAAGAGATCATTGGTCTCAACGGCCTCGAGAGCAAGCTTGGGTACTTTGCTGCGGGCATCGGTTTGGTCAGCGCTTTGCTGGCACTCCCCAACTTTCTGAAGGGCAAGGCCACCGTTCTGCTCGACACCCAGAAGCCATCGGCGAAGCACCTTTGTGCCAGTGGGTATCACTTGGTCACGTCGCTTTGCGAAAAGCAGGTAATTCAGTCGCACGCCTACTGGACCTACACCTTCTTTGGCCTTCTGGTCATGGGCGTGCTCCTCGCCCTCGCCTCATGGCGTCGGAGCCGCGCAGCCCTCATCGTTGTCGCTCTCGTCTTCGGCCTCGTTGAAGGGGCCGCCGGGTGGTTGTTCATTGCCCTCGCCGCGTGGCTCCTTATTCGCGCCTTCCGTCTCCAAAAGTATGGAGACCCAACATTCAAGGGCTCCAACGCCGTTGCCCGTGAACGCGGTCGCAACCGGCAGCCTCGCGGCAAGGCCGCCGCGCCGGAAATCGGCAAGGCGGCACCCGCACCTTCAAAGCGGTACACCCCGAAGAAAAAGCCTCGTCGCTAACGCATGGCGCAACTCGGGCTGGACTATCCAACGCAGTGGGGACGAGGGTACCCAGCACGCATTGTCCGCAACCTCGTCGTTGGCCGTCTGCTGGCCCCCACAATTCGTCGTATGGGCAGTCTGCAGGTCTACGGCGCCGAACACCTCGAAACTGGTGGACCGTTCATTTTCGTGGCCAACCACACATCCCATCTCGACACGCCAATCATGCTGTCGGCGCTCCCCGCCCCCGTTCGTCGTCGGACGGTCGTCGCGGCGGCCATGGACAACTTCTTCATGAACCCTCGCAAGGCCTTCTTTACGGTCTTGATGTTCAACGCCATAGCCATTGATCGACACAAGGTCAATCGCCGCTCGTCGCAGCTCGCTATCGACCTCGTGGAAGACGGCTGGCACCTCCTGCTCTACCCCGAGGGTGGTCGGAGTCCCGACGGCAACCTTCAGGAGTTCAAGGGTGGCGCCGCTTACCTCGCCGATCGCGCCAAGGCTCCGGTAATTCCCACCTACATCCACGACGCCGGTTACCTCCGCGGTGCCAAGTACGCCAAGGCGCCCCTCTTCACCAAAGCCGCGCAGTATCGCAAGCGGCCCGTTTCGGTCACCTTCGGTGCGCCGCTGCTCGCCGAACCCGACGAAAATATTCGTCGCTTTGGCACCCGCATCGAAGAAGCCGTCGCTGAACTCGGCCGCCAGGTCAGTGGCGATGCCGAGTACGGCATCCACCCGCCCGACGAGTACTAATTCGCCAGCAGCGCCGCGACGCGTTCCCGGTAGAGCGCGTCAGCCACAGTCGGCAACGGTGCCACTTCGTGTCCGAGAGCTTTCTCCAACAGCAGGTCGGCCAACCACGGATTCAGGGCCAGTGCCGGACCGTGTGCGTAGGTGGCCAGAACGTTGCGCCATTGGTAGCCATCCACGACACCATCGTTGCCGTACCCAGCGACCACCGTGCCTAGCGGTGCCACCTCGGCCCCCAGCGTCGTGAGGCCACCATGATTCTCAAAGCCCACGAGAGTGTGGGTGCCGACAGTTGTGGCCATCTCACCGACGCGACGTTGCGGACCACGTGTCGTCACGGCCGACACGCACCCGAGTCCTTCGTAGGACTCATCGCCTTCGACCGCAAAGGACTCACCGAGAATCTGGAGTCCGGCGCAGACGGCGAACACCACGGCCCCATCGTCAACGCGACGGGTGAATGACGTCGCCCGCAACAGCTCCGTTGCTTGGCGCTGAGGACCGTCTTCGCCGCCACCGACGAGATAGAGGTCAGCGTCAATCAACTCGTCACCCGAGCGCACGGCAACAATGTCGACGGGGATTTGGCGAGCTCGCGCTCGGGCCGCCAGAACCGTGGCGTTCCCCCCGTCTCCGTAGGTGCCGAGCAGGTCGGGATAAAGGAGGCCAATGCTCAGCACGGCGTACTCGCTTCAAATATCTCGCGAAAGGCGGTGTAGTTCGCGATGACGGTCACTGGCGTGGTGCCAGCGGGCAGATCGTCCTGTCGATCCACCACGGTGGTCGTGACGTTGGCGTAGTGAAGCCGCGTGGCCATGTCCAAGCGACGGTCGCCCAAACACCACACCGCACGACCTTCGAGGAGCTCAAATGGTGCGTCGTAGATCCACGAGGGGTCACGGCCATCGGCCACTCGAGCGTTGAGTGCCACCCACAACTCGTCCTTCGTGGTCAGAAATTCGTCAATCAGTGCGCCCACGCCGGCGGGATTCTTGGCCAGCAGCAACCGAACCGTCCGGCCCCGCCATTGACGCAGTCCGTAGCGGCCCTGGACCGCACTGACGCCGGCCACCCGGGCCGCCGCATCCTCCGGCGCCACGCCCACCAGCGAGAGTGCCCGGACCGCAAATGCCGCATTGACGCGGTTGAAGAAACCGGGCAGACCGAGAGCCAGTGGGAGCGCCGCGCCATCGAGGACGACCTCGCCCCGCTCGTCAATTGACGTCGTGGCGAGGGGCTGAGCAAACCCGCACGTGCAGTGCCAGGTGGTGTCAAACGTCAGCAGCGCGGTGCATCGCGGACAGGATCGGGCGTCTTCACGCCAGCCTCGCGGCACCTCCACCCAAGACACCAGCGGGGCGCCGTCGACGGCGTAGGCAACCATGGGGTCACTGGCGTTCGCGACGTAAGCGACATCGGGGTGGGCCGCGACCATGTCGCGCCACCGTTGCGCAAGTTGTCGGACCTCGCTCGCGCGGTCCAACTGGTCTCTAGAGAGGTTCAACAGCACCACAACCTTGGGTGCAGTGGCGGCCACCACGACATCGAGCCAGGCCTCATCAACCTCGAGCACCACTGCGCTTGCGGTCGATGACACCAGCGCGGCGACGTGACCGGCGGGCATGTTGGCGCCGGTGTCGTTGCTGGCCACGACACCGCCCCACCCCGCACGGACTAGGGCGGACGTTGTCGTCTTTCCGTTAGTGCCCGACACCAGAATGACGGTCCGACCGCGACTCAGTTTGCCGAGCAACTGGGGGTCAATCCGAAGACCAACGTGACCGCCGGCAACCGTGCCCGATCCCCGTCCGGTGAAACGCACGGCGGCGTTCGTCAGCCGGACAGCGCGACGCGCCACCGCAGTACGAAGGGAAGAGATGGCCATTACGTCCACGCTAATTGAGTCGAGAAAGCACAAAAGGGCCAACCGGGGGGATGGTTGACCCTTTTGCAAAAGCCTTTTCCAACTTGGGGGGCAGTTGAAACTGGATGTGACCATTATGGGGGCCCTCATCTTATCTCGCAAGAACATTGACGGAATAGGACTAATCGGTATAGTTGATGACTATGGAAATTCGACAGCTTGAAGCGTTACTCGGCATTGCGGAACAAGGCACTTTTTCTGGGGCGGCCGAGGCCTTGGGCACGGTGCAGTCAAACATCTCGAACCGCATTGCTCGGCTCGAATCCGAATTGGGATGCGAGCTCGTCGACCGCGCCAGCGGATCCATCACCGAGTCTGGAAACATTGTTGTCACTCGGTCACGTCGCATTCTGTCGGAGCTCAGTGCCATCGCCGCTGACGTGAGTGAACTCAATTCCGAGGTCCGCGGCCAGGTCTCACTGGGCATGATTGGCACCGCCGGTCGCTGGGTCGTGCCGCTGTTGCTCGAGGCGCAGCGCAAGATTTATCCCCACATTTCACTTCGCATCACTGAAGGCACCAACTCCGTTATCGAGCCTCAGCTGGTCGCCGGCACGCTCGACATCGCGGTACTCGCCTGGCCGGTGGCGGCCGCGGAGCTCACCGACACGGACCTTTACCGCGAAGACCTCGTCTTGATCATCGACCGTAAACACGACTACGCCAATCGCAGTCACGTGAACATGGGTGACGTCAGCGACATCCCAATTCTGCTGCCCTACCCCGGCACCCCACTTCGTCGTGAGATCGACGAAGCCGCCGTACTCGAGGGTGTCACGCTGCAGCCGCTTCTCGAAATTGACGGGCTCCGCACCATCGCCTCGCTGACGTTCGACGGTCACGGTCCTTCGATTCTCCCCTCGACCATGCTCTCCAAGCACCTCGAGCCGAACTTCGTGGCCATTCCGATCAAGGGCATCGCCCAGCGTCGCGTCGTCCTCGCCCGTCGCCGCTTCGGCTTCCCCGCCGCGCCCGTGCGCGCCATGACGGCACTGCTGACGCAAGTGGTCCACCAGGCACGCCAGGTTCCGATGGGTGTCGACGTCAAGCCCGAGGCCTAGCCCCGTGGCGACACTGTCGCGACAGCAGATCCGCGACGCCATTGTTCAGGCCGACAAGCGTTTTGCCTCGGTCGTTGAGGCCGTTGGACTCCCGCCCACGCGGCGCCCCGCCGCCGTTGACGAACGATTTGGCGCCCTCATTCGCTCGATCACGTACCAGCTTTTAGCAACGGCCGCCGCCAACACAATTCATGCTCGCGTGACCGACGCCTGTGGCGGGACCATTTCTCCCGAGAGCGTTCTCGCGGCAGGCGCCGAGCGACTTAAGGCCGCTGGTCTCAATCGGGCGAAGTCGGAAGCGATGGTGGCCCTCGCCGAGCGCGTCGCCGCACAGGACATTCATCTCGACCGACACGGTCGCATGGATGACGCCGCCATCGTGAAGGAACTCACGGTGGTCAAAGGTGTCGGCCCCTGGACGGTTCAGATGTACTTGATGCATACGCTCGGTCGCCGCGACGTGTGGCCGGTGGGAGACTACGGCGTGCGTATGGGGTGGACCATCCTTCACGACCTGCCCGAGATGATTTCCGAGCGTGATCTCAAGGCCGAAGGCGACCCCTTCACCGGTGTTCGCTCCGACGTGGCCTGGTATTGCTGGCAGGCGGTCCATCTGGCTCGCAACGCCAAGTAATCTCAACTCGTGCCACTAACACTTGCCGATTTCGAACGCGACGCCCTGCCCACGCTGGAAACGTACGCCACCATCCCCTGCCAGTCCCCCGCCTACGACCCGGACTGGGCCAGTAACGGTCACCTCGAAGCCGCCACCGAGCTGCTGGCTTCGTTCGCAAGCAACCTGACCTTCGAGGCAGCCGACGTGACGGTGCATCGCCTCGAGGGCCGCACCCCCGTGCTGTGCGTCACCATTGAGGCGACCACCGACGACGAGGAGACCGACGACGATCGCGGTACCGTCATCCTCTACGGCCACCTCGACAAGCAGCCACCGCTCCTTCCGTGGTCCGAGGGACTCCACCCCTACACGCCAGTCCGCCGCGGCGATCAGCTCTTCGCTCGTGGTGTGGCTGACGACGGCTACTCAACCTTCGCTGCCCTGCTCGCCATTGAGGCCATGGAGCGCGAGGGCGTCGCCCACCCGCGCTGTGTGGTGCTGATTGAGGCCAGCGAAGAGAGCGGTAGCCCCGACCTCGAGGCCTACCTTGACCACCTCAAGGCCAAACTAGGCCAGGTCGAATTGATGATCTGCCTCGACTCCGGCGCACTGACCTACGACCGCCTCTGGGTGACCACGTCACTCCGCGGCGTCTTGAACCTCAACGTCACCGTTGAGGTGCTGGAGCGTGGTGTCCACTCCGGTTTGGGATCAGGCGTCGTGCCCTCGTCCTTCCGCGTTCTGCGCCAGCTCCTCGACCGCATCGAGAACCCCGAAACCGGCGCCATTGTCCTGCCCGAACTGTCGTGTGAGATTCCCGCCCACGTCACCATCGCCGCCGAAGCCGTCGCCACCGAGTTCGGTGACGTCGCGGCCGCTGACCTCCCTGCGGTCGACGGCCTGCGCTTCCTTGGTGACTCCAGCGCCGACCGCATCCTGCGACGCACCTGGCGTCCCACATTGTCGGTGGTCGGCATCGACGGCCTCCCCCACCCTGACAAGGCCGGCAATGTTCTGCGCCCCTTCACCACCGCCACCCTGTCGCTGCGCTTGCCACCGGCGGTCGACGCCGCCAAGGCGCTCGACGCGGTCCGAACGGCCATGACCACCGACGTGCCCCACGGTGCACGGGTCACGGTGAGCAACGAAGCAGCCGCCGACGGATGGTCGTCGCCGGCCATGGCCACGTGGCTGGAAACTGCCGTCCAGGACGCCTCGCAGGCCGCCTTTGGCAAGCCCGCCGGCTTCACCGGTGAAGGCGGCACCATCCCCTTCCTGGCGTCACTCGGCAAGCGGTACCCCGGGGTGCAGTTTGTGGCCACGGGTGTGCTGGGGCCCAACTCGAATGCCCACGGCATCGACGAAATGCTCGACCTGCCCACCGCCGTGGCCGTCACCAATAGTGTGGCCACGATCCTGTCCGCTTTCACAACGAGGAATGACCAATGACCCAACCGATTGATCTCTGGGTGTGCCCCATCTGCCCGTGGGCGTGGATTACCTCACGCTGGCTGAAGGAAACCGAGCAGGTGCGCGACGTCAAGGTGCGGCTGCACGTCATGAGCCTCGCCGTGCTCAACGAGGGCCGCGAGCTGCCGGAGCAGTACGTGGAGCTGATGCAGAAGGCCTGGGGACCCGCCCGCGTCATGCTCGCCGTCGAGCAGCGCTACGGCACCGAGGGGCTCGAGTCCTTCTATGACAACTGGGGTCAGCGCTTCCACATCAATAATGAGCGCGACGACTTTGACGCCACCATCGCGGCCGTGTTGGCCGACTGTGGCTTTGACGCCGAGCTCCTCGACGTGGCGCACAGCGACGCCATTGACGCCGACCTGCGCGCCTCGCACCACCAGGGCATGGACCCGGTCGGCTTCGACGTCGGCACACCGGTCATTCACGTGGGCGACATTGCCTTCTTTGGTCCAGTCGTTACCCCCGCCCCCAAGGGTGAAGACGCCGGTCGTCTCTACGATGGCGTGGTGGCAGTTGCCAGTATTCCCGGTTTCTACGAACTCAAGCGCAGCCGTGAACTCGGCCCAATCTTCGACTGAGGACTCCAATGACCACGCGACGCATTTTGGCTACCTCCGGCGGTTTTGTCGCCGGCCCCACCCAGCGCACCTACCGCCTCGGTACGATGCTGCTCGACGCCCTGGCCCTTACGGGCAAGACACGGCCCTCGGTGGTCACACTGAGCACCGCCACCGGTGACCCCGCGGGTGAGTACGCCGAGGACTTCGAAGCCTTCAGCGCCGCCGGCTGCGACGTCCGCGGCTTCCGGGTTTTCACCCAGCCCACCGGCGACCCCATGGAGATACTGACCTCCGCCGACCTCATCTGGGTAAACGGCGGTTCCGTGG
>DAIQPT010000070.1:0-2498 GCA_036787185.1 Acidimicrobiales bacterium | reverse complement strand
CGCCAGAGCCGTCACGATGGCGCAGCCCCGGTCGGTGCCGTGACCGCAGTTCGTAAATTCACACTGCAGTGCACGTTCCTCCAAGTCTGAGTAGTCCGGGGCGATGCCCGCGCCATCCGCCACGGCTTTGGAGAAGCGCACGCCCGGAATATCGAGGAGAACGCCGCCACTCGACAGTCGGTAGAGCTTGCGCGTGCTGGTGGCGTGGCGCCCCTCGCCGGTACGACTCAACGTTCTGGTGAGTTCACTCGATCCCTCAAGTGCATTGAGGAGCGACGTCTTCCCCGCGCCGGAGGCGCCGAGCAGGACACCTGTCACACCTGGACCCAAGAGCGATCGAAGGTCCTCGACCCCGCTGCCCGTTGCGGCCGACGTCACAATCACCTCAACATCACCAACCAATTTCTGCATCCGAGCGACGAGCGAGGCAATCTCACTGGCTGCTTCGCCTTCGTCGCTCTTTGACATCACCAATACTGGTCGCGCTCCGGCGTCGAGGGCCATGGCCGTCAGGCCCTCCACCATGCGCTGGTGCAGATCAGAATGCAGCGGCACCACGATAAAGACAATGTCTACATTGGCGCCGAGGACTTGTGGTGGTCGGCCGTGCGTTTGCGTTCGTCGCAACTCGTTTCGGCGGGGAAAGACCTTGACGACACGCTCACCCTTGACCACGACCCAGTCCCCGGCCACGGGCTTGAGTTTCAGGGTGCGGGCCAAGCGCAGCCGGCCAGCCACTTCCCCACCGTCGTTGGTACTCCAGATTGCGTCGGCCTCATCGGAATGCATGATGGTCAAACGACCAATGAGTTCGGTAGGTTCCGCACTGAGATCATCTGCGGGACTCAGGCCCAGGCTGGCCAATACCGGATCGACTGTCAAAGGGCCCTCCGAAGGCGGATGCGAGCGGTGGCGGATTTCATCTATTTCCACGCTAGTGCTGCACAGTCGATTTGTCATCTCCTGAGGGATTTTTAGGGAAAAGTTTTTGTTCCCCAATTTCGCCATTAGTGGGCTGATTAGTATCGTTACGTGAGCGGACCAGTTTTAGTCATTTTGGCCGCCGGCCGTGCCCGCCGCTACGGCGGCGTCAAGCAATTGGCCCCTATTGGCCGTCACGGCGAGGGCGTTATTGACCTCATCGGTGCCGACGCCATCAACGCGGGATTCTCTGAATTCGTGATTGTTCTCAACCGCGAAACGGGACCGACAATCATCGAACACGTCGACGCCTTCTGGCCCAAGACCCACAAAGTCTCGTACGCCTACCAGGAGTCGCTGCGTGGCACCGTGGACGCAGTCCTGTCGGCCCGTGAGCAGGTTGGCGAAGGCCGTGCGTTTGCGGTGTCCAACGCCGACGACGTCTATGGCCCCGAAGCCTTCAACTTGATCTCGTCACACCTGAAGAGTTCAACCAACTGCTGCCTGGTGGCGTTCGAGCTCGAAAACTCGCTCATTGGTGACCTTCCCGTGTCACGTGGCGTTTGCGAAGTCGCCGACAATCGACTGGTCGAAGTAACCGAGCGCCGCAACGTGACGTTCCAGCCTGAGGGCTTCGTCGCTGACGATGACCTCGAGCCTCGTCTCCTGGCCGACGACACCTTGGTGTCGATGAATCTCTGGGGTTTTCAGCCCACCGTCTGGCCGTTCCTGCAACGTGCGGTTGAGGAACACGATTTTGCCCTGAGCGACGAAGTCCTTCTCCCCACCTTTGTTGCCAATGTCATGGACCGTGAGGGATTCACCTTTGATGTCCTCCCCACCAAGACTCGGTGCATCGGTGTGACGCACGCGCACGACCTCCCCCTCGCCCAGTACTTGGTGCGACGGGAGATCAAGAATGGCTTGCGTCCCGTATACGCCTTCGGAACGCCGCCAACGAGCTAGGCCGTTGGGCTGAACTGCAAGGTCAGTGGCGCCGACACCACCGGCGCGTAACGGGCGTGCGCTCCCCGCGTTGCTTCGACCGTACACTCCCCAGCAGTCGTCGCGATCAACTTCGCCCCACTCAGAGAACATGACGCCGAATTCACCGATCCAGGGACGAGCGCAAACGAAAAGGCTCCCCCGCCCGATCCACCGAACGCGACGAGGTCAATTGGCTGATTGAGCGCCAGAGGACTGTTGACGTAAACCGTTACCGGTGCCTGAGCGATCCCCGTGAAAGTAAAGGTAGCCGGGTCGGAGCTCAATCCAGTCATGGTGTCGGTCGCGGTCACAACACACGATCCGATGCGTAAATCGGAAACAGCCGTATGGTGGCGCCCCGCGATTGAACATCCTGTTCCAGTGACAGACCATGTGACGTCTTTTGCTGGCGCTCCGGCTTCCTGAAGTCCAATCAGCGACTTCACTAGCCCGCTCCGAATTGAATTCGAGATAACGGGAGCAGCTGGGGCTGGTGGAGTGAATATGAAATCTTGCGTTGCGGAAGCATCGAGATAATTCGCCCCACCAGGCTCCGTGGCAACCACCACGCATGTTCCCGCTTGAGTGGA
>DAIQPT010000006.1:0-49424 GCA_036787185.1 Acidimicrobiales bacterium | reverse complement strand
AGCACTTGCATGGCATGCAAGGGGTCCGGGGTTCAAATCCCCGTACCTCCACCAAAAGCCCGGGACTCAGTGATCAATTCATTGGGCCCCGGGTTTTTTCTTGCGCCTTCACAAACGACGCGCTTGCTCTAAAGATCCGCCGTCGGCTTAGGCCAAATGAAGTCGCTCGTCGGGTCTTCCCCGACTCGACCGTCAAACGCTTCGCGCAGGAGGTCAGCGTGACCCGTGTGCTGAATCGGAGACCCGCTTCCTCCGTCTTGCCGTAATAATGGCAAGCGTTGACGAGTCAAAAAGGAGGCCGGCACTATGACCACCCTGTTCGGCATTGTTGCCGTGGGCTTCATGATCGCCATGTACGGCCTCGAGCGTCGTGGTCGGGGATTCGTACTCGCCTTTGCCGTGGGCTGCCTTCTCTCTAGCGCCTACGGCTTCCTGTCGGGAGCCTGGCCGTTTGGAGTTGCCGAGATTCTGTGGGCCGTGATTGCTTGGCGGCGCTGGCGCGACGAGAAGTAGTCGACGCCGAGCGTTGTATCAAAGAGGGCCGTCCGGGACTTCTAGAAATGTGTATCTAATAGAAATTATTCCTATTAGTATCGAGATATGACTACAGTTATCGAACCGGTAAGCACCAGCCAGAAGATTCGCGCCTCGTTCTCCCCGAGTGAGTGGCGCCGCCTTCTGGGCATGTTTGGCATCATCCTGTTCCTACACATTCTCGGATTCACCCTGCTGATCCTCGCCGCCCACCACCACGCCGCGGGCAAGACCGCGGCGATTGGTGTCGGCACCGGTCTCCTCGCGTACACCCTCGGTATGCGTCACGCCTTTGACGCCGACCACATCGCCGCCATCGACAACACCACCCGAAAGTTCATGGCCGATGGCAAGCGCCCAATGTCCGTTGGGTTCTTCTTCTCCCTGGGTCACTCCTCCGTCGTCTTCTTGCTGACCTTGTTTCTAGGACTTGGCGTCAAGGCCCTGGGTGGTCAGGTGCGCAATAGCAACTCTGGCCTGCACCAGTTCGGTGGCCTCGTTGGCACCCTGGTCTCCGGTGGCTTCCTCTACCTCATCGCCGCGCTGAACGTGGTGGTGCTGTGGGGCATCATCAAACTCTTCATCGAGATGCGCCAAGGCCGCTTCAACGACGAGGAGCTCGAGAAGCACCTCAACGCCCGCGGCCTCTTCATGCGGTTCTTTGGCAAACTGGCCCGCTCCATTGACCGTCCGGGCAAGATGTACCCGTTGGGCTTTTTGTTCGGCCTGGGCTTCGACACCGCCACGGAAGTTGCCTTCCTCGTCCTCGCGGGCACCTCGGTGGCCGCCGGCCTCCCCCTCTGGGCGCTCATCTCACTGCCGATCTTGTTTGCCGCCGGTATGAGTCTCCTCGACACCATTGACGGTTCATTCATGAACTTCGCCTACGGCTGGGCCTTCTCCAAGCCCGTGCGCAAGGTGTACTACAACATCGCCATTACCGGTCTCTCGGTCATTGTGGCCTTCTACATCGGCACCCTGGAGTTGATGCAGGTCTTGGCCACCCAGCTCAAATTGAACGGCGGCCTTTGGACCTACGCCCAAAACTTCGACATCAACAAGGCCGGCATGATCGTGGTCGCCATGTTCGTCGTGGTCTGGGCCTTCGCCTTGATCTATTGGAAGGTCGGCAAGGTCGAATCCCGTTGGGAACAGGCCGCCTTCAAGGCGCAGCAGGCTCGCGGTGAATCGCCCGACGCCCACGCCGCCGGCATCACCCTTGGCGGTATCCACGCTCCCTTCACCATCGACGAATAGCGCCCGCCACCACTCCCGAGAGCCGTTTGGCTACGCTCGGTAGTGCGCCAATGAAAAGGTCATTCGGCGCCGAACAACGGGGTTTGTATGCGCGTTCTCATTATTGGTGCCGGCGGTGTTGGCTCGGCCGTGGTCAAGACGATCAACAAGTGGGGGCTCTTTGAGCACGTGGTCATCGCCGACTACGACCTCGCCAAAGCCCAACGCGCCATTGCCGGCTACGACGCTCGCTTCGTGGCACACCAACTCAATGCGTCCGACATCGAGGCCATTGAACACCTGATTGAGGCCGAGAAGGTCACCGCGGTCCTCAACGTTCTCGACCCCCGGTTCGTCATGAACATCTACCGCGCCTGCCTGCGCGCCGGTGTCACCTACTTGGACACGGCGATGTCGCTCTCCAAGCCGCACCCCGAACACCCCATGACCATGCCGGGACTCAAGCTGGGTGACGAACAGTTCGCTCTGGCCGACGAGTGGGCCGCCCGTGGGCAGATGGCCCTGGTGGGCATGGGCATCGAGCCGGGCATGAGCGACGTCTTCGCTCGGTACGCCGCCGACGAGCTCTTCTCCTCCATCGATGAGATCGGGGTTCGCGACGGTTCCAACATGGCAATCCGTGGGTACGACTTCGCCCCAACCTTCTCCATCTGGACCACCATCGAGGAGTGCCTCAATCCGCCAATCATCTTCGAGCGCGACCGCGGCTGGTACACCACGGAGCCCTTCTCCGAACCCGAGGTCTTCCACTTCCCCGGCGGTATCGGTGACGTCGAGTGCGTCAACGTCGAGCACGAAGAAGTCCTGCTCATTCCCCGCTGGATTGACGCCGGTCGAGTCACCTTCAAGTTCGGCCTCGACGCGCAGTTCCTCAATGTCTTGCGCACCCTGCACACCATCGGTCTCGACCGTGTTGAACCCATCACCGTTGGCGGTGTGCAGGTCTCACCCCGTGACGTGGTGGCGGCCTGCCTCCCCGACCCCGCCCAACTGGGTGACCGCATTGAAGGCGCCACCTGCGCCGGTACGTGGGTCAAGGGCACTGGTAAGGATGGCCAGCCTCGTGAGGTCTACCTCTACCACGTCGTGGACAACGAATGGTCCATGCGCGAATTCGGTGCCCAGGCCGTGGTGTGGCAGACCGCACTCAACCCGGTGGTCGCACTCGAACTGATCGACGCGGGTATCTGGCAGGCCGAAGGCGTCGTGGGCCCCGAGGCGCTCCCGCCGAAGCCCTTCCTCGACCTCGTCAATGCCCACGGTGCCCCGTGGGGTCACGACGAGCGATAAGGCTCGTTAGACCTCGCTGAGGAGGTCCTTCATGCCGTTGCCAGGCTCGACGAAGTACATCGAAGCCAGCTGGCCATCGCGGACCTTGTAGGCCCAAAGCGAATGAATGTCGGTGGGACCATCGGCACCATTGACGTGATTGACCTCGTGCGCCACAATCGCGTCTCCGATTTCAATGGTTTCGTTGATTTCGATGGTGCCCACGATGTTCTGCTCGAACAGCGACACAAACATGGCGCGCACCTCGTCATGTCCACGGGCGGCCACACCACCGTCCTCTTCAAAGATCACGATTGATTCGTGCAAGAACGGCATAACCGCCTCAACGTCACCACTGGAGACAGCGGCCGCGATGTTGCGCAAGAGTTCGGTATTGGTCATGGCTCTCTTTCGGAGATGTGGTGGCTTGCGCCCCACGGTAGCAGCGGCCCAGCGCACGTGTCGGGGATGCCCATAGTGTGGAGGTGGTTTCTGCGCAGTTCGCCAGCCACCAGAAAGGACCGCGCCATGGCCACCATTGCCGTCACCGCCGAAAACCTCGAATCACTCATCGATGAAAACGACCTTGTTTTGCTCGACTTCTGGGCGGAGTGGTGCGGACCGTGCCGCACCTTCGGCCCCATCTTTGAGACCATCTCCGACGAATTCCCCAATGGCGTCTTCGGCAAAATTGACACCGAAGACCAGCAGGCCCTCGCCGCGTCCTTCAACATTCAGTCGATTCCGACGCTGATGATCATCCGCGAGCAGGTGGTTATCTTCTCGCAGGCCGGCGCACTCCCCGAATCGTCACTTCGCGACCTCGTCGAGCAGGCCTTGGCCCTTGACATGGCGCAGGTTCACGCCGACATCGCGGCGCAGGAAGCCGGCGAAAGCCAGGGCTAGCGCTTAGCCAACGGCGTACGAGGTCATCGACAACGAGCCGAGGGTGCAGCCCTCGGCAAACGTCGAGACCTCGCGACCCGTGCTGGCCGCAAGGCCGGCCACGTAGGCCAGTGGCAAGAAGTGGTCGTTCGTGGGCACCGCGAAGCGGTAATCGTCGGAGTCGAGCAAGGTACCGAGCTCGTCGGGCCGACCGTGCATCAGGTCGTAGGCGTCGCGATCAAAGCGCTGCGCCCAATCGAACCCCTGATCGCCGGCGCCCCACGCAATGGCGCGCAAATTATGCACGACATTTCCTGAGCCAATAATCATGACGCCGTCATCCAGCAGTGGTGCCAGCTGGGCGCCGAGGTCCATGTGGTACGACAACTCGCGCGAAGCGTCGATTGCCAACTGCACCACCGGCACGTTGGCCTCGGGGTACATGTGCGCTAACACGGACCAGGTGCCGTGATCGATGCCCCAGGTCTCGTCATCAAGTCCGACCCAGGTCGGCTGCACGAGATCGGCCAGCTGGCGCGCAACTTCGGGTGAACCCGGGGCGGCGTAGTCGACATCGAAGAGTTCTTGCGGAAACCCAAAGAAGTCGTGAATGACCCGCGGGTGCTTCATCGAGGTCACGGCCGTGGCGTTGATGTACCAGTGAGCGGAAATCGCCACGATGGCCCGTGGCGTCGGGTACTTGGCGGCCACTTCGGCCCACGCGGTGGTCCAGCGGTTGGTCTCGAGAGCGTTCATTGGGCTGCCGTGTCCAATGAAAAGTGCGGGCATGGTCATATCCCGAGCGTACAGGTCGGGATTAAGGCAGGCGAACGATTTCAACCACGGCACCGGTCCCGGTCGACTTCGGTCCGTGGTAAATGCCCTTCAGCGGTGAAACGTCACCGTAGTCACGGCCTCGACCCACCACAATGTGGCGCTCGGTGTGGCCAATACCGTTGGTGGGATCGATGCCCGTCCAGGCTCCCGAGAAGTACTCAACCCACGCGTGGCTCTGTCCACGAATGGTCTCACCCACTTCGGCGATCTTCTTCGGGTAGAAGTAGCCGGACACGTACCGTGCCGGAATTCCCAGTGAACGCAGAATGCCGAGGGTGACGTGGGTCATGTCCTGACAGACGCCCTGGCCGCGCTCCCACGCCTCGAGGGCAGTCGAAGTCACGCTGGTAGCCCCCGGCACGTACTGCATCCGCTCGCGGACAAAGGCCGAGACAGCCTCGACCGCGTCGTGGATGGTGGGGGCGTTACGCCATTCGTCGTAGCGCTCGAGAGTGGCGGCCGGCACTTCGGTACGACGCGTGACCGCCAGGTACTCGCTCATGGAGTCCATGAACGCGTCATCGAACAAGTGTCGCCACTCAATCGGCGACTCGACAACACCCGGCGTCGTGCGCACGATTGAAAGCGACTCCACTTCCAAGATGTCGTGGACCTCGCTGATGTCGAACGAAGTCACAACCGTGCCGAAGTAGTCAACGTAGCTGTAGGTCGGAACCACGGGGCGCACCGTGAGCTTGGTCTGCTCAACGGACTGCGTCGGCGAGTCCTGGGGCGTCATGCGGGCTTCGTTGTAGGACGACTTCGCACGGCCCTCGTAGCGGAAGCCAGTGTGGTGACGAATCTGGAGCAGCAGGGACTCGGTCATAGCTGGTTCTCGCTGATCCACAAGATGGCTTCTTCGTGGCGGAAGTACTTATCGGTGACCGCGTCGTTGATGCGATAACAGGTCCGTTCAAGCATTTCGAGGAGCGCGGGAAGTTGCGTGAGCAACTCTTCCTCATCCACGTATTCAAGGGTGCTGCGAGCGTGCGCCAGGGTTTCACGGGCGGCGTCACCACTGTCGAAGAGTTGGTTTGAGGACTGCACCTCTCGCAGAGCGGCGTCAACCACGTTGAGCGCGTAGAGCACCGAGCGCGGGAACGTCCGGTTCAGCATCAGGAACGTGGCGACACCATTGGGGTCGTTCAACTGGTGCGACGACCGCATGAACGCTTCCATCGCTCCGCTCGCGCGTAAAAAGGCCATCCAGTCCGGCGAGGCGTCCATGTAGGCGATGCGACCGCGCAGCAGACGGGTCGTCATGTCAATGCGCTCGAGGTTTCGCCCCAGCAGCAGGAACTGCCAGCCATCGTCGTGGCTCAGCGTCGCATCGGTCAGCCCCGCCAGTAGTGCGCAGCGTTCGCGCACGTAGGCCAGGTACGTTGCCGGACCCAGCCCCGCGGCCACGCGCTGACGGGACCGCAGTTCATTTCGCGTGGTGTTGAGTGCCACCCACATCTCGGACGAGATGAAGTCCCGGCTTCGGCGGGCATTTTCGAAGGCACCGTCCAGCGCGCCGGCAATCGAGTTGGGGCTCTTCTCGTCGTAGACAATGGTCTGCAACATTTCGTTGCGCAGCAGTTCGTGTTCTGGCTGGGGTACCCCGAGAATGGCGTAGAGCGATCGGCAGGTGGCGTCTTCGTTATTGAAGGGGTCCTCCACGATGCGGTGCACGTAGGAGTCGACGATACGACTGGTGTCGTCGGCGCGTTCGATGTAGCGACCGATCCAAAACAGCGACTCCGCCAGCCGGGAGAGCATTCCGCGATCGCTCACTGTTGCTCCTCGTCCTGGTTGATGAACTCGTCATTTTGCTGCGGTGCGCCCAACAGAGCGGGTGACAGCGTCGGGGCGCTCACGGGAGGCGCGACCGGTACGTCTTCGCTCAGCACCCAGGTGTCCTTCGAACCGCCGCCGCGGCTGGAGTTCACGATGAGCTCGCCCTCTCCGAGCGCGACACGGGTGAGACCGCCGGGCAGGACCCAGACTTCGTTGCCGTTGGAGACGGCGAATGGTCGAAGGTCGATATGCCGCGGGCTAATGCGATCGTCAACGAACGTGGGGTGTGTTGAGAGGGCAACGGGACGCTGGGCGATCCAGTTCCGGGGGTTTTCAGCAATGGCCGCCTCGACATCGCGGAGCTCTTCGTCAGTCGCCTGAGGACCAATCACGATGCCCTTGCCACCAGAGCCGTCGACCGGCTTGATGACGTAGTCAGCGAGGTTCGCGACCACCTCGGCGCAGACGTCGGCGTCTTCCAAGCGAAAGGTGGCGATGTTGTCCAGCAGCGGCGTTTCACCGAGGTAGTACCGAATGAAGTCGGGCACGTAGGTGTAGACGAGCTTGTCGTCAGCCACGCCATTGCCCAGACCATTCGAAATTGCCACATTGCCCGCCCGCGCCGCGTTGACCAGTCCGGCCACACCAATGACCGAATTGGGACGAAACTGCAGCGGGTCGAGCCAGTCGTCGTCGACGCGGCGGTAGATGACGTGCACCGCCCGCTCCCCCGTCGTGGTCCGCATGTAGACGTGGTTGGCCCGGCACACCAGGTCTCGACCTTCGACGAGCTCGACACCCATCATGCGCGCCAGCAACACGTGCTCAAAGTAGGCGGCGTTGTGCACACCGGGGCTCAGCACGACCACGACCGGGTTCTTCGCCTTGGGCGGTGCCGACGCCACAAGGGCGGCCAAGAGCTTTGAGGGGTAGGAGTCAACCGGAAGCACGCGGTGATTCGAGAAGAGCGGGGCGAACGTTTGGGTCATGGCGCGCCGGTTCTCGATGACGTAGCTCACGCCCGAGGGGATACGAATGTTGTCTTCGAGAACGCAGAAATTGCCGTGTTCGTCGCGAATCACGTCGATACCGGCCACCGCGATCCGAACACCATTGGCCGGCGTGATGCCGATGGCCTGGCGGCAGAAGTGCGGACTCGAGGTCACCACCCGGCGCGGGATCACGCCGTCGGTGAAGATTCGTCCTGGGCCATACACGTCAGCCAGAAAGGCTTCGAGGGCGCGCACTCGCTGGGCAATGCCGCGCGAGAGCCGGTCCCACTCGAGTGCGCCGATGATTCGTGGGACAATGTCCAGTGGGAACGGACGTTCTTCGCCAGAGTGGGCGAAGGTCACACCACGGTCGATAAAGGTGCGGGCCAACTGATCAGCGCGCTGGCTCAGTTCGGTGACACTCTGGGCGTCGAGGTCGGCCAAGAGGCGTTGGTAGATCAGGCGCGCCTGCCCTGGCGCGGAGAACATTTCGTTCCACGCGCCCGACGAATCGGTATCAAAGACGACGGCCATGCATCAACGGTAGAGCGTTTTTGTGTCGCCCGTGTTACGAATGAATCAACTTGTCGTAACGATGGCCGTTAACGACAAATCCCCGGTCGCAATTCGCAACCGGGGATTTGCATTGAAACAAGAGGTTAGAGGTTCTGTTCGAACTCTTCCATGACCGCGTGGCGGTCTTCCTTGGTGGGCATGTCGAAGTACTTCGACTTGACCACGAGCCAGAAGTACAGCATGGGCAAGATACCAGCGGCAATGGCGCCCAGACCAATCCACTTCGTGGTGGTATTGAGCGTGGGGATTACCTTCACGAAGATGAAGCCCATGAAGATTGCGCCCAGCAGCGGCCATAGGCCCATGAAGATGAAGTTGCCGACCTTCTTGAACAGTTGGCGGCGGTACAAAATCACCACGGCCAAACCAGCGGCGCAGTAGTAGAAGCAGATCTGCAGGCCAATGGCGTTGTAGCCGTCAAGCAAGATCGTTGAGATCCGACCGATGTACTGGCTCGCAATGAAGAGCACCAGCACCACAATCGTCACCGACACGGTGGCGACCAGCGGTGACTTGCGCTTGGCATTGACCGTTCCAAGGGCCTTGGGCATCGTGTGGTCACGACCCATGACGAAGAGGGTGCGGGTCAGCTGAATGAGCTGCGTCTCGAGCGTCGCAATGGTCGACAAGACGACAGCGACGACGATGATCTTGCCGCCCGTGCCGTGCCACACGGCCTGGCCGAGCACCGAGAGAATGTCCGCGGCGTTGTTCGGGTTCGTCAACTGGTCCGTCGACAGGACGAGGTTCGAGGCAATGGTGAACAGCTCGTAGAGCGCGAAGACCACGACCGTGCCGAGGATGCCACCGATACCGGAGACCTTGCTCGCCGACTTCGTTTCTTCGTTCAGGTTGGCCGTGACGTCCCAGCCCCAGAAGTAGAAGGCCGCCAGCAGTGCACCGGCAACGAAGCCCTGGAAGCCGCCGTGTCCTGAGAAAATGCTGGGCATGAACCAGTGCCACGAGAAGGCGTGAGTGTGGTGACCGTGAAAAATTGCGATGACGGCGAAGAGGATCAGGATGATCACTTCAGTGATTGACATGACGATCTGTGCCTTCACCGTTACGGTGACGCCAGCGGCCACTGTCGCGACCATGATCAAGAAGAAGAGGGCGCCAAACAGGGTGACCAGCGCCTTGTTATTTCCCCAAGACGAGGAGAACAAGCTGAGCAGGTTCGCACCGGCAGGCAGGGTTGCAATCACCGAGAAAATCAACGACGACACAATGAGCGACCAGCCCGAGAGGTAGCCGATAACGGGGTGAATCGCACGGCGAGCCCACGAGTAAGCGGCGCCAGCGGAGGACTCGTCCTTGGACAAGTACTTGAAGGCAAACACGATGCCGAACATAAAGAAACCGCAGTACAAGAGTGCGGCCGGTCCACCGAGCCCCACGGCACCGAACAGACCGACGGTGGTGGCGGCGATGGAATACGCCGGCGCTGAGCCGGCGAGACCCATGATGACCGAGTCGAAGAGTCCGAGAACCCCTCCACGAAGTTTGTGCTCTGACGAGCCCTGTGATTGTGCAACGGCGTCAGACACGACAACCTCTTTCTTTTTGGGGTATCACCTTCAGTAAATGTGTTTGGAAACGGACTTAACTTAGCCGGTCACTCTCCTACGGGGTGGGCAAATTAATCGTGAACTTTACGGGGTAGATTTTTAGAGGCCTCACAATGCGCCATGACGAAAGGTCCCTGTGTTTCCCTACCCCCGTTTCGACCTTCCGGGGCAGTCCCCCGCAAGTGACGAAACGTTGCGGCAACGCTGGCGACAGTTTCATCGTGACGTCCGTCGAGTGACCTCATCGGGTCCAGTGCGACTACTTGCACCACTTCTGGGCGATGACACCCGCCGTCGCCGATTGGCGCTTCGCCTGCTGGCATCGCGACCGTCGACGTCGCCTTCGAGTCGAACGCCCGTCCGCCTCCCCCTAGAGAACCTCGTCGCCATTGACACGGTCACACCCGTTCCTTCTGACCTGGCCATCGTGGTGTTTGATTTCAATCAGTTTCAATCATCACTTGAGGCACTGAATAACGCGCTCGCCCAGTCGGACTGGGTGCTCCTCGTTGACCCCACCCGCACGACACCTGATGCGGCCCTGGCAGCACTGTGGTCACACCACGAAGACGCTGACATTGTCTTCGCCGACGAACTCCTCGACCATGGACCACTCCTTAAGACCAGCGCCGTGGGCCCCCACACCCTGCTGAGCCTCAATATCGTGGGTCGCCCCGCGCTGTGGCGATCGTCCGCCGTTCTGGCAGCTGGCGGAATTGACCCTTCTATGGGTCGAGCGTTCGAACACGACCTGTACTTACGTCTCGTGGAGTCCAACGCCCGCTTCGTCCACGTTCCCGTCATTGCCGCCAACGGTCAGCCGGCCAACGAACGGACCCACCCCGACCTCATCGCTGACACGACGCGCGTGGTCGCCGCGGCCCTCGAGCGCCGAGGAGTCCGCGCCTCGGTCACCGCCGAGCGCGCCGACCGTGTGCAATGGCGCGTGCATCTCGACACGCCGCCCGCCGTCGACATCGTCATACCAACGAGGGACCGCCTCGACCTGCTGCAGCGCTGCATTGACAGCGTGGTCGCCACCTCGACCTACCCGAACTACCGCATCACGATTCTCGACAATGACTCCTGCGAGCCAGCGACCCTCGCCTACTTGGCGTCAAGCCCCCACCGCGTGGTGCCTTGTCCGGGACCATTCAATTACGCCGCCATCATGAACCGGGGCGTGGCTCAGTGCACCGCCCCCTACGTTCTGACCCTGAACAACGACACCGTGGTCCACACACCCGATTGGATTGAGCAGATGGTGGGGGTGGCCACGATGCCCGGCGTTGCCCTCGTGGGTTGTCGACAGGTGGACCAGCACGGCAACGATGAACACAGCGGTGTCATCATTGCCCCCTACCCCCAGCACCTCCTCGCCGGGATCAACTGGCCGAGCGATGACTACCTTGTCGCCACCCGACGAGACATCTCCGCGGTGACGGGCGCGGTGACCTTGATTGAGCGCGAGGCGTGGAATGCCGTCAAAGGCATGGATGAGACACTCGCGGTGGTGATGAACGATGTGGACCTTTGCCTGCGCCTTCAGAACAATGGTGGCGCGGTGGTCTTTCTCCCCGACGTGGTTCTCCGCCACGACGCCAGTTCCTCGCGAGGTCGCCTCGACCCCTTGATCGATCGCAATCGCTTTGTGCGGCGCTGGGACATCTTCGGCTCTTTCGTTGACCGCTACTTCCCCGAGCGGCTCGAACTACGCGGGGCAACGGTTGTCGTGGCCCGTCCGGTGCGCGACGACCAGCGGGCTCCCTAGACTGAAGGGCATGTCCGGTAAGAAATCAAAGAAGTCCGTCAAGCAGCCCGTCAAGATTGGTGTGGTCGACACGATGTTCGCCCGCTACGACATGGGCGAGGCGGCCGTCTTTGAGCTCAAGCAGTGCCCCGGCTACGGCGAAAAGTTCACCGTCCTTACCCAGACGGTTCCCGGCTTCAAGGACCTCGCGGTGGCAGCCAAAAACCTCATTGAGCGCGACGGCTGCTCAATCGTGGTCGCCCTCGGCATGCCCGGCTCCGCCCCAATCGACAAGCAGTGCGCTCACGAAGCGGCCCAGGGCATCATGTTGGCCCAACTGTTGACCTCAACGCCCATTCTCGAAGTCTTCGTTCACGAAGACGAATCCGACGACCCCAAGGTATTGGCGAGTGTGTTTGAAAACCGCTCCCGCGACCACGCCCGCAACGCCTACTGGATGCTGTTCGAACCCGAACAGTTGCGCCGCCGTGCCGGCCAGGGCATCCGCCAGGGCTTCGGCCACGCCGGCCCCCTGCTGGTTGACTAACGGACGGTTCCCGTTTCGACGCTGCCGGCTTCGAGCAGCGTCGCCACTTCGTCAGCGGTAGCCACGCGCGCTTCGGAGGGCATCAGCACCGCAATGTCGTTGCGTACCGCGTAGACCTCGTTCGTCCGCGGGTTGACCAAGACATCATGTGACGCCACGTAGAGCAGGGTGCCGTGATCGGTCGGATCACAGAGCAGGGGCAGCAACGATGGGTCGAGACTCATGCTTCAACCGCCGCAATCAGCGAGCGCACCCACGCCACGTGTTCGGCCACGGCGTTCTCCGTCGGGGCCTCCACGTTGAGTCGCAAGAGCGGTTCGGTGTTCGAGGGACGCAAGTTGAACCACCAGTCGCCAAAGTCCGCGGTGAGGCCATCGAGCTCATCAATCGTGGCGCCGGCTTCGGCAATCTCAGCGGCAATAGCGGCCACCGACGCGGCGGGGCTCGTCACTTCCGTGTTGATTTCTCCCGATGCGGCAAAGCGATTGAACGGTGCCACGAGCACCGACAGCGGCACCGAGGCGCGGCTGAGAAGTTCAAGAACAACGAGCGCGGTAATGATGCCGGAGTCCGCGCGGAAATTGTCGCGGTAGTAGTAGTGCCCCGAGTGCTCACCACCAAAAATGGCGTTCGTTTCCGCCATTTTTGCCTTGATGTAGCTGTGACCCACGCGCGTGCGCACGCCGGTGCCACCGTTTTCTTCAATCACCGCGGGCACGGACTTTGAGCAAATCACGTTGTAGAGGATGGTGGCGGCGGGGTTCTTGCTCAGCATTGACGCGGCCACCATGGCCGTCGTGGTCGAGCCGCTAATGGGGCCACCCTGTTCGTCGACGAGGAAGACGCGGTCGGCGTCGCCGTCGAAGGCGAGACCGATATCGGCGCCGACTTCGCGAACACGCTGCTGCAGGTCGACAATGTTGTCGGGGTTCAGCGGGTCGGCGGGGTGATTCGGGAACGTGCCGTCGAGCTCCTCGTACATGATTTCGACCTCGAACGGCAGCGATGCGAAGATCTGCGGCACGACGAAGCCGCCCATACCGTTCGCCGTGTCGGCCACAATCTTGAGGGGTCGCATCGCTGAGGCGTCAACGAAGGACAGCACGTGCGCGACCCACTCGGCCATCAGCGGCGTCTCGCGCATCGGGGCTGGGTCACCGCTCGCCGGTGTAGCGAGGAAGACGTGGGTCAGCTCTTCGATTTCCTTGAGCCCGGACTCCACACCAATGGGCTTGGCCCCGGCCATGCACATCTTGATGCCGTTGTAGGCGGCGGGGTTGTGCGACGCGGTGAACATGGCCCCGGGGGCGTTGAGGTGGCCCGAGGCGAAGTACAAGAAGTCCGTCGAGGCGAGGCCGATGTCCAGCACTTCAACACCCGCGGCGCGAACACCGTCGGCGAAGGCCTCGACCAGGGCCACACCGGACGGGCGCATGTCGCGGCCGACAACAATCTGGGGGGCTTCGGCAAAGGTGGCGAAGGCCGATCCAATCGCGCGGGCGAGATCCTCATTGATCTGGTCCGGGTAGGTGCCGCGGACGTCATACGCCTTGAAAATAAGAGAGGTGTCCATTATTCCCATCTTACCGATGGGTAGAACGACGCCTCTTAAGGTGCATTACAAAGAAAATTATTCCCACCAGAGCCGTCAGATCGGTAATCACGGTCCCGAGTCGTTGACCCGAGGTTGGACCGTAGGTCAAGGTCACGTGTGAACTGGTGGGCACCACGACCATCAGGTTGGGACTCACGCGATACGGACCCGTCGCGCCGGTGACGTGCCACCCCGGGAAGTACGAAATCTTGACTTCGACGGGCACGCCCACCTTGGAGACGTCGAAGGAGATTTGCGACGACCGTTCGACGACGTTGGTCACGGTGACGGCCGGGAGTGGCGATGACGGCATCGGGAGCGGCGTCGTGCTGTGGGGCCACGACGATGGACCGGTCATCGCCAGTGGCGTGGCCCACCATTCGGGGTGGAGCCACCAGGCCTCATTCGCCGCCAACCACTGGACGCGACTGGCACTGTTCGGCACCACGGTGGGGTCGTAGTGGAGCGCACTCACGACGGGGGCGTTCTTAATAAGGTAGATGTGCCAGCGTGTCTGCGACGACGCCCAGAACTGCGTGGTTGCCACGGGTGTCAACGAAGGATCCTTGTCCGCCTGTGCCACCACCGAAGGCGTGAAGGCCATGTAGTACCGGACGCCGAGCATTTGGAGGTGCTCCACACCGAGGGCCACATCGGTCGGCCCGTAGTTGAGGCCAACCTGGGGGTCGCTGGGCGCCGCGCTCAGCTCGGCTTGGTCGAGGAAGTGGTACGGCGTCGTCGCCGATGACTCGAAGTAGAGACCCTCCATTGAATCAATGCAGTTGTTCGTCCAATACGGCAACAGCATCAAGGCCATGGTGGTGCCGAAGCGACTCTCACTCGCGTTGTATTCCCACATCGCGGTGCCGCAGCCATACTGGCGCCCCACGGTGGTCATCGTCGTCATGAGATCGTGGTACTCCGCCCAGCCCGACTGCCCCTGGTAGCCGCTGTAGTTGAACTGGGACCACGACGAGACTTGATTACCGGAGGTCGACAGGTGCAGCGCGTTCGCGAAGGCCGGCACCTGACCGGGCACCACGGAGAGCAAGCCGAGCGCCAGCGCGACGATACTCACACCAGCGGTAATCGACCGGTGCTCGCGCTGAAGCCACGTAGCAACCTCGCTCTCGTCCACCTCAAGAGTCGTCCCCTCAACTTGTAGAGCGGCCCGTGCTTCACTATTGCGACGGTCTATCAACCAGTTCCCCGCGCGCCACAGGGCGTAACCGACGACCCAGCCCGCGAGTAGGTGCGTGCCCAAATACCAGAAGGGCACGAGTCGCTCGTTCCAAATTGCTGACTGGGGATCAAGAACGAATGCGGCCAGTGACAACACGGACCAGACCGCCAGCACCTTGCCGAGGCGGTCGCGTCCCCACACCGCGACGGCGAGGCCAATAGCCGCCAGAATCAGGACCCAGCGATCGCCGCCCGCGTGACCCGCAGCGTTCCACCAACCCAGTTGTTTGAATACGTCGTGCAGCGTGGCCACGCTGTCGTTGGTGTAACCCATGGAGTTCGTGAGTGACTGGAGGCCCGCGAACGGGAGCAACCACCACGCCACCAGCCCAAAGCTCAATAGTCCCGCACCAACGGCGAATCGGGTCGGCCTCGCCACGTCACCAACCTCGCGACGGTGCCGCCAGCGCGTCGAGAACTCGAAAACACCGACCACCGCAATCATGACGACGGCGAAGAGCCACGGCAAGAGGTGCGCCAACAGCGTGGCCGCGAGGGTCACGGCAGCGAGCCAGTAGCCGCGTCCGGTCCGCATGCCCTTGGCGAAGAGTCCAATGGCGATCATCGCCAGCGCCAGTGAGAGCGAGAATGCGTACTCCCCCGCCATAGTCGAGAACAGGTTGCCGCCATCGATGGTGAACGAGGCGTCGAAGAGGAACGGCAACGTCGCCGCGCCGAGCGCGAGGGGTATCGGGCGAGGGGCCCCGATGAGCCGCCCCATGAGGTAGGCACCGACGGGCATGAGTAGTGAGCCCAGGATGGTCATCAACTTGAACGCCACCGTGAAGGGGATGACGTAACTCGCGAGAACGGCGAGGAGGTCAGGGAGAACGAAGTAGTAGGTGTAGAGGGGCATCCCGTCGAACCACCCGGGGAACCACGGGGTCAGCGTGTGCAACCCCGATTGACGCAAGAACGCCGCAGACTCGACGTGCGCACCGGTGTCACCGCCGGTGATGAGTGTCTGCGACAGCAGCAGCGACGGGTGCATGGCCATGACCACCACGGCCATCAGCATCACGAGGCCAACGACCTCCAGCAACGTCAGGCGGCGGTTGTCGCTCATCCGTGCCACCGTTGCAGGGCCAGCGACAGCACCGCCACCCCATTGAAGCCGACGTGCACGAGCACCGACGGCAGCAAGCGCTCGGTGCGGTAGTAGACCGCGGCGAGCACAATCCCCAGCCCAATCAGGCCGGGCAGCTGCACCAGTTCACCGTGGGCGAGGCCAAAGAGCACGGCCGAGGCAGTGGCGGCAACGGCGATTCCCGACCGCCCCCAACGCTCAGTGACGCTCTGGGCCAGGACGCGAAAAACGGTGGCGCGGAATAAGCACTCCTCCACCACCGGTGCCCCCACCGCAGTGAGGAGACACAGGACGACAAATGTCGCCCCGGTGGCGTTGCCAAAGATCTTGTGCACCGGGTTGTTGAGTTGCGCGACGTGCCAAGGCCGATAGGCGGCATCGACTAACCACTGGGCAACGATACCCATTGCGAGATAACGGAGATCGCCAAATCCCCGGGGCCGAAGTGTGCCCGTCACCCAAGGCAGTATCCCGCGCCGGTTCACCCACACCACGGCCCCGAGCATGCCCACCCAGAGCCCCACGAGGCCACAGACGCTTGACCACCACGGCGGGGTGGCCAAAGAGGTCAGTGCGTTCACGCCACCCGGGAGGTGCGTGACGCTCGCCGCGACGGTGTCCCCGAGCAGGGCCACGACTTCACCAATCAAGAAGCCGACAACGCCCGTCAGCAGGACGACGAAGCCACGCGCTCGTTGCGTTGAGGGCAGAAATACCATTGTCCAGAAGGCTAACAACTGCGCCACGGGCCTTGGCGCCGGCGGCAGGCGGGTCACAACCACCATCTAGGCTGGCATGGTGATTACTCCTACTCCTGATAAGACCGGTCTCAAGAAGTTCTTCTCCGGTGGCGGTTCTGCGCAGTCACCGCAGCGCAAGCGTCGTTTGCTGTGGATTTTGCTCGTCGTGTTCGCCATCGGTGCCCTCGTCTTGCCCTCCGTGCTGAACAACAAGCACCTCAAGACCATCCCCTACTCCGTCCTGGTGCACGACGCCAGCAGCAATTCGGTGATTTCGGCGGCCATCAACAACACGACTGGTGTCATCACCGGTCAGCTCACCGACGGCACCAACTACACCAGTAACGGTCCCCTGCCAGTCCTCACCACCGAAGTTGACGCCCTGCGTCAGGCCAACGTGGCTGTCACCTTCGTCAACCCGTCTGGATTGCTGTCCACGCTGTTGCCGTACTTGATGTACTTCATTTTCTTCGCCGGTCTCATGTGGTTCGTGAGCCGCCAGGCCCGCGGCCAGATGAACGGCATGATGTCGGTCGGTCGCTCGAAGGCGAAGCAGTTCAACGAAGACCGCCCCAAGACCACCTTCGCCGATATCGCCGGCTACGACGGCGTCAAGCAGGAAATCAACGAAGTCGTCGACTTCCTCAAGACGCCTGGCCGCTACACCCAGATCGGTGCACGCATCCCTAAGGGCATTCTCCTGGTCGGTCCCCCGGGTACCGGTAAGACCATGTTCGCCCGCGCCGTCGCTGGCGAAGCGGGCGTGCCCTTCTTCTCCGTCTCCGGTTCCGACTTCATGGAGATGTTCGTTGGCGTTGGTGCCAGCCGTGTCCGCGACCTCTTCAACACCGCTCGCAAGCAGGCTCCCGCCATTATTTTCATCGACGAAATCGACTCCATTGGCCGCAAGCGCGGCGCGGGTGTCGGTGGCGGCCACGACGAGCGTGAGCAGACGCTCAACCAGATGCTGAGCGAGATGGACGGTTTCGACCCATCGGAAGGCGTCGTCTTGATGGCCGCGACCAACCGTCCCGACGTGCTCGACCCCGCCCTGCTTCGTCCTGGCCGCTTTGACCGCGAAATCGTGGTCCCACTGCCCGACCTCGACGAGCGTCTCCCGATTTTGCAGGTGCACGCCAAGGGCAAGCCACTCGCCCCCGACACCGACCTGTCAATGGTCGCCCGCGGCACCCCGGGCTTCAGTGGCGCCGACTTGGCGAATCTGGTGAACGAGGCCGCCCTGCACGCGGTGCGTCGCAACGCCGAGATCATCACCCTCGAGGACTTCGAATCGGCCCGCGACCGCGTCACGATGGGTCAGCAGCGCGACTCAATGGTCCTCAAGGACGACGAGCGTGAGCGTATTGCGTTCCACGAAAGTGGCCACGCCCTCCTCGCCTACGTCCTTCCCCACACGGACCCGCTGCACAAGATCACCATCATCCCCCGCGGGATGGCACTGGGTGTGACGATGACCCTGCCCGAAGAGGACCGCCACATCATGGCCCGCGCGAACATTGAGGACTCACTGTGCATGCGCATGGGTGGCCGCGTGGCCGAGCTCCTCGTCTACGGCGACCTCTCGACGGGTGCCTCCGACGACCTGCAGCGCAACACCGACCTCGCGCGCCGCATGGTGCGCGAATGGGGCATGTCCAAGGAGATCGGTCCGCGCGCCTGGGGATCGGGCCAGCAGGTCTTCCTTGGCGACAGCCTGATGAACTCGAGTGAGTACTCCAACGAGACCGCCCGCATCGTGGACGAAGAGATTGACCGCATTCTGCGCGAGCAGGAAGCGCGCGCCATCGAGGTACTGACGCTTCACCGCGCCGGTCTCGAGGCACTGACGCAGGCGCTGCTCGAGCGCGAAACGATTGACGGTGAAGAGGCCGCGCGTCTTATTGACGAAGCCTTTGGTTCCCCCGTGCACCCCGCGGGTACCCGCACCGTGTCGTCGCTCTACAACCAGCCCACCACCGACGCGCCCAGCGCACCAGCGGTCGAAGCCCCCACGTGGGAGCCGCCAGCACTACCGTCCGTTTAGGACGTTAACGGGGTCAACCCCTGCGGGGCTGGTGACCTGGGTCGCCCCCACCACGATCGTTGCCGCATCACTGGTCACGGTCACGGTGGCTGCTCGCAAGGTGTGAAAGCCGGTAGCGATGGCGAGCAGCGGCACAGTCGTTCCCGGCGCCACGGCGCTTTGCCACGTGCCGGTGTTGCCGTTTCGGGTGACTGTCACCGACACCGTTACGGTCGAGGTGCCCGTGTTCGTCACGACCGCACTGCCAAATCCCTGTCCCGTGGCGTCGTGCAAGACCCACGAGTGCCACGGCGTGGGCATCGTCGTCGTGTCGTAGCCGTGGCCCCCACCGGTCACGAGACCCACTACCACGGGCGTTGACGAGGTGATCGTTGCCGTGGCCTCGCCATCACTCGGAATAGCGCTGTTCGGCGTTACCGCGAAGATGGCCGACGAGAGTGGTGACACCGTGAGCTGCTGGTCAGGGACGGTGGTGCCCTTGAGCGACAAGTGAATGGTGACGGACGCCGACTGATTCGAGGGATTGGTCACCACGACCGTCGAGGCCGTCTTCTCGGCCGTCGTCACTTGTGGCAGCACCGTGCGGGACACCGGCGCCGTTGCACCGGGCACCATTGCCACCTGTCCGTGGTTGTCTTCGACGGCGTTGATCACCAGCGCGCCGCGCAAGACGGTCACCCCGACACCAAAGTGGTGCTGGTTGATGACCTGGTCGCCGAGATTGACCGTCGTCATTCCGAGGGGGGCAACCGTCATGCCTTGCCACGCGGCGGGCTGAGCGAACCCACTGGTGCTGTAGACGGCGATGTTGAGCACCGCGGCCGTGGCGGTGGGGTTGAAGAGCGACAGGATCGTCGACGACCCGACGCGAGTGGTGAGACCCGTGGCGTACCACTGAGTGACACCACCGTTGGTGCACGCCCCGTCATTGCCGTCACTGCGCAAGACCTGCTGGGCCACGACACCGCCGCCCGAGACGAAGGCCGCCACCGAGAACATCGACCCCTTGAGATGGCTCGAGGGGGTGAAGTTCGCCGACGAGTGCGGCGCGAGGGTGAGCGGCACACTGCCCACCTTGTTGCGGGTGTGCAGGCCAAACACATTGGCGGTTACGGTGCGCGTCGCGTCACTGGTGTTGATCACACTTATGAAGCCAGGCGCGCCTCCGGCGTTGTTCGTCAGACCAGTGCAGTAGAGGGCACTCGACTGGACCACGCCGGAATCGGTCGCCTTGAGCGCGTTGGGGGTCGTCACCAGCTGATTGGCGGCAATGACGCCCACCACGCCGAGGGCGATCACCGAGCTGGCGAGTGTGCGCGACCCTCTCATGGCTGGACCTCCGCCTTCGGACGGCGACGGGCGGTGAAGAGCCACTCCAAGCGCTCAATCCACCCGAAGCCAAACCACACTATGAGCCACATACCGAGGGTGAACATCGCCAAAATACCGTTGAGCGGGAACTGGTGGAGCGACACGGTCGCGACCTCCGGGTGCTTACTATTCGGCACGAGGTAGGTCGGCGCCCAGCCGTTGGAGGTTGACCGCGGTGTCACCGCCCCTCGCACTGTCAGCGCGAAGGCACTGGCGGGCGCCAGACCCAAGGTGACGGTGCCCCCAGGGGTGACCGCACCACTGCTCGACGTATCCGAGAACACCGGCGTCGTGGTGGTGCCAATCGTCTCGTGATACAGGCCGTGGAAGTTGGTGTTGGCGAAGACGTCTTCACTCGGTGATGACAGCTCCAACGACAGTCCCGATTGCGCATTCAGCGCGGGGATTACGCCCGCGGGCACGGGGCGCACGATCGATGTTGTCTGCCCCACCACTTGCGGCACCTGCGCGTTCATCACGACGACGGCCGAAATGCCCGCCGGCGCCAGCAGGGCGCCGAGTGCCACCGTCTGTCCATTCAAGGCCTCGTGCAGCGCCTTCAAGATGACGTCGGTCGTGCCGGAATTTGGCGGCGTGAAGAGTGTGTTGCCCGAAGGCAGACCGTTGGTCGTGGTCGCCGCTTCGAGACCGGGCGCCACGTTCCATCCGCCCAACGGCATCACGCTCGGGTCGCCGAGCCAGAGCACGCGGTAGCCACCGGCGGGTGTTGGGTAGAGCGAACTCAGTGACTCGGCCACACTCGTGGAAGGGAGATCGAAACGCCCCGAGCCCATGGCCACCGCGAACGGTGCCAAGGCCACGACGAGGGCACCCACCGCCAGAGCGGCGCTGAACTGGCGCCAGCCGAAGCTGGCGGCGCGCAAGTCGGTTTCAATGGCACTGACGGCGACCGCGGCGAGAATCGCCACCATCGCGCCGTAGAGCGCCAGCAGCACGTCGAGGTCGGGCACCAGCGATCCAGCCCAGTGGTGATCGGTGATGGTTGCCACCACGAGTGTGAGGGTGCCGGTCGTTGCCGCCACACTGGCCCAAGAGAATCGTTCGCGTCGGGCGAGCAGCACACCCACCACGGCGACCGCCGGCAACAGCCAGCCGGCCCAGCCGCCACCGATAACGCCGTCCACACCGCGCAGCAAGTTGCTCCACGAGGGGGCGTTCCACGGGCCACGAACCAGACCAAAGATTTCGAAGGCGCGGCGACCGGCGAGCAGGGTGTCCACCGTCATGGGCAGCACAAAGATGGCGACGTTGAACCACAGCGCCCCCAGCAGACGCCACGGGCCCACCGACAGCGGTTCCTGCTCTCCGCTCAACCCGCGAGCAAGCGCGACACCCGCCACAATCAGGGAGACCACAATCAAGGTGGCCGGGGCGAAGGCCGTGAGAATCGCGACCAGCATGAACAGCACCATGCGCTGCCCCGCCTCAGTCACGCGCCACCCGAGGTGACCGAAGGCCACGGGCTCGGGGTAGGGCGTAGTGCGCATACCCGGGAGGGCCAGCAAGTCAAAGAGCCGGCGCAGCACGAAGGGTAGACCGGCCACCACGACGAGAACATCGACGCGTCCCTGCGCGATCATGTTGAAGCCCGTTGGTAGTGCCATGTAGGCCACGACGCCCACGACTCGGGCTCGGTTCGACACACGTCCCTTGAGCAATCGTGAGGTACCGATCGCGCCGAGTGGGACCGCCGCCACCAGAACCAGGCGCGGCAAAATACCCATGCGACCGAAAACGAAGGTGCCAGCAAATGCGAGCAGGCCGTAGCCGGGCATGCCGGGCGCACCGGTGCCAACGCCCACCGGTGACCACGAGGCGAAGAAGTGACGCCACGTCGACCACCAGGAGTCCAGGGGGTCCAGTCGGCCAATCAGTGGAAGGTGCGACGCCACCAGGTCGCGCGTGCCGAAGCACCACAGCAGTGCGACGACGAGTAGAACTAGGGCCTGCGAGCGGAACGTCGTTAGGAAACGCGACGGCCGTGAACCACTGCCCTCAAAACCCGCCAGTCCCTCGTCGAACTCGTCACTCTCGGCGAAGGCCGCAGCGAAACCCACGCCGAGCGCTGTTTCGTCACTAGGGAGTTCTTGTTGCACCGGCTCAACGGGCACGATGCCGCGGGCAATGTCGATACCGTCACGGAGCAGTGTCTCGAAGAAACGCTGGAGCCGGCTCGCACCAGCCGTTTGCAAGCGACGCAGTTCGTCGTCACTCAGGGCACGGACCTCATTGAGGTTTCGCCGACGTTCACGAATGCGCTTGCGATTGGTCAACAACCATCGCCAAGATCCCACGATGGCGCTGGCGCGTTCGTGGTCTCGGCCCACCAGAGCGAGCACCAGCTCCATGGTGTCCATAAGGAGCAGCCACAACAGGGTCGAGAGGCTCCGTCCACGGCTCCACCCCGACGCCACCACCAGCAACTGGTGACGACGCTGCATCGTCTGCCGTGAGGCACGGCGGGTGCCCAGCGCGGTGACGGGGCGTTCGCCGGTGGCGATGGTTTCGCGGTGGGCTACACGGGCGGCGGGCGCCACAATGATGCGCGCACCGGCTACCTGGGCCCGCCAGCAAAGGTCCAAATCTTCGCCCATGGCCGAAATAACGGGGTCGAAGCCTCGGAGGGTGGCGAACAGGTCGGCGCGGACCAGGGTCACGCCGCCCGGGGCGACGAACACGTCTCGCTCGAGATCCTGCTGGCCGTGGTCGATTTCGCCGACCTCGACACGGTCCCGCACGACGCCGAAGCGATCGCAGGTTTGCCCCACGTGCACGAGAACCAGCGAGTCCTCGTACGAGACGACTTTGGGGGACACGATGCCGGCGTTCGTTCGATACGCCGCCTCCACCATGAGCGCGACCGCGTCGGAATCGAGGCGGACGTCGTCGTGGCAGAACAGCAGGAAGGCGGAGCCCTCCACCATCACTGACGCCTCATTGCAGGCGGCGGCAAAGCCCACGTTCTCGTCCAGTGTGCGCACAAAGGCCGACGGGGCGACCGCGGCCACCCGTTCGACGACGCGTTCGGTCGACCCGTTCGCAATAACGAGCAGGCTCAATTCCTCATAGCTCTGGGTCGTCAACGAGGCCAGTGTTGCCTCGAGGCCGGGGGCCGAGCCAGTGGTAACAACGACGGCGACAACGGCCGGTGCGCGGTTTTCCATTAGTCCTTAAAGGCTAGTTCTGCGGGACCGGCGGAACTGGTCACAAGGCAAAAGTACAAGGAAATCACAAGTATTCGAGGGGAGCCGCCACTATCGCATTGAGCGTCGCTGCGAGCGGGATTTCCGGGGTGAAGCCGGTAGCGTGACGCAGTTTCTCGATGGACGCACGCACCACCACCGGCTCGTTCGACCGCTGGAGATCACCACTGGCGACAAACTGGGCCTCTGGGGTGAGGAACTCACGAAGGTGATCCGCGAGGTCAGCGAGCAGCACGGTCGTGCCGGTACCCACGTTGTAGGTCTCCCCCACCACGCCGCCAACGGCCACCAGACGGTAGGCCCGCACCACGTCTCGGACATCACTGATGTCTCGATGAAGGGCAAGGTTGCCGACCGGTACGTGGTCCGACGTGGTCTGACGCAACCGGCGCACCAGTGACGGTACGAAAAAGTTGGGCCCCTGCCCCGGTCCAATGTGAGCAAAGGGCCGCACGATGATGACGCGCTGCCCTCGCTGCATGGCGTCCATGGCGGCCTCTTCGGCCTCCCACTTGGATACACCGTAGGGAGTGCGAGGAGCAATCGGCGACGTTTCGGTGAGGTCCGCGTCACCGGCGTCGGCGTAGACCTCGCTCGATGAGACGACGATCGTCAGCGCTTCGGGGGCGGCACTGGCCGCAGCGGCCAGCACGTTCCGCGTCCCCTCACCATTCACCTGACGGTAGCCGAGTTGGTCTTCCCAAGAGCCGGCCACGCTGGTGCGGCCCGCGAGATGAAAAATAACGTCGGGGCGAGTCTCGCCAATTGCGGTTCGCAGGGCCTCGCCGTCAGTGATGTCTACGCGGTGTGGTGGTGTGACGTCGACGTCCCCGCACGACAAAAGGAGTCGACGAAGGTGTTGTCCGACGAAACCGGCACCACCAGTGACGAACGCCCTCATTTAGCGCTGGCGCGCCGCGTCGTAGGCGACGAGGTGCTGCGCGACTGATCGCTCCCAGGTGAATCCCGCGGCCTGGGCGTGCGCCTGCTGTGACCACTCCTGGCGCTCGTTTTCGGACAGCGCCACCGCACGGGCCAACGATGCCGCCAGTGCAACATCGTCCCCGGCTGGCGTGAGCAGGGCCGCCGAGCCCGCCACCTCGGCCATTACGGTGTCGGCAGTGGTCGCCACGACTGCCCCACACGCCATGGCTTCGAGGACGGGGAGGCCGAAGCCCTCCCCTCGTGAGGGATAGGCCACAGCCTGCGCGCGTCGGTAGAGGGCGGGCAACAGTGCGTCGCTCACAAAGCCCAGTCGGCGAATTCGCGCCGCAAAGGGGTGGTTCGCCAGTTGCGCTTCGATATCGGTGAGACCCCACCCCGGTTGGCCGGCGATCCATAACTCGAGCGTCTCGTCCTCCGCGGCTTGGTGGGCGAAGGCCTTCAAGAGCACGTCGATGCCCTTGCGCGGCTCCAACGTTCCAACAAACAGTATGAACCGCGCTGCGAGCGACAGTCCGGCCACTTCAAACTGGGCGCCGTCGTCAAGCCCGACGGGGCGAAACCGATCGAAGGCCACGCCGTGCGGGGCAACAATCACCGGCGCCGAGGTGGGAACGAGCTCGTGCAGCTGCTGTGCGGTGAAGTCGCTGACGCAGATCAGTGCGTCGGCATTCTTCGCCGCGTAGCGAATAACGCGTCGAAAGAATCCCACCTTGGCCGCCTCGTGCCATTCGGGGTTCGTGAAGAACGTGAGGTCGTGAATCGTGACGACCGTCGGCGTGTTGCCCACGTGGGGCATGGTGTAGTGCGGCGCGTGCCACACGTCGGCGGCCCGAGCTGGCGCCGACCAGCCCAAGTGACAGGCCTCGTCGAGCAACCTCGCCACGCGGTGGTTGGCCACGATGGGCGCAACCGGCGCGGTCGACAACGTGGCCCACCGCTCTGCGTCATTCTTTCGCGCCACCAACGTGAGGTCGACCTCGGCCGGGAGGCGTCCCGCCAACTCGGCCACGTAGCGGCCGGCACCGGCGAGCCGCGGTGGCAGTGCCGAAACGTCGAGGGCGACTTTCACGACCACGCTCGCAGGTGATCCTCGGCACAGTTGGCCCAGGAGTAGTCAGCGACGGACTGTGTTCGGCGCGCGCGAATGTGCTCGTCGTCCCGCAGCGCCAGCGCGGTGATCAACCCGTCAGCGATGGCGCCCTCATCCAGCGGGTCAACCAACACCACTTCGGTATTGTCGGCCACACTGGGGCAGGTGTTTGACGCCACCACGCGCGCGCCAGCGCGCAGGGCCTCCACGGGAGGCAATCCAAAGCCTTCGGCCAACGGGACATAGGCAACGACCATCGCGTCACGGTAGAGACCAAGCAGCACGTCACGGTCAACCATTCCCAGGACCACGGCATTCCCCGTTGGTGCGGCGCCCCACCCGTCGGGTCCGACAAAGACGAGCGGACCGAGTTCCCGGTGCTGGTGCACCGCCGTGGCGTGTGCACGCACCAACCGCTGCGTGTTCTTGCGTGGCTCGCGCGTTCCCGCGTGCAGGGTGAAGGGTCCGTGCACCCCGGCGGCGGCCAGGACCTCACGAACGCGCTCGGGCGACGCCGGCGTCACCGTGGACTCGTCGACACCCAAGCGAACCGGAAAGATCCGTTCTGACGGCACACCGAGTGCGCGCAGTCGCGGCGGCAGCAAGGGCGACACCGTGAGGAGGCGAATGTCCTCACGCCCCAGGATGTACTGCAGGCGCTGTTCGTGAAAGCGAACACCTCGGGGCGTCGTCGCCTCCGGCACGTCGCGCCACAGGAGGTCGTGGAGCGCCACACTAACGATGTCGCCACCGCCAAATGGCCCCATCATCGAGGTCGCGTGCACCACGGCCGCGCCCGATGGCGCACCGAATGGTCGATAGCGCCAGCCGCGGAGTTGCCACGACGGCACCGCGCGGGCGTGGCGGCGAAGTTCGGGTTCGAGTGCGGCGATGGCACTCGACGGCCCCAGCGGCACCACGGTGGGGTGATGGCTCGTGTCGTGCAGCCCTCGCAGGAGGCCGTGGACGTAAGAGGCGATGCCGCCTGGTTGGGGCCGCGACAACTGATCAATGCTGACCACAATTGGACGGGTCATCGGAAGCTCCTGGCAACGTCGTGATACAGCGAAGCGTAGACCGCGGCCACTTCTCGTGGGGCAAAGTCGTGGGCCCGATCGAGACCGGCGGCGATGGCAATCGCGCGACGTGCGGCGTCATCCCACAGCGACTCCATCATCGGCGTGATGTCCTCGTCGTCCTCGACGAGCAGCGCGGCACCGTTGAGGAGTTCGCGGTTGATCTCGGTTGCTCGCGCCATCGTCGGTACCCCGGCGGCGAGGGCGGCAATGGCGAACGCGGGGAAGCGCGCACCGTCGGTCATGTTGACCACGACCCGCGCTTGGGCGATGGCCTGGGTGGCGTGCGAGCGATGCAGGAAGGTGGCGGGCACATTGTCGGCGCGGAGGCGCGTGGCCAGTGCGCTGCTGCCCACGACCACCATGTCGGCGCCCTGGCGCTGCGCGAAAGCGGTAAAGGTGGGGGCCAGAAATAAGAACCGGTCAACCTGTCCGGTGACGTTGATGACGAGGCGCTTGCCGTCCGTGGTGCGTCCGACACTCCCGACAGGGGGTCGCACTACGGCGAACTGCTCGCGCGCTAAGCCCAAGACGTCCTGTACTTCGTGCGCCGCCGTTCGGCTCGAGGCGACGATTCGCGCTCCCCGCTCCAGCGCCCGCTGCAGCTGGTGCAGGTGTTGCTGGGTCTTGGCGTCATCGCGAAAGGGACGCAGGTCATCCACCGAGATGAGCAGCGGCAGGTGCTTCGTTGGCGGGGTGAGCACACCGGCGACGTGCACCAGGTCAACGGCCCCTAATTGCCGATCAATACTTGGCCCCATGCTTCGGCGCCACAGTGGTGCGAGCAGGCGTCGCCCCCGCAGTGACAACACGTCGGGCGTGTGCGACGTCGTGCGCGAGCGAAACGGGCGAAGCTCGAGGTCGTCACGCTCGCGCAAGGCACTCGCCAGCTCCCCCATCGAGTTCGTGAGGGACTCCAACGAGCCGTCGAGGTCAAGGGCGACGCGGACGGTCACGACAGTGCCTCCGCCCGCATGGCATCCACCCAGGTCGGCCAGAGCGCTACCGCCCACGGGCCAAAATCTTCGGTGCTGGTCGCCACCACAAACACGTTGGTGGTGGGGTCACACAACAACAGTGAACCGCTTCGGCCGAAGTGGCCAAAGGACGACGACGGCCAGGTGCCCATCCAGTGCTGCTTGGTGCCCTTGAGTTCTGGGGTCAGCCCCCACCAGTTCGGGCGCTGTCGGCCAAAGGGAGGGGTAATGCCGTCGAGGTCGGGGAGAAACGGCGTGCGCATCGTCTCATTGGCTTCGTGGCTCAGCAGTCGCGGCACCAGGAGTTCACTGGCGACCAGGGCCATGTCCTCGAGCGTTCCGCTGACGTCGGCACTCGCGCGTCCCCGCAAGCGTGCGCCAACACCTAACGGCGCGAGCACCGTGTCGTTGATCCAGGATTCGTGGTCGCCCCCCGAGAGGTAGGTGCTGGCGATATCAATACCGGCGTTGGAATAGACCCGTCGCGTGCCGACCGGCACCGTGGGGTCGCTGGCCTCGAAACCGAGACCACTGGCGTGCGACAAGAGATGGGCCAACGTGGCTCCGGGTGGCCCCACGAGGTCATCGAGAAATGCGTCGCCGCTCGTTACGGCGCGCATGGCGGCGATGCCCACCGTCAGTTTGGAGACCGAGGCCCACGGACGAATTGCCTGCGCCTCCCCCACCACGAGGATTGGGTCGTAGCCCGCGTCGTGCGCCTTCGCCACCATGAACGCCGGGGACCCGGGCCACCCAGCGGCGAGAGCGGATTTGGTCACAACGCAATTCTACGTGGGCGCCCTAGGCTTTTGAGGGTGATAACAGTTTTGAGTGGTGGCGTCGGCGCCGCCCGCCTCCTTCGTGCCCTCGCCAACCAGACGGACCCCGCCTCGCTGCGTGCGGTGGTCAATGTGGGCGACGACCTCGTCATGCACGGCCTCACCATCTGCCCCGACCTCGACACCATCAGTTACACCCTGACGAATCGAAACAACGAAGAGCTCGGGTGGGGGCTCAAGGGTGAAACCTGGCGCACCATGCAGCAACTCGGCGAACTCGGCGGTGAGAACTGGTTCTCCCTCGGTGACCTCGACCTCGCCACTCACCTCTACCGCAGTCAGCGACTCTCACAAGGGGCGTCAAAGACAACCGTGACGGCCGAACTCTCGGAACGCTTCGGCGTCCCCGTCACGCTGCTGCCCGTCAGTGACGACCCCGTCGCCACCATGTTCACCACCGATCTCGGCGAGCTCTCCTTCCAGGAGTATTTCGTGCGACACCACCACAGCGTGGCGGTCCAAGGACTTCGCTTCGCCGGCGCGGCGGAGGCCCGTCTGAGTGACGCCGCACGAGCATCGCTCGAAACGGCCGACCGCATCGTCATCGCCCCTTCCAACCCCCTCATTTCCATTGGACCGATGTTGGCGATTCCTGGCGTGCGCGAGATCCTCCAGCGTCGCCGTGAGGACGTGGTCGCGGTCTCTCCCATCATTGGGGGCAGCGCCCTCAAGGGACCAGCCGACCGCCTGCTGCGCGAGCTGGGGCACGACGTGAGCTGCGTCGGTGTCGCCGCCTTCTACCAAGGACTCGTGGGCACCATGATTATTGACGAGGTCGACGCCGCCCTCGCCCCGGCGGTGGCCGCCACCGGCTGCGAAGTACGCGTCACCACCACCGTGATGGCCGACCCCGCGCACGCCGCGGCCCTCGCTCGCGAGGTGCTGGCGTGAGCCACCTCACGATCTTCCCCGTTCAAGGGGTGGGTGAAGTAGGTGATGGCGATGACCTCGTCACGTTGTTTCTCGACGCGCTGACGGCCCACGGCGACGAACTTCGCGCCAATGACGTCGTGATCGTTACCTCCAAAGTCGTCTCCAAGGCCGAAGGTCGCGTAGTGCCTGTTGACGAGACCGAAGCTGGACGAGAGGCACTGATTGCCCAAGAGTCGGTTCGGGTCCTTCGCCGTCGTGGTCCGCTGCGCATTACCGAAACAACGCACGGCTTCGTCAACGCCAATGCCGGCATCGACTACTCCAACACGGCGGCCGGCACGGCGGTGCTGCTGCCCGTCGACCCCGACCGGAGTGCCCGGCGTTTTCGGGCCGAAATCGGCCGACGCACTGCTCTCGAGGTGGGCGTGATTATCACCGACACCTTTGGTCGCACCTGGCGCAATGGTGTCACCGATGTCGCCATTGGGGTAGCGGGCGTTCGCCCTATTCTCGACCTCCGCGGCACGACCGATGGTCACGGGCGCATGCTGGAGGTCACCGAGGTGGCCATCGTTGACGAAATCGCTGGCGCCGCCAATCTGGTGTTGGCGAAGGACGCTCAAACGCCCTTTGCGGTAGTCCGGGGACTCAATCCCCTGTTCTTCGGCGAGGGATCGGTCGTCGGTGACGTGGTCCGCTCCGCTAACGGTGACTTGTTCCGCTAGGCCTTAGCCAATAGCGGAGTCGAAAATGCTGTCCGACTCGATGACGTGGGTCCGCGTGACCACACTGCGCGGCGCAATGATTGCTCGGTGAATTTCCACACCCTCGTCAATCTGAGCATCGGGCATCACCACTACCTGGTCGAGGACCACGTTGGGGCCAATAACGCAGCCCCGGTCAACCACTGAGTTCATCAAGCGAGCGCTGGCGTCCACCGTGGCGTCGGGGTGCACCCACGTGCCATGGGACACGCCGGCAGTGGTGCCCTTGGCCAGCGCGTCAACGTTGGCCTGAATAAAGGTCTGGGGCGTGCCCGTGTCGAGCCAATATTCGTCCGACGCGCGCGCGAAGAGAAGCCCCTCGGCGGCCAGCGCGGGGAACGTGTCGCGCTCAACGCTCACCCGGCCTTCGCTCGCAATGCGGTCGAGCACGGAAGGCTCGAAGACGTAGATGCCGGCGTTGATCTCGTTGGTCGGGGCCAATTCCCGTGGCGGCTTTTCGACGAATGCCTGCACCTGGCCGTTGTCGTCAGTGACGACAACACCAAAACGCGAGGGGTCATCAACGCGCGTCAGGGCAATCGTGCCCACCGCACCCTTGGCGTGGTGGAAGTCCACCAGGCTGGAGAGATCGACGTCGGTCAGGACGTCGCCGTTTACGACAATGAAGGTCTCGTCAATGCCGGCGGTCGCCGCGGCGTAGCGAATGGCACCGGCGGTGTCCAGCGGGGCCGGCTCCACCACGTAGGTCAGCGCCACCCCACCAACGGAGCCAGAGGGGTAGGTTTCGACGAACCGGTCGGGCAGGTAGCCCATCGACAACACGACTTCCGTGACGCCATGGCTGGCCATGTGGGCCACCACTTGTTCGATCATCGGAGTGCCGAGCAGCGGCAAGAGCTGCTTGGGCGTCTCGTACGTCAGTGGTCGCAGACGAGTGCCTTGACCACCAACGAGGATGATCGACTTCACCCCTAGCCCTTAGCGGTAGTGGTGGTGGTCGCCTTCGTCGTTGCGTTCACCACGGTCGTCGTGGTGCCCAGCGTCGTGGTAGTTGCCGTTGCGGCGGCGGCGTTCGCCTGCACCATGTCAGTCACCGTGGCGGCGCCGGGACGGGCCGGCACTGCGCCCTTCGGCAAGAACGCCAGAGTGATTTCCATCTGGTTCGTGAACTTGATGGAGCTGGGGTTCGTGGTGATGGTCGGTGCGGACTGACCGAACGAAGTCCAGTAGGCGTACTCAATGGTGCCGGCCTTCTTGGCGAAGGGCGACCCCGCGGGGCACAGCAGGCCATTGCGGTAGGTCGTGGCGGCCGTCGGCAGGCCGTTCTTCAGCGGCAGGGCCAGTTCGGTCGACGAGGCGATCAAACCAGGGTACTCATTGGCGAACTGGCCAACGGTGGCGTGGTTGCCCGAGTCGGCGGCCGAGACGGGCGCGATACGGATGACGTCGTTCTTGTCGAGCTGGAAGCCGCCCTTGTACGTCGGGTCGGCGGGCAGGAGCGCCTGGTTGACGCCACAGATGTCCACGGACAGGCCGGCGAACCAGGTGGTGCCGATGGTGGGCGGGGTGCCCGACGCCTGCGAGGTCGAGGGGTGCTGGTAGTCGTAACGCGAAAGGATGACCGACGCCAGTCCCAAGACGGCGATGACGACGAGTGCGCCGTAGTAGTTCAGCGGGCGACTCTTCTTGTACGCCTTGCCACCGCCGGCAGCGCCGACCTTACTTACCAATTTTCCAGTTACGCTCTTAGCCACGCGTTCTACGCTACTAGAAAACCGCTGTTGCTGACCCCCGCGACGTAGGGGCGGAGGGACTCGAACCCTCACTGGAGGCGGTTTAAGCGCCCTGCCTCTGCCATTGGGCTACGCCCCCGCGTCACGGCGGTCGTTCCACGCTAACGCATTTCCCTAGGAGAACTACCGGGAATTCTTAGAAAGCGTTAGTAGGCTTACGCCGTGTTCACTCGCCCCCACCGCCGCCGCCTTGCCCTCGTGGCGGCCCTGGTAGGCAGCCTCGCGACACTCATCGGGCCCACCACCGCCCAGGCCCAGACCATCGCCCAAACCAAGGCCGAAATTGCGGCCCTTTCGGCCCAGCTCAACGCCGAAACCCAGCAAAGTGAGCGTTCAGCGAACGCGTACGACGCCGACCAGGCCGTGCTCAGCCACGACAATGCTGTGGTCTACGGCCTCCAGACGAAGATCGCCGCCGCCCGTCAGCGCATTACCGCCACGTCGTCGGTCCTCGCGACGGACGTCGTTCGCGCCTACGTGTCGGGCGAATCGGCCGCCCAAATTGAGGCCCTCTTCAATCAGAACGTGGACGCCAGTGACGCTCGGGCCCTCTACGCCGCCCTGGCCGTCGGCAACCTCGATGCCGTCAAGGCCCAACTCCTGGCCGAGCGCCACGCCCTCGGGCTGACCCTCAACCAAGTTGCCGCCGCGCGCAACCAGGCCGCGAACCAGACCAACCGCATGCACGCACTCTTGGTCAGTCAAGAAGCACTGCAGTCGCAGACCCAGGCAACCCTCAATACGGTCACCGCCCACCTGCGAACGCAGATCATCAACTACGAAATCGCCGCTGGTGCCGCCGCGGCGCGCAGTCGCAACACCTACGCCGAAGAACAGGCCGTCAACGCCGCCAGTCAGGTTGGCGGGCAGGCCGCGGCCAACCTCGTCATTGAGGCCATTCGGGCCAACACTCCACCAGTCGTCATCACCGGTCCCGCGGGCAGCGCCGAGGGTGATCGCGCCGTCAGCGCGGCCGTCTCCCAGATCGGCGTGCCCTACGTCTGGGGCGGCGAGACCCCGGGACAGGGCTTCGACTGCTCGGGCTTGGTTCAGTGGGCGTGGGCCCAGGCCGGCGTGAGCATTCCCCGCACGACCGAACAGCAGTGGGCCCAACTCCCCCACGTCTCGCTCCACGACCTGCAGCCGGGTGACCTGATCTACTACTTCAACCTCGACGGCGACAACGCCGTTGACCACGTCGTGATGTACACGGGGTCGGGACCGTGGGGCTCGAGCACTATCGTGCAGGCCGCCCACACCGGCACCAACATCGCCTACTCACCTCTTTTCACCTACGGCCTCATTGGCGCGGTTCGTCCGTAAGTTATGCCACTGCGTCGCGCGCTCGTCATCCCCGCCTTTAACGAGTCGTCTCGACTCCAGGCGGGCTTCGATCGACTGGCACCACTGCTCGAGACCTGGAATGGCGACGAGACTGAAATCGTCTTTGTCGACGACGGCTCCACTGACGACACCCTCGCGAGCATCGCTCGGGTTTACGGCGGTGTGGCCAATCTCAAGGTCATTCAACACGAACAGAACCTCGGCAAGGGCGCGGCGGTGCGCACCGGCTGGGCCAGCGCCAAGGCGCCCCACGTGATCACCGTTGACGCCGATATGGGTATTCGACCGGAACACCTCCCGGCCATCGACAACGCCCTCAACAATGTGGACGTCGCCGCCGGATCACGGGCCACCAATGGTGCCATTGCCTACGACTCACGGCTGCGCACCTGGGGCAGCACCTTCTTTCACACCATGACGGAACGAGCCATCGGCAAGGTGGAGCGCGACACGCAGTGCGGCTGTAAGGGTATGCGTCTGGAAGTGGCCCGCCTGTTGGGACTCTTCGGCATGATTCCTGGGTTCGCCTACGACGCCGAGCTCTTCTTCCTCGCTCGACAGTTCGAACTCTCAGTCACTAGTGTGCCGGTCACGTGGGACGACGTCAGCGGCAGCAGCGTCTCGCTGGGCCACGCCCGGCGCATTCTGCGCGACATTCGCGACATTCCGTCCACTCGCTACGAGAACCCCGCGATTCGCCTCCCGCGCGCCTGTGACGTGAGCGACGTGCGTGCGAGCGCTATCAGTGTGCGCCAGCGCGGCCTCGTGCTGGCCCGCGGTGTCGACGACGCGCTCGTGGTGCTGCCCCGTGACGCCGGCCTCAACGCCATTGCGATGGCCCAGCAACTCGGCGGTGCGTTGACGATGGTCCAGCCCGCCGACCTTCGCGGAGCCGAACTCGCCGCTGTCTAGTCGTGGAGTGGCAGTAACCAGGTGCTGACGAGCTCGGGTGCGCGGTCCGCCCACTCTTCAGCGGTAATCGCGTAGCGAGCGTGGTCTTCCCACGCGCCGTCAATCTCGAGGTACCGCTCGGCGACGCCCTCGAAACGAAGTCCCAGCTTCTCCACCACCCGGCGTGAAGGCGTGTTGCGCGGGATGATGCTGATCTCTACGCGGTGCAGTCGAAGCGAATCAAAGGCGTACTGCAGCAAGGTAACGACCGACTCGGGCATGAGCCCTCGACCGGCAACTGCTTCGTCAATCCAGTAGCCGATAAAGGCTGATTGCAGGGGGCCGCGCTGGATGGACGACAGGGTGATCTCGCCAACGAACCGGCCCTCGTAGAAGATGCCGAAGCCAAAGCCCGTACCGAGCTGACGCTCACGGTCGCGCACGGCGCAGCGATTGGCAAAACTGCGACGGTCCTCGGCCAGATGAGACGCGTGTGCGGCGCGAGGCTCCCATTTCACGAGCCAGTCACGGCAGCGCTGGCGGACGTCGAGCCAGCCGTCGTAGTCGTTTTCGGTCAGGCCCCGCAGCACCACGCGACGTCCGTGCAGGGTGGAGCTAGTCGTCATTCGTCCGGTCATCAGGCGACCCCAGCAATTAGCGACTGCACCACACCATCCAGAATGTCATCTTCGCTGGTCATGAAGTGGTCACAGGCGAAACGCTCGAGCACGGCGTCGAGAATGTAGAGACCGGCGGTGAGAACGTCCTCGCGACCCGGCACCATGCCCGGCAGCGCCAGGCGCTCGTCGGGAGTGCGGCGGCCGAGTTCGTCGCGCCACTGTAGGACCTGGGCTCGCGTCAGTGCCTGGTGGTGCACCGCGTCACGGTCGTAGGTGGCACGTCCGGTGGTCAGTTGCGCGAGCGTGGCCACCGTGCCGGCGAGGCCGACCAAGCGCACGTGGCCCACCACCTCGGCGAAACGGGGCTGTTCCGCAAAGGCTCGATCCAGTTCGCTTTGAATCATGGCTTCCGCCGCCGCGGCCCGCTCGGGTGTCACGACAGCCGGCAGCAGCGCCCGCTCGGTGACGCGCACACAGCCCAACTGCATCGAGTGGCCGATGAGCTCTCCGTCGAGGAGCACGGCCAGTTCGGTGGAGCCGCCACCAATGTCGACAATCATCGTGGGGTCGGCGGCGGCCGGGAGTCCGGCGGTGGCGCCTTGGTAGGAAAACTGCGCCTCCTCCTGCCCGGCGAGCACCCGAGCTGGCACACCAACGGTCGCCGCAGCGCGGGTCAGGAAATCTGCACCGTTGCTCGCGTCACGAACGGCCGATGTGGCCACGAGCAGCCCGTGGGCCACCCCGAAGGCGTCCATCTGTTCGCGGTAGCGCGCCAGGGTGTCGAGGGTGCGGCCAATGGCCTCTTCGGTCAGGGCCCCCGTCGCATCCACGCCCGCGCTGAGGCGAGTGATCGTCATGTCGCGCGCCAGGGTGCGACCCGACGCGTCGGCAATGAGCAGTCGAGTGGAGTTGCTCCCGCAGTCGAGGGCGGCGACGTTAGTCACGTACCGACTCAATGATGAGGGTCGGCAGACCAATAGTGTCGGCCACCATGGCCCCGACGGCGTCCTCATTGCCGGCCAGCGCGTTGGCCAGGTGGGCGTGGAGGCACTTCAATCCGGTACGGGTGCCGCCCACCCCACCGCTGGGCTGTGCGCCATCACGACGAACCGTGGCGGCGTCGCGCCGGCGACGGTAGTCATCGTGGGCCGCTTCAATTTCCTCAGCGGGAATGAGCTCCTCAAAGCGGTGGACGCCACCATTGCCTTCAAGTCGGCTCACCGCCTCATTGAGTTCGGGATCAATGAGCCAGTAGAGCGTGGGCATTGGTGTGCCGTCGCGCATGTGCGGTTCGTTCTCGATTACCACGGGCTGCCCGTTCGTGCGACGAACCACAACGGCGCATCGCCCGGAGAGGGGCCGACCGAGCAGTGCTTCAATTGCCGCAATGTCGTCGGCAGACGCGTCGCGAAACGTCGTCAACGCCAGAATTCGAGCGTGCGCAGGAGGCGGCTCACGAAGCCACCGCTCGCGCGCGTCGGTGTGGACGCGGTCGCTTGTGTGGTGGGAAGGTTCAACAGCGCGCTCTGCGGGTTTACCAGCGGCTGCTGCCCCGGGTCACCGGAGTTCGCGGTAATGAAACCGGTCCCCGACCCCGGCAAAATTTGGATGAGTCGCTGCCCGGGCAGCACCAACTGGTACTGCTCACGGGCAAGGGAAATGGCGGCCGCAGCCGACGAGACCGACTTGGCTTGCGCGGTCAAATTGGCCGACTCCTGCTTGACGCGATTAATCGCGGCGCTGGTTGCCGACAGTTCTGACTGCTGACGCCACAGACTCTGGGCGGGGAACATAGCCACGAGGATGGTAACGGCGATAGCGATCGACAAAGGAAGTGCGTATCGCTCTCGAAGGTACCTACCGCGTGAAGTTGACACCCGCTGCTCCCGACAATGACAAGGCGCCGAGGAAGCGCGCGGAGTCCCCGAGCTGCTCTTCCAGACGCAACAACTGATTGTACTTGGCCACCCGGTCCGAACGCGCTGGCGCACCCGTCTTGATCTGACCGGCGTTGGTGGCCACGGCCAGGTCGGCGATGGTCACGTCTTCGGTTTCACCCGAGCGGTGTGAGATCACGGCGCTGTAGGAGTGGAGGTTGGCCAGGCGCACGGCGTCGAGCGTCTCGGTCAGGGTGCCAATCTGGTTCAACTTCACGAGAATCGAGTTCGCGACACCGCGGTCGATACCCTTCTGCAGGAGCGACGAGTTGGTCACGAACAGGTCATCACCGACGAGCTGGATGCGCTTGCCCAGCTTCTCGGTCATCAGCTGCCAGCCGTCCCAGTCCTCTTCGGCCATGCCGTCTTCGATGGACACGATTGGGTAGCGGTCACAGAGGTCGACCCAGTAGTCGACCATCTCGGCCGAGGAGAGCACGCGGTTTTCACCGGCGAGGTGGTACGCACCGTCCTTGAAGATCTCCGAGGTCGCGGGGTCGAGCGCAATGGCGATGTCCTTGCCGGGCTCGCGGCCAGTGGCGGTAATCGCCTCAATCAAAATCTTGACGGCCTCTTCGTTGTTAGCGAGGTCCGGGGCGAAGCCGCCCTCGTCGCCAACGCCGGTCGCCAGTGAGCGCTTGGCCAACACTGACTTCAGCGAGTGGTAGGTCTCGGTGCCCCAGCGCAGGGCCTCGGAGAAGCTCGAGGCACCAATGGGCATCACCATGAACTCCTGGAAGTCGATGGAGTTCTTGGCGTGGGCGCCACCGTTGATGACGTTGAGCATCGGCACGGGCAGCACGTGGGCGTTGACGCCACCGATGTACTGGTAGAGCGGTAGTTCGGCTTCCATCGCGGCGGCCTTTGCGGCGGCCAGCGACACGGCGAGAATGGCGTTGGCACCCAGACGACCCTTGTTGGGTGTGCCGTCGAGGTCGATCATGGCCTGGTCGAGCGCGCGCTGGTCGTCAGCCTCGAAGCCCTCGAGGGCGTCGCTGATTTCGCCGTTGACGTAGTTGACGGCGGTCATAACGCCCTTGCCGAGCCAATCGTCACCACCGTCACGAAGCTCAACGGCCTCGTGGATACCGGTCGAGGCGCCCGAAGGTGACACGGCGCGACCAAACGCACCCGACGTCAGGTGAACTTCTGCCTCCACCGTGGGGTTTCCACGGGAGTCAAGAATCTGGCGACCAATAACAAAATCAATTGCGCTCACGGCGTCTCCTTGGGGGTTGGATACCTAAAGGATACAGCGCGAACGGTGCTAAATCTCGACAGATCCTTCGGCAGTTCGAATTTGCTGCGCCAGCGAGAGCGCGACGGCGCGCACCGACTCCTCGAGGTCAACGCCTAGGTCACTGGCTCGCTGCACGATGGCAATGAGGTCGCCCAGCTCGGGCGAGAGGCCTTCGGTCGAGGGCACCACGCCGAGTTTGCGCCCCTTGCGCTCAATTTTCTGCAGGAGCACCAATGCGGGCAAATCCCAGGCGACACCGTCGAGGGTGCTGGTGCGGCCCTTCTCCACCTTCTTGATGGCCTCCCAATTGGCCTCAACATCGCTGGCATCGTTGACCACGACGTCACCAAAGACGTGCGGGTGACGCTCGGTGAGCTTGTCGCGCACCGCATCAGCGATCGTGGCAAAGGAGAATCGCCCCTCCTCGTCACCGAGTTCAGCGTGGAAGATGACCTGAAAGAGAACATCGCCGAGTTCCTCTTCGACGTGGGCGACGAGTATCTCGTCTTCTTCGCCCCGCTCCTCCATTGCCGCCAAGGCGCGCAGAGCGTCGAGGGCTTCGTAGGTTTCTTCTGTCAAATACTTGGTGAGTGAGTCGTGGGTCTGTTCGGCGTCCCACGGGCACTCGGCGCGCAGTCGGCGCATGAAACTGACGAGGTCGTCTATGGCCTCACCCGCCGTGCGGAGCCCGGGGAGCCAGAGCGAAGTCAAATGGTCGGCCTCGGCGAAATGCGCCAGTTCGTCGCTCGCCACCGTCACCACCCGCTCGTCCTCGAGGCCAAGGTGGTGCAAGATGACCACTGGGGTACCGGGTGGCAGCCGGTCAGCCACGGTCGCCAGGACTTCGGGGGCGTAAGTCTGCAGAATCAGGAGCGGTCCGGGGCCGCGAAAGGGCTCGGTGCTCGCCAGGGCGTCAACGATGCGCAGTTCGGCCGTCATCGGATCAACACCCATTGCCGCGCAGGCCACATCAATGACCGAGACCGCGGGCTCGAGGACGACGCGAATGTCATCACGAGCTACCAGCAGTTCGACCGTGTGCTCGGCCACCACGGGTGAGCCCGGCACCACGTAGACCACTTCCCCACCGTCGGCACCAGTGGCCAGCGCCACCAGGTCGTCAACGATTGCTGGGTAGAGATCGTCGAAGGAGGCCGCGCGTTCGTAGAGTTCGTCGTAGCTGACGACGTCGAGGCCGTCGGCTGCGGGGTGCACGCGCGTGCGGAAGCGAACCAACGGGGCCGTGGTGATCAGCTCCCAGGTGCGGAGTGTGACGTGCGACCGGTCACTCGGACCAAGGCCGACGACGCGAATCGTTGGGGTCACTGGTACTTCGGTGCAGTTGTCGCGGTGAAGAGCGTTGGCGACGTCACGTTGGCCGTGGCGGGCGTGGTGAGGGCGCCCACCGTGGGACCGGCGCTCGTCAACGTCCACAAGCCCAGCGAGTCGTCGATGCTGACCTGCGCGTAGTAGAGCAGGCTGGCCTCGACGGCCGAGGCCGACTTCGCGTTCTGCGACTGAATAGCGGCCACGATGCTGGCGGCCACGTCACGCAGTGGCGCGGTGGTCATCGACGTCGGCACGACGTAGAGCACGTCGGCGCTGTTGTTGTACGCGAAGGGGGTGCTCCACTGGTTCTTCTTCAGCCCCTTGACGTCACTGGACACCTGGGGGTAGACGGAGTTCGAGGGGCTGTAGCACCCGTACGCGCCACCCTTCTTGCCACTCGGGTCAATGGAGAAGCGGCGAGCCACCTGGGCCGTCGTCTGGCCGGCGTGGACGGCGTTCTGGAAGGCCTTGGCCTTGGTGATCGGCACCAGCGCGACCGAGATGCAGTACGTGCGGTAGCTCGAGCGGTGCGCGCGGTAGTACGAGGCGATTGACGATGCGGTCAGCGGAATGGTTGTCTTGAGCTTGGTGAGCAGGAACATCGAGTCGGCCTGTTCGGCCACTTCCGCCCGACGCAGGGGTGCGGGCAGTGCGGCCAAGGCACTGGTCGACGAGCCGGGGCAGTTCAGTGAGTTCTGAACGGCGGCTTGGGTGAGCTCGCCCTCCAGTGCCGAGGTGGCCGTAGCCAACGCGGCCGACGACGGCACGTAGTGGTAGGCCGACTTCACGTACGACGCAATCGCCAGGCCTTCAACGCGGAGTTTCAGCCACGCGGCCACCGCCGTGGGCGACACACTGTCGGCTCCGGCCGCCGACGAGAAACCGTTCTGGGCCAGAGCGCCGAAGAAACACTGCACCGTCGGCGTGTGGGACAACGTTGCGAGTTCGGCCGTAATCTCCGGTGCTGACACCGAGGTGCCGTTGACGGCGATTGCCTGAGAACGGGAATGAATGCCAAACCCCGCCGCAACAAGAAGGGCTACAAGAAGGAAGGCGAGAACACGGCGCACGCCTAAATGCTAGTCAGTTGACCGTGGCGGTCAGTTCCTCTAGCAGGGCGATAAGCGTAATCACTGAGACGTCTGACGGGTCGAGTTCGACCTTGAACTCCTTGGTGGTCTCGTCGTAGGCGTAACTGCCGAAGCGACGACGCGCGCGCATCTGCGCGCTCAGCGTCAACGTGAGCGGGCTGATTTTGAGCAGCGGCCGTGAGCGGATGCCCACCTTGGCCGGCAGGACTTGCAAGCTCTGAACCCCGAGCGCGAGGCAACGCAAGCGCAGCTGGCCCAGGTCCAGGAGTCCCTGCGCCGGCTTTGGCAGTGGGCCGTAGCGGTCAGTCCACTCCGCGCGGAGGTCCTCGAGTTCCTCGAAGGTCGTCACCCCCGCTAGGCGGCGATAGGCCTCGAGGCGAGCGTCGTCGGCCTCCACGTAGGACGCCGGCAAGTTGGCCTCGCCGGGGATGTCGAGCGTGATAGTGACCACGTCAGGCACCACGACGCCCTTGGCTTCGGCGACCGCTTCGGCCACCAGCTGGACGTAGAGGTCGTAGCCCACCGCGGCCACCGGGCCGGACTGGTCGTGCCCCAAGAGATTGCCGGCTCCACGAATTTCGAGGTCACGCATGGCGATCTTGAAGCCACTTCCTAGTGCGGTGTTGTCACCGATGGTGCGCAGTCGCTCGAAGGCCGTTTCCGAGAGTGTCTGGTCGGCGGGGTGAAAGAGATAGGCGTAGGCGCGCTGGCCACTTCGACCAACCCGACCCCGCAACTGGTGCATCTGTCCGAGCCCCAAACGGTCGGCCCGGTCAACAATCATGGTGTTCACCGACGGCAGGTCGATACCCGACTCCACGATGGTGGTGCAGACCAGCACGTCGAAACGTCGTTCCCAGAAGTCGACCATGACCCGTTCGAGCGTGCCCTCATCCATCTGTCCGTGGGCCACCGCGACGCGAGCGTCGGGCACCAGTTGGGTGAGGCGACGGGCCACATCTTCGATGTCGGATACCCGGTTGTGCACGAAGAACACCTGGCCTTCGCGCAGGAGTTCGCGGCGAATTGCTTCGGTGACCGCCGCTTCGGAGTACTCACCCACGTGGGTCAAGATGGGGCGACGGTCGGCCGGCGGCGTTGTCACCATTGAGAGGTCGCGAATACCGGCAAAGGCCATTTCGAGGGTGCGCGGAATCGGGCTGGCCGACAAGGTCAAGACGTCGACGCCGACACTGCGGGTCTTAATGGCTTCCTTGTGATTCACACCGAAACGCTGTTCTTCGTCGACCACCAAGAGACCAAGATCCTTGAAGACAACCGAGTCCGACAACAGCCGGTGGGTGCCAACGACGAGGTCAATCGAACCATCGCGGACTCCCTCGATGGTCTTCTTGGTTTCTGCGTCATCAACGAAACGGCTCAGGAGCGCGACCTTGACGGGGAAGCCGGCGAAACGTTCGGTGAACGTGGCAAAGTGCTGACTCGCGAGCAGCGTCGTGGGCACCAGCACCGCGACCTGCTTGTTGTCCTGCACCGCCTTGAAGGCGGCGCGCACCGCGATTTCGGTTTTCCCGAAACCCACGTCGGCGACGACGAGCCGGTCCATGGGACGAGGTTGTTCCATGTCGGCCTTGATGGCGTCAACGGCTTCGGCCTGGTCGGGCGTCAGCGCGTAGGGGAAGAGGTCTTCCATCTCTCGCTGCCACGCGGTGTCCGGGCTGAAGGCGTGACCCACGGCCACCGAACGCTCGCGGTAGAGGGCAACGAGTTCCTGGGCGACGAGGAAGGCCGCCGCGCGTGCCTTGGCCCGCGTCTTCTGCCACTCGGCGCTGCCCATGCGCGACAGAGCGGGGCCGTCACCACCGGTGTAGGGGGTGAGCGCATCAATCTGTTCGGTCGGCCAGTAACTGCGGCCGTCCTTGAACTCGAGAATCAGGTAGTCGCGCACCACGCCATTGATCGAGTTGGTCGTGGTGCCGGCAAACTTAGCGACGCCGTGCTGCCGGTGCACCACGTAGGAGCCAATCGCCAAGTCGTCGAAGAAACCATCGACATTCCGCGTGCGCGTGCGAACCGCACGGTGCGCAGCGCGACGTCCGGTGACGTCGTTTTCGCTCCACACCACGAGTGGCGGATCACTCAGGGCGAACCCGGCTGGCAGCGTCGACGCCAAGACCGTGATGCGAACGTCGAGTGCCGCGTCTGGGTCGGTCGTGACGTCGATGCCTTCACCGCGGAGCTGTTCGGCCATGCGGGTGACCGCGGCCGGATTACTGGACAAAATGACGCCACGCTGTTCACGCGGCCACGATTGGACGTGGGCACTGATACGCGACGGATCGCCCTGCACCACGGGTGGCGAGGTGAGGACGGGCGCGTCGGCGAACCCGGGGTCGAAGGCCACAATGGAGCGGTTCTTCATCACGACGTCATACGGGTCGTGCAGCAAGGCAATGGGCTCGGTGGCCTGCCACGTCTGGGCGACGGCGTCAGCGAGTTCGCCCTCTTCATCGAGGAGGTCACTGAGACGGCCAGCCACGCGCGTCGACTCGACCACCGCCACGGTCACTCCGTCGAGCAGATCAAGGAGCGTCTGGCGTTCGGGGGTGAAGAGCGACATCCACCCCTCAATGCCGTCGAACAGGTCGCCCTGGGCGATGCGACTGATGATGTCACGGCCCCACGTGGTGGCGCTAGCTCGCGCCTCCGCGGCGGCTCGTGCCTCGGGGCCAGGAATCCATTCGCGGGCCGGACCAATAATCACGGCGTCGAGGTCGTGAGTCGAACGCTGGTTCGCGATGTCGAACGAGGTCAGTCGCTCAATCTCGTCGCCGAAGAAGTCCAGTCGCACTGGCTGGTGGCTGTGGGCCGGCCAGATGTCGACGATGCCACCGCGCACCGCAAACTCGGCGCGGTGTTCAACGAGGTGCTCTCGCCGGTAGCCGAAGGCCGTCAAGGTGCGCAGCACTTCATCACGGTCATAGGAGTGACCGAAGCGCAGGACCAGTGGCTCCGTCGGCGGTTCTGGGGGCAGAATCTGCGCGAGGGCGCGGATGGGCGCGACAATCACGGCCGGAACGTCACCCTGTTCAACGCGCCAGCGCAACAAAGCACGCTCGGCCATCACGGCAATGTCGGGGCTCACACGCTCGAGGGGGTGCGTGTCCCACGCGGGCCACAACGCCACGTCGCTCCCCTCGCCCAGCAGGGCCTGCACGCCCTCGCGGAGCGTCTCGGCCTCGGCAGACGTGGCGGTCACGACCACGAGCGGCGAGGTGGTGAGGGCGTAGGCGGCAATGGTGGCCGGCGTCGCGTAGGCCGACGGCGTGAAGGAGCCGGTGGCGTGCGCCACCCGGAGCGACGGAGCGGCGAGTTCTAGAACGCGGCGAAGACCGCTGGCCTTAGCCACGGGCACCGTTGATGGAACGCTGCGCTTCGTCGAACGATTCGTCAATAAGGGTGCCTAACGCGGCCGCGGCGAAGCGAACGTTTTCCTCAAGGGCGGCACGACGCTCCCCCGTGGGGCGCTTGAGCACCCAGTCGGTGACTTGCTCCTTGCGGACGGGTCGTCCGATACCAATACGGAGGCGACCGAAGTCCTGTGTGCCCAGCGTGGCCGCAATAGAACGCAGGCCGTTGTGACCGGCGAGGCCACCGCCCATCTTGAACTGAAGTCGGCCGGGCTCGAGATCGAGCTCGTCATGCACGACGATCAGGTGGGACAAATCGGTGAGCGAGGTTCTGGTCAGCAGTGGTCCAACCGCCTGGCCGGACTCGTTCATGTACGTCGTCGGAACGGCGAGCGTGACGGGACCGCGGGGCGTAGGGAGGGTCGCACTCAGGCAGCGCTGACGCGGTTCCACGACGAGTCGGGCGCCTCGTTCGGCGCACAGAACACGAATGGCATCACCGCCGACGTTGTGACGTGAGCCTTCGTATTCCGCGCCAGGGTTGGCGAGTCCGACGAGTACGAGGGTGCTAGCGCTTCCGCGACGGCCACTCGCGGCGAAGCGCCGGAGAGCCACGCTGAACTACGCGCGTTCGGCCGTCTTGGCGGCGCGACCTGCGCGGGTGTTCACGACGTTGGCGTTGGGGTCACCAGCGGCTTCGACGCCGGCGGGCAAGACCACGTCCTTGACGTGAATGGCGCTGCCGGGGGTGAGGGCCGAGATGTCGACGTCGATGTGCGTCGGGATGAGAGCGGGGCGGGTGCGCAGCGCGAAGCTGAACATCTGCTGGTCGATCTCCCAGTCGGCGTGACGAACTTCAACGGCGTCACCGATCATGTGCAGCGGCACGGTGGCCTCGACCGGACGGTCGGGGTCAACGACCTGGAAGTCGATGTGCGCAACGGTGCCACGCACGGGGTGGCGCTGAATTTCGCGAGCGAGGACGGTGTACGAGGCGCCATCGGCTTCGAGGGCAATCAAGGTGTTGAGGCCCTGGTCACCGGAGACCGCGGTGCGGAACTCCTTGGCGTTCACAGCCACGGGCAGAGGGGTGACACCATTGCCGTACACGACGGCGGGAATAGAGCCCGCGATACGAAGACGGCGCGAGTTACGCGTTCCCTGAGCGCGCGACGTGGTCGCCTGCAGCGTGACTTGTGACATGACTTCTCCTTATACGAATGGCTGGCCTGACCAGTGGTCACGCACAGGGTAGACAGTCTAGCGGAGTCGCACGACGGCGAAAAACGCCAGTGCTAGAGCAGGTTTTCGCCACCAAAGATGTCCGAGACCGAACTGTCCTCGAAAATCGCGGAAATGGCATTGGCGACAATGGTGGCCACGGAAAGCACTTCGAGCTTCTCGAAGCGACGCTCCGGTGGGAGGGGCAGGGTGTCAGTCACCACCACGCGGGTCACCGGGGCGTTGAACAAACGGTCCACGGCCGGCGGCGAGAAGAGCGCGTGGGTGGCCATCACCCAGATTTCACCGGCGCCGTGCTCCTTGAGCAGGTCGCAAGCGGCCACGATGGTGCCAGCGGTGTCGATCATGTCATCAATCAACACGCAGTGGCGGCCGGCAACTTCACCGACGATGTGACGAGCCTCGGCCACGTTGGCCGTGCCCTTCGGGCGGGTCTTGTGCACGAGGGCCAGGTCACAGCCGAGGTGCTGGGCGTAGCGCTCGGCGACCTTGACGCGTCCGGCGTCGGGCGCCACCACCACGAGGTTGTTGGGGTCGGCGTGCTCCTTGAGGTAGTCCTCAATGACGGGCGCGGCCACGAGGTGGTCAACGGGAATGTCGAAGAATCCCTGGATCTGCCCCGAGTGAAAGTCAACCGAGAGCACGCGTGTGGCGCCGGCGGTCTGGAGCATGTCGGCGATCAGCTTTGCGGTAATGGGCTCGCGGCCGGCCGACTTGCGGTCCTGACGGGCGTAGCCGTAGTTCGGAATAACGGCGGTAATGCTCTTGGCCGAGGCGCGCTTGGCCGCGTCAATCATGATCAGCTGCTCCATCACGGCGTCGTTCACCGGCGAGGAGTGGGTCTGCACGATAAAGACGTGCGCGCCGCGAATTGACTCGTCGAAGCGGCAGTGAATTTCGCCGTTGGCGAACTCCCGCACGTGAGCTTCCGTCAGTTCAACACCAAGCTGGCTGGCGATGTCCTGAGCGAGGGCGGGGTGGCAACGCCCCGTGACGATTACGAGGCGGCGCTTGGCAAGAGATTCCACACCCCAAGGCTACAAGACGGCGCACCCTCACTCTCGAGGGCCGCTCCCCTGTGCTCAGGCTGGCGAATTGGGGCGCTCCACGAACACTCCAAAGGTCAAAATGCTCTCCGGATCAGCCGGGTCGAAGCGGGGGTCAAAGATTTCGACGTGCCATTCGTTGCGGCGGACGTAGCCCGATGTGGGCAGATACTCGTCGTAAAACCAGCGGACCGACTCGCCCAGAGTGGCGACATCGCCAACGTGTTCGGCGCCAATGAAATAGCCACCCTCAACGGTGACCAGTTCCATGTCCTCGCTGGCGACGTCGCTCGCCCGGACGCAGGCAAGGTACTCCACTTTCCCGTCGGGCAGCGCGCGAAGGAGACCGTAACGCACGCTCGTTCGGGGGTTCAGGCTGGTCAGCGCCAGCACGGCACGCCAGAGCGAGGCCGCGGGCGCGTCCTCGGCGACGTTGGCCATCTCGGCCGCCGTCGCGACAACTCGGCGACCTCGAAGGGTCATGGTGGGCAAAAAATACTCTTCGAGTTTGAGCATTGCATCCCTTTCGCAACGCTCGCGGGGGAGGGCTCGAACCTCCAACCTACGGAACCAAAATCCGTCGTTCTGCCAATTGAACTACCCGCGAATACGGCGTGGAAGAATCTTCGAAGATTCTTAGTCAAGTCCGGATAAGACTTAACACCACCCAACAACACTAGAGGTTGTAGTGCTGAGCGAAAGAATGACCATGTCGACGACCACCTCCCCCCACTCCTACATCGCCATCGTTGATGACGACGGCGCAATCCGCAACTCCCTCGGTCGGGCGCTGCGCATGGAGAACTACGACGTTGAGTTATTCGAGGACGGACTGAGTGCCCTCAAGGCCTTCCAGCTCAAGGCCCCCGAAGCGATCGTGCTCGACTTGCAGTTGCCCGACATTGACGGCCTCGAAGTATGCCGCCGCATCCGGCGCGCCGGCGACGCCACGCCGATTCTCATGCTGACGGCTCGTGATGCGGTGAACGACCGCGTCGAGGGTCTGGACGTCGGCGCTGACGACTACCTCGTCAAGCCCTTTGACCTGGCCGAACTCCTGGCGCGTCTGCGCGCCCTCCTCCGCCGCCGCAATCTCACCGACGGTGACGACGCGGTGTTGCGCTTTGAGGACGTGAGCCTCAATCGCTCCACTCGTGAGGTCAAGCGCGGCGACCGCGCCGTGGAGTTGACCAAGATTGAGTTCGACCTCCTAGAACTCTTTCTCCAGCACCCCCGACAGGTCCTCACCCGCGAGCAGATTCTCGACCTGGTGTGGGGCTACACCTTCGACTCCGGCACCAACTCCCTCGCTGTCTACATCGGTTACCTGCGTCGCAAGCTCGAAGAGTCCGGCGAATCACGCCTCATTCAGACCGTTCGTGGTGTCGGCTACTCACTGCGCTCGGCGTGAACCTCACATTCCGCACCCGTGTCATCGCCGCGGCCGTGTCGGCCGCGGCCATTGCGGTGGTCCTGTCCAGTGCTACGTCGTACCTCACCACTCGCAATGCCCTGCTCCACTCGGTTGACCAGTCGCTGCAGCAGGCGGCGAACCCTGATCAGCCCAACGAGGAGCAAGGCGGCATTCTGATTTTGGCCAACGGCACCGTCGCCTCGGGACCGAAGGCGTTCGTAGACGCGACGGTGCAGCACTACGCCGCCGAGAAGGCCACCGCGCCGCTCTACCGGACGGTCAACATTCAAGACCAGTGGTTCCGCGAACTCCTCCTCCCCGCGACCATCGAAGTAACCACCACCTGCAATGGGGTTGTCTGCCAGCAGGCCGAACCGGGTGCCCAGCTCTACGTCGTTGGATTCAACGGACAGATCGCCGAACTACGGAGCGTGTTGCGAACACTGCTGATGGTCGCGGCCTCCGTGCTCTTGTTGGCGTTGGCACTCGGCTTCTGGTTGACCCAGCAGGCCCTGCACCCCCTCGAGAGCGTTACCAACGAAATTGAATCAATTGCTCGCGACAACGACATGACGCGCCGGGTCGACCCGGGCAGCACCGACGAACTGGGCCGATTGCGGCGGGTCTTTAACGAGTTGCTGCGAACTGTTGAAGACAGTCAGTCACTCCAGCGCCAACTGGTGCTCGACGCGAGCCACGAGCTACGGACCCCACTGACCTCGCTGCGCACCAATGCGCAGGTGCTCTCTCGGGCCGCGGAGCTCGGCGCGGACGACCTGGGCCAACTCACCGGTGACATGGTCACTCAAGTTGATGAATTGGCCACGCTCATCACCGACCTCGGCGAGCTCGCTCGCGGCGAACGCTCGGAGGGCGCCGTCGTTGACCTCAACCTCGAGGAAGTGGTCGAAGACTGCGTGGAGACAGCGCGCACCTACGCCCGCATCAAGCACATCGAGATCACCGTTACGTCCGAATCATCCACGGTCAGTGGACGACGTGACCGTCTGACGCGGGCGGTCTCGAACCTGCTTACCAACGCGGTTAAGTTCACTCCTGAGAAGGGAACGATTCACGTGGCCGTCGGGGCGGGATCGGTGACCGTGAGCGACAGCGGCCCCGGAATCCCCGCCGAAGAACGAGCGCGGGTCTTTGACCGTTTCTGGCGCGCCCCGTCAAGCCGCGGCCTGCCGGGTTCGGGCCTCGGTCTGTCAATTGTGGCCCAGGTGGTCGATGAATTCGGTGGCACCGTCACGGTCGATGAAGACCCGACCCTTGGTGGCGCCCGCTTCACCATGACCTTTCCAACGCGCTAAAAGTTTCGGGAATCTTTATAAAACTCCAGGCGTAACGCTTATTCCCATCAGTGAAACTTGAAGACGTGACCCCCCTCCACCGCCTCCAACACCGCCGCGACCAGCGATTCGCTCGGATTCGTACGCTGACCCGTTCCGTGGTCGTCGGCTCCTCCGCTCTCTCCGTAGCGCTGGTCGGCGTCATCGCCACCAACGTGAAGCACTACGCTCACGTCGCACCAACGACCACCACGACGCCGTCGACCCCCACCGGGTCCACCGGAAGCTCGGGATCCACCGGGGTGACCCCCACCACCGTGTACACCACGCCCACAACCGCTCCCGTCACGACGACCACCTACTGCTACACCACCCCCTCAGGCCATCAGAACTGTGTCTAAGCGCTCCACCTTTGCCGTCTGGGGCATGAGCGGATCACTGACGACACTTGACGCCCTCGCCCACGACGAGGCGCTGGCGACGCTGCAGAACACCCTCGACGCCATGACGGTCGTGGCCAGCCGCTTTCGCGACGACAGCGAAATCTCCCTTCTCAACCAGAGCTATGAACCCGCGGTGCTTTCACCGTTGATGACCCAGGTGTTCGAAGCCGCGCGAGATGCGTACGTCATGACGCGTGGGGCCTGCGACCCCACCACCCTGCCGGCAATCGAAGCCATGGGCTACCGCAGCGACTACGACCACTTGGTCCCTCAGGGTCATGAAACGGCCACCGCTCCGGCCCCGGGGCTCGCCAACGTTTCGTTTGACCCGACGACGAGCACGCTGGTTCGTCCCGCGGGCGTCCGTTTTGATTTTGGCGCCACCGCGAAAGCGTTGACGTGCGATCTGGTTGCCCGCGCCGTGGGTGCCTCCAGTGGTGTGTGCGTCGAGATTGGTGGCGACGTCGCCTTTGGCGGACCCGCACCGCTCACCGGCTGGGTCATTGGTGTGAGCGACGCGACCACCATCGCCGGTGATGAACCTCGC
>DAIQPT010000038.1:0-11941 GCA_036787185.1 Acidimicrobiales bacterium | reverse complement strand
ATTGCTGACCCGGCCCACATCGCACCGATGTTGCGCGGGGTGGCCCAACGCTCACTTTCGGGGATGAAGTCGATGCCGTGGGTTTCTACCTTGAACGCTTGATCGTTCACGGAACCCTCTGAATGATGATTCGTTGCCACTGTGTGGGCCTCCCTTGTACTTGGTGTTTTCACCGGTCTCGACGCCGTGAGGTGCTCGTGAGACTCATCTAGTCTGCCCGATAACCAGTAGGTGAACGTGCCATTGTTGCCCTCGGCACCCCAGCTCGTGGGGGCCGATGCAGTAATACCTAGGGTTACGCTTCGGTAGGCAGCGAGGCGCGACCGACGTACCCTTCGGTGCGCCGCCATGACCAGATAGCGAAACCGGACAACACCAGCGCACAGCCCGACATGAGCGTGAAGGGAAGGGCCGGGTCGATAGTGAAGAGGAAGCCGGCCGAGACCGCCGACAGAGCCAAGGTGGCCGTCTGGGCAGTCGCACTGAGACCTTGTCGGCGACTGAATTCGCGATCGTGAGCGCCCTGGGACAACAGGGAACTAATCGATGGCGCCGTGAGAGCGGCCCCGATTGACTCGCAGCTCCCGATGAACATCATGACGGTGTTGTTGTGGCAGTGAGGGTAAATAGACAAGAAGACCGCACCGTTGATGATGCCGAGGCTGGCCGCCCACGTGCGATTCCAGTGGTCGGCAATCCATCCACCGACCCGACTCAGCGCAACCCAGGGAATGCAGAACAAGGTCCAGCTCAAACGAATCTGAAGCTCGCTGGCGTGGTGGGCGTGCATCAACATGGACCAGCAGGTCTCGTAGACACCAATGGCGAGGCCAGTTGAAGCCGAGGCCAACAGCGCCCCGCGAAGACGATTGCTCCACTGGATGGGCGGCAGTGGTGCGGGGTCCGGATCGAGGTCGCCGAGTGAGAGTCGACTGGCCACAATGGCCGCGACAAAACTCACGACACCCGCGAGGAAGAAGGCCCAACCGAGCGTCTGGACGGTGGCCACAACCCCGACCATGGGGCCAATGGCGATACCCAACAGTTGGGCGGCGAAAATGCGCGACATGGCCTGCCCGCGCTCGTGTTCGGCAAACAGAGCCGCGACGGCCGACATTGACGCAACTTCGATGGCACCCGCCGAGGCGCCCTGCACCACCCGCGTGATGGTGAACCACCACGCGTGGATTGGGAGGACATAGGTCATTGACGCGATGCCGTAGAGGACGAGGCCGCTAATTAAGACGGGGCGGCGCCCGTAGCGGTCGGCGAGTCGGCCGAGAAAGAACTGCGTGACGAGACCCGCGCCGAAGAACGAAGCGACGATGAAACCAATAACGTGCGGCGAACCGCCGCGATGCTCGAGGAACAAGGGCAGCAAGGGCAGTCCCAGGGTGGCGCCCATCCACTGCAGGAGTCCAATAATGGTCAGTCGCCGGAGCGTTTGCTGGGAAGTCGTCCGGGGCACCTTGCCACGTTACCGGTCGGCGTGACTTTTTAGATGGTGTGGCACTCGAAGAGAATGAGGAGTCCGAGCACGACGTATAGCCACGGCATCAATCGCTGGCTGACGCGTTCGCTGACGCGGCGAATTGCCGGGTGGTGGGCGAGTGACCAGGCGACGAAGAGAAAGAGGCACTGCCAGGCCGCAAAGGTGCCAATCACCGCGAGAGCGTAGTGATTGTGGGCTCGAAAGAGAGGTATCCACAAGGCGAGATTGTCCCCACCAAGGGCCACCGCAATCACGAGTGCCGTGATGCCGCCATGCATTCGTGGGGGTTCGATCGATCGGTTTTGGTGTCGCCACCGTTGCACTGCGGCTGCCCACGGCGCTACGGCGAGGAGACCGAAAGCCCACACGGGAATTGACCGGCCGAGCACACTCGCGAAGAGGGCAAGGGCAACGAGCAGGGTCACCCCAGCGCTCTGCCATCCGCAGAGTACTCGCCGCTCCATCGGTGGGGCGACGGCCAGCTGCGTCGCGAACGCCAGCAGATTGTCGAGCATGGAACCGACGTAGGCACTCGTGGCGAGACTGATCACGATGATCCATGCGTGCACGGACCAACCGTAGTGGCTGGGCTAACTAGGCTTGAGTGGATGATTCCCACGGTCACACCCCCCACCTCGGATGATCTCGCTGCGGCCCGCGCCATTGTGGCCGAGTACCTCACGCCCACGCCGACGGTGACGATTCGTATTCGGGGTCGTCGGGTGTACGCAAAATTGGAGTCGCTGCAGACGACGGGTGCGTTCAAGATTCGTGGCGGTCTCGCCGCGGTGGCCGCGGCCCGTCGCGACGACCCCACCGGCGCTGTTATTACGTCGTCCGCGGGCAATCACGGTTTGGGCATTGCTCACGCCGCACGACTGCTCGACGTCCGTGCGACCGTCGTCGTGCCCGCCAACGCCTCGCCGGCCAAAATCAAGAAGCTCCGGACCTACGACATCGAGCTGATTCAGTGGGGCTCCTCCTACGATGACGCCCAGGCCCACGCCCACGAACTGGCGCTGAGTCGTGGCATTCGCTACATCTCTCCCTTTAACGACACCCACGTCATTGCCGGGCAGGCCACGATTTTCGACGAAATGATTGAACAAGCACCCGACCTCGGGCATCTCGTCGTGCCCGTCGGCGGCGGCGGATTGATTACCGGCATGCTGTACGCGCGTGATGTGCACGATCGTCGCGATGTGGCGTTTACTGCCGTCCAGCCGGAAAACTCGGCCGCCATGTATCACGTCCTTCGTGGCACACTCATGTCCGACGTCGTTCACCAGCCGACGATCGCGGACGGACTCGCGGGTGGCGGTGATGAAGGCGCACTTACCAACGACGTCATCGCCGAACACCGGGTACCAATCGTGCTCGTCCCCGAGGCGATGATTCGCCAGGGCGTTCGCGAGGCCGTCGAAGTCAACGGCCTGGTCCTTGAGGGTTCGGGGGCCACCCCCTACGCCGCCATTGCGCGCGATTTGGTCGAGGACAACGGACAGCCCATCGGCTTTATCGCCTCGGGTCGCAACATCGCCCACGAGCTCTTGAGTGAGATCATGTGGGAAGAGATGGACTGACCTAGACCGGTCGGACATCACTAGGGTAGAGACGTGGCCGCTCAACGAACTCTCGCCATCGCCCTCGGGGCACTCGCGCTCGGTTTGAGTGTGTACGGCGTGGTGACGGCGGCGACTGACCCCAATCCTGCCGGTGGTCCCGTTCGTGATCCACTGGCTCTCAACGGCTACCCACCAAAGAGCGTGGGCCTTTCATTGGCACTCTCGAGCAATGGTCTGAACGTCAATGGATCCCTCGCGCTCAATTTGCTGAACGGTCAAGGACAGGGCTCACTCTCGGTGCCAACGGCGCTCAATACCAGTAGCTTCGCCCTTCGATTGATCGCGAATCACCTCTTCGTAAACTCGCCAAATTTCAACACCGCCGCCCACGCCACCTGGTTCACGGTGCCGGTGCACCTTCCCGACCTCTTTGGTGCCTCGCTCGAACTCACCCAACCCGATATCTCGCTGATTTCGGGATTCCCAATTACCTCGGTCCAGCACAACGGCTACCACACGACGTACAAGTTCACGAAAGACAACGTCGCCTTGTCACCGATTGTCGCGGGGTTCTCGTCCTCGACCGGTCGGACCAAAGTGCAGGCCGGTGTCTCGAATGCCGTAGGCACTGAGACCATTGCCATTACGACGGGTGCGCAAGGTGAGGTCACGGGCGCTGCGGTCTCGCTCGTGACGGCCTCGGGCACCACGTCGATTCGCGCCACCGTTGAGTGGTACAACCGCTCGGTGTCGGTGGTTGCGCCACCAACGACGACGTGGACGCATATTCCCACCGCACTTATCCAAGCGGTATTGGCGTCAAAGATTTTGAATGGCATTGAGCTACCCTCAAGCCTGGCGTCACTGGGATCCGCGGGGTCCGTACTGTGAATCGACCGGGCGAACCTCGCTGGCCCGCCGCGGCCGCGCTGATTGCGTGCATCGTTTTGTACGTGGTGCTGCCGAGTCGCGTGGTGGTCGGCCCTAAGTGGCTGCTCCCTGTCTTGGTGGGCCTGCCGCTGCTGCCGCTGGCCATTGTCCGCCACCAGGGCCCAGAATCACCATGGGTGCGCCGTCTCTCGCTGGTCTTGCTTGGTGTCGTGACCCTGGCGAACGTCGCATCGGTGGCCATGCTGGTGCACCGGCTTCTCGACTCGCACGTGTCGCAGGGCACCCAGCTGATCTACTCGGCCGTTTCTATCTGGGTGACCAACGTCATTCTCTACGGCGTCTGGTTCTGGGAGATTGACCGCGGTGGTCCCCATCGTCGGGCTGATGGGAGCCACGACCGCCTCGATTTGCAGTTCCCCCAAATGGAGAATCCGTCGTTGGCACCCGAAGGGTGGCAGCCACGGTTCACGGACTACCTCTACTCGAGCTTCGCCAATGGCACCAGCTTTGCGCCCGCTGACGCCATGCCCCTGACTCGTCGCGCCAAACTGCTCTTCGCCAGCGAAAGTGTGGTCTCACTGGTGACGATTTCGGTGGTCGCGGCCCGCGCCGTCAACATCCTTAAATAAGAAATCCCCGGGCAGTTGCCCGGGGATTTCTTATTTCTCAGTGTCTTAGATGTTGAGCTTGTGTGCTTCTGTGAAGACTTCGCGCAACGTCCCGACCATCCAGTCGATGTCCTCGCGCGTTGAGATCAGCGGCGGCGCCAACTGCACGACGGGGTCGCCTCGGTCGTCCGAACGACAGATCAGACCACGGCGGAACATTTCGGGTGAAACGAAGCCGCGCAGCAGTCGCTCAGCGTCCGCACCCGTCCAGGTTTCGCGGGTCTCCTGGTCCTTGACCAACTCAACACCCCAGAAGTAGCCGGTGCCGCGAACGTCACCAACGATCGGAATGTCCTTGAGAGCCAGCAGGCTGTCGCGGAAGTAGTCCTCGTTGCCGGTGACGTTCTCGAGAATGTGCTCTCGTTCGATGATGCCGATGCTCGTGAGGGCCATGGCCGCTGAGAGGGGGTGGCCCGCCCAGGTGAAGCCGTGCTGGAACGAGGTGTCACCTTCGAGGAAGGGCTCGGCGAGACGGTCGGACACAATCATGCAGCCCATCGGGGCGTAGCCGGCGGTAATACCCTTGGCCGCGCAAATGATGTCGGGAACGAAGTCGTACTTCTGTCCACCGAACCAGGTACCGAGACGGCCCCAGGCACAAATCACTTCGTCGGAGACCAGGATGACGCCGTAGCGGTCACAGATGGCGCGCACTTCCTGCCAGTAGCCGGGGGGCGGCGTGAAGCAGCCACCGGCGTTCTGCACCGGCTCGAGGAAAACGGCGGCCACGGTTTCGGGGCCCTCACGCAAGATGGCCTCTTCAATGTGGCGAGCCGACCACAGGCCGAAGGCCTCGAAGTCGTCGGCGTGCTCGGTCGCGCGGTAGAAGTTCACAGCCGGGACCTTGACGGCGCCTGGCACCAGTGGCTCGAATGGCTTGCGGTAGCCCTCCAACGAGGTGATCGTCAGTGCACCCAAGGTGGTGCCGTGGTAGGCGATGTCGCGGCTGATGACCTTGTAGCGGTCGGTGTCACCGCGAAGGCGGTGGTACTGGCGGGCCAGCTTCCAGGCACTCTCGTTGGCTTCGGCGCCACCGGTGGTGAAGAAGACGCGGTTCAGGTCGCCCGGGGCGATTGAGGCAATCTTCTCGGCCAGTTCAATGGCCTTCGGGTGGGCGTAGGTCCACAGTGGGAAGAACGTCATGTTCTCCATGGACTCGGCCGCGGCCTTGGCGAACTCGGGACGACCGTGTCCTAAGGCGTTCGTGAACAGGCCGGAAATACCGTCGAAGTACTCCTTGCCGTTGACGTCGTAGACGCGCGTGCCTTCACCACGGACGATGATCGGGATTTCCCGGTTCTCGTCGTAGGCCCCCATGCGCGACATCTGCAACCAAAGGTTGCGACGTGCGCGCTCGGAGTAGGTGTGGCTGGCGTGATTGGTATCGGCAAATGCAATGCCGTCAGTAAAGACTTCGTCAATACTCATGTGGTTCCCCAAGCGTAGGTCTGCTTTGAAAGCTTCAAATACAGAAATGTTTCAACCTCGGTCACTCCAGGAATACTCCGGATGGAGTCATTCAAGAGGTGCACGAGTGCGTTGTCATCCAAGGCGATGACTTCGGCAATGATGTCGAAGGAACCCGCGGTCATAACCACGTAGTTCGCTTCTTTGATGGCGGCCACCTTGTCGGCGACCAAGCGAACGTCACCATGCACGCGGATCCCGACCAGTGCTTCACGGCCGTAGCCGAGTTGCAATGGGTCGGTGATCGCCACGATCTGCATGACGCCCGAATCCTTTAACCGCTGCACGCGGCGACGCACGCCAGCTTCGGAGAGACCCACTTCATCAGCAATTGCACCGTAGGGGCGACGACCATCTTGCTGAAGCAAGGTGATGATCTTCCGGTCAATCATGTCCAACACATTGGGTGCCGCCACCAGGTCCAGGTCGGAGGCCTCGACGCTCTTCAGGTGTTTTTTGGCTGGGTTGGTTGCTGACATTGGGTTTCTCCCGCCCGGTGGCTTGCGCCCCGTGACTGCGGATACTGACACTATAGCGGTATTTGACGCCGATATACGCACCCGTAGTGCCATATGGGGACTCTATCCCTCGCGAAACTTCGCACATGCCTTATGCCGTAAGGGTAAAGTGGGGTCGCTCACAGCACGACAATCGTGCGAATAAAGGGGGAAGTATGCGTCGTTTGGAAAACTTCATCGGGGGCGAATCAGTTGCGCCGAAGAGCGGTCGGTACGTGGAATTGATCGACCCCGCCACCGGTCTCCCGTTCGCCGAGATGCCCGTTTCGAACGAGGCCGACGTCGACGCCGCGGTCCAGGCCGCCGCCAAGGCCTTCGCTTCCTTCAAGCGCACGACTCCCTCGCAGCGTTCGCGCATGCTTAACCAAATTGCGGATGTGCTCGAAGCGAATCGCGACGCCATTATCGACGCCGAGACGCAGAACTGTGGCAAGCCCATCGCCGTGACCCTCGCCGAAGAGTTCCCGCCAATGCTCGACCAGATTCGCTTCTTCGCAAGCGCCGCTCGGTTGCTCGAAGGTCGTAGTGCGGGCGAGTACGTCGATGGAATGACGAGCTACGTTCGTCGCGAGCCCGTGGGTGTCTGCGCGGCCGTGACGCCGTGGAACTACCCAATGTTGATGGCCGTGTGGAAGTGGGCCCCCGCGATTGCCGCAGGCAACACCATGGTGCTGAAGCCATCGGACACCACGCCGGTGTCGACGGTCTTGATGGCGCAGCTGATGGCCCAGGTGCTTCCCGCTGGTGTTTTCAATGTTGTCTGCGGTGACCGCGAGACTGGCCGGGCACTGATTGAGCACCCCGTTCCCGCCATGGCGTCGATCACCGGTTCAGTCCGTGCCGGTATGCAGGTTGCCGAGTCGGCGTCCAAGACGCTCAAGCGTGTGCACCTCGAACTTGGCGGCAAGGCCCCTGTCGTGGTCTTCGACGACGTCGACATCGCGTCGGCCGTTGAGGCGATCGCCATCGGTGGCTACTTCAACGCTGGCCAGGACTGCACGGCAGCCACCCGTGTTATTTGCGACCAGCGCATCTACGGCGACTTTGTCGACGCCCTCGCCGCCGTGGCGAACCGCACCGTCACTGGTCCTCGCGACAACGCCGACGCTTTGTTTGGACCGGTCAACAACGTGAACCAGTTCGAGCGTGTGACGGGCATCATCAACCGTCGCCCCAGTCACTCGACGTTGGCCGCCGGCGGCGTCCGCGTCGGCGACCAGGGGTTCTTCGTGGCCCCGACGGTTATTGCCGGTCTGCAGCAGAACGACGAAATGATTCAGGACGAAATCTTTGGCCCCGTTATCACGGTGCAGTCGTTTGACGGTGAGGCGCAGGCGCTCGAGTACGCCAACGGCGTGCAGTACGCACTGGCATCGTCGGTGTGGACGCAGGACCACGGTCGGGCCATGCGCTTCACCCGTGACCTCGACTTCGGGTGCGTGTGGGTGAATACGCACATCCCCATGGTTGCGGAGATGCCCCACGGTGGTTTCAAGAAGTCGGGCTACGGCAAGGATCTCTCGGTCTACGGATTTGAGGACTACACGCGCATTAAGCACGTGATGCACAACATCGCGGAGTAGGTTTCTCCTATGGCAAAAGAGGACTGGGGCGTCGCGGGCCCCTTTGGCACGCCGGTACCGGCGTCTGAAGAGACGACGATGCTGCGGAGCGAGGAGTTAAATCTCTTCGACTCAACCACGGTCGCTATTGCATCGGTTGGCCCCGCCTACACGATTGCGGCAACGATGGCGCCGGTCTTCGTGATTGCCGGTGTCGGCATGGCGAGCCCCGCAGTGCTCATTGTCTCGTTCCTGCCGGTGCTCTTTATTGCGCTGTCCTACTTTCATCTCAATCGTCGTAACCCCAACTGTGGCGCGAGCTACTCGTGGCTGAGTGAAGTCGTTCACCCCAACATTGGTTGGATCAATGGCTGGGTCCAAATTTGGACGTCGGTGCTGTTCTGCACCACGGCACCGCTCCTCGCTGGCGGCTACACCCTGCAGTTTCTGCACTCGGCATTCAACGCGGTGTCGAACGCGGCTATTAATGATCCCGTCACGGTGGCCTGGGTTGCCGGTTTCTGGCTGGTGGCGGTCACGCTGATTTGCATCTACGGGATTCGGTGGACGGCGAACGCCCAGTGGGTCATGGTCGCCATTGAATACGCCGCGGTCATTGTCTTCTCCATCGGCGGCATCATCAAGGTGGCGTTGCGCCACCCCGCGCACTCGGTGCCGTTCTCGATGGGGTGGCTGGATCCGTTCCACATCCACGGGGTGAGCGCACTGGCCCAAGGACTCGCACTGGGCGTCTTCTTTTTCTGGGGCTGGGACACCGCGGCCAATCTGAACGAAGAGTCCAAGGACGCCTCTCGCGTACCCGGCCGGGCCGGCCTGCTGTCGATGTGGCTTTTGCTCGTGATCTTCGTTTTGAACTTCGTCGCGGTGCAGATGCTCTGTGGCGGCACGGCAATTGCGAACCAGGGCACGGAAGTCCTGTTCTATTTTGGTCAGCAGTTCGCCGGACCGTGGGCGAGTTACGTGATGATCTTCGCTGTGTTGTCATCGACCATCGCCACCACGCAAACCACGGTGCTGCCGTCGGCGCGCATCACCCTCTCGATGGCTCGCGACGGGGTGTTCCCCCAGTTCTTTGGTCGGATTCACCCGAAGTACCAGACGCCCGCGTTGGGCACCATTGTGCTCGCGGGGGCCTCGCTCGTTGGTGTGCTGTTGTCGGTGCTGTCGTCGTCGGCGGGCAATGTGCTGAACAATCTCGTCAACAACATCGGTGTCCTCGTCGCCTTCTACTACGGCATCACCGGCCTGGCCTGTGCCTGGGCCTTCCGTCGGACGTTCGGACAGCGCTGGCGGGCCACGGTGTCGATGATCGTGATGCCCCTCGTCGGCGGCCTCTGCCTGCTCTGGGTCTGCTGGTTGGTCATTAAGTCCGGCGGCATGACCGCCTTGCCGGATGACATTGTCCTGCTCTCGAGCGTGCCGGCGTTGTACGTGACGAAGTACGTGACGAGGGGTCGTACGACCTTCTTCGCGCAGCGACCGGTGGCGTACAACTCACTCGAAGACTGACTAAGTTAGGAAAGTCAGCGCAGAAGAGAAAGTGTGATCAACGATGATCATCGGCGTACCGAAGGAAGTAAAAAAAGACGAGCACCGCGTGGCTATTACGCCCGCCGGCGTTCGCGAACTCACCTCGCAGGGCCACCGGGTTCTGATTGAAAGTGGCGCCGGTGTCGGCTCGTCAATTCTCGACGAGGCCTACGTCGCCAACGGCGCCACCATGATTCCGTCAGCCGATGACGTCTGGGCTGAAGCCGACCTCGTTCTCAAGGTGAAGGAGCCCGTGGCGGAGGAGTACCACCGCTTGTCAGCTCGTCCGAAGCAGACGCTCTTCACCTACCTCCACCTCGCCGCGTCGCGTGAATGCACCGACGCGCTGGTCGCTGCGAACAACGTGGCCATCGCGTACGAGACCGTTCGTCTCCGTGACAACTCGCTGCCGCTGCTCACGCCAATGAGTGAGGTCGCCGGTCGCATGGCTCCATTGATGGGCGCGCATCACCTCATGCGTCCTGGCGGTGGCCACGGCACCCTCATCGCCGGCGTGCCCGGTGTGAAGCCAGCGAACGTCGTCGTGATTGGCGCCGGCGTCGCCGGTATGGCGGCCGCCAGCATGGCGGTCGGCCTGCACGCCAACGTCACCATTCTCGACCGCAACCTCGAGCGTCTGCGTCAGGTTGACCAGCACTTCAACGGCGCGGTGAACACGGTGGCCTCCACCGTGCTGAGCCTCGAAGAGGCCTGCCTCGACGCCGACATTGTGATCGGTGCCGTGCTGGTGGTTGGCGCGAAGGCGCCGAAGCTGGTGTCCAACGATCTCGTCGCGCGGATGCGCCCAGGTTCGGTTTTGGTCGACATCTCGGTTGACCAGGGTGGTTGCTTTGAGGCCACTCGGGCGACGACGCACTCGGACCCTGTGTTCGAAGTGAACGGCTCTATTTTCTACTGCGTCGCCAACATGCCCGGTGCGGTTCCCGCGACGTCTACACAGGCGTTGGCCAACGCCACCTTGCCCTACGCCGTCGAGCTCGCTCGACTGGGGTGGCGTGAGGCCGTTGTGGCCGACGACGCGCTGGCCGAAGGTGTGAACATCGTCAACGGTGCCGTGACCTACGGCCCCGTGGCGGAGGCGCTCGGCCTGCCCTACACCCCGTTGCGCTCGCTGCTCTAAGACCGACCGACCCAGGGGCAGTGGCGACAGCCATTGCCGCAACACGACCCTCGCTCGAGGTGCGCGGTCACCGTGAGTACCACCAGTTGTGTCGACGGATCGAAGTAGTAACGACGCCCTTGCGCCACGGCCTCGTTGTGGGCACTCATAATCGCCGCGAAGTCGGGACGGTCGGGGTTGAGCCGAGTGGGGTGCGGAACGTGGGTCATGCGTCGGTTGGGAGGAAGACGACTTTGCCGATCTTGCCAGGTTGCGCGAAAAAGGCGTAGGCCTCATTTGCTTCGGACAGGGGGAAGGTGGCAGCGATGGGCACCGCGAGTTCGCCGCGCGTCCAGGCGGGACCAAGCGCCGCCGTGACCTCAGCGGTGATGCGCGATTTTTCGTCGCGCGAGCGTGCCCGCAGCGTCGACGCCATGAGGCGAGCACGAGTGGTCATAAGGAGACGCAGGTCGAGTGACACGGTGGCCCCGCCGCCGACACCAATCACCACCACGCGAGCGAAGGGGGCCAGTCGGTGAAGGGCGTGATTCAAATGCGCCGCGCCAACCAGCTCGAGCACTACGTCAACAGGCGCAATCTGATCAATCTCCTCGAGTGACACCACGACATCGGCACCCAGCTCACGGAGCGTATCGGCGTGCTCGAGGTGGCGGGTGACGGCAGTGACGTGGGCGCCTCGCAAGCGGGCAATCTGCAGTGCGGCCGTTCCTACACCGCCCGACGCACCAGAAATCAAGACGCGCTCACCGGCTCGCAGATCGGCCTGCGTCACCAGGGCGTCGTAGGCGGTGACGAAGGCTTCCGCGAAGCCACCCGCTTCGACCCACGAGACCGAGTCGGGAACGGGGATGAGATGCGTGGCCGGCACGATGGCGTGGGTTGCCTGGCCACCACCGCCCACAATTGCGCAGACCCGCTGGCCGACCCACGCTGAGTCAACGCCTGCGCCAACTGCGGTCACAACACTGGCGAGCTCCAGCCCGGGAATGTCCTGTGGCCAGCCGGTGGGGGCGGGGTAGATGCCCTGACGCTGCAACAAATCAGCCGCATTGAGGCCGGCGGCGTGCACTTCGACCAGGGCGTCGT
>DAIQPT010000037.1:0-11994 GCA_036787185.1 Acidimicrobiales bacterium | reverse complement strand
ATGGCAGTCCCAACGGGATTCGAACCCGTGCCTATACCTTGAGAGGGTATTGTCCTAGGCCACTAGACGATGGGACCATGAGGTGAGAGGTTGTGGAATCAACCTCTCACTTCGCTCGGGGGCAAGGACTCGAACCCTGAATAACTGGACCAGAACCAGTTGTGTTGCCAATTACACCACCCCCGAAGGGCTTGGTAATTCTAACCGAGGCTGACCCTCGCTCGCCAGACGAGCCTTAGAGGTGGGCCGAGGTGGTCCATTTACTGAGTGTTCCAAAGCCCACAATGCGTCCCACCGCGACGTCCAAGGTCTCTTTGAGGTAGTAGTGCCAGAGGGACGCCTTGATGGTGGTTGAGCTCAATACCGGTGACGGTTCGGGCGACAGCCCCTGCGCCGAGGCGATCGCCATGGCCCGGAATTCGTGGAAGGGGTCGGTGACCGTGATCACGCGCACGAGGCCGTGCTGCTCCATCGCCGGTATGACCGAAGCGATGTTCTGCCAGGTGTCGTCACCGGCGCCGATGATGATTCGCGAGGCGGGGACCCCGTGTTGTTCAAGATAGGTGGCCGAGACACCGGCCTCGGTGTAGACATCGCCGGGGCGACGCCCACCCGTGACGACTACCCACGGTGCGCGGTGGGCGTCATAGACGGCGAGGGCCTCGTCAAGGCGCGCCTTCAGGACGGGGGAGGGCACGCCATTGTCTTCGGTGGTGCCAAAGACCACAATGGCCTGCGCGGTACCCGTCGAGTGCTCGTGGCTGGTCATCCAGATTTGCGCAAAGGTGAAGGCGAGGTAGAGCACTACCAATGTCACTAACGCGCTCAGCAGTTTGAGCACGATACGAATCGGCGCAAAAATCAGCCGGAACAACGAGCGAGCGCCTCAGTGAGTCGTTGGATGGTGCGCTCACGGCCGAGCACTTCGAGTGACTCAAACAGCGGTGGTCCCACCAGGGCACCGGTGACTGCGCAGCGAATGGGCGCCTGCGCCTTACGCAGGTTCAGGCCCATGGCCTCACCGAGTTCGAGAGTGGCTTCGTGGAGCGCCGTGGCGTTCCAGTCAGTGGCCGCGAATCGCTCGACCGCCGTGGCGAGGAGCGCCTGGGCGAGGGGGTCATTGCGAACCGCTTTGTCGAAGTCGGCGTCAACGAAGGGCGCCGCGTCGAGGAAGAAGAAGGCCACCATGGGCACGGCTTCACTCAACAGGGCGATGCGCTCTTGGATCAGCGGGGCGACGCGTGCGAACAGGGCCTCGTCGAACTGCGCCGGGGTCCACGGCACCGTCCGGTCGGTGGGCTGCCAGTCGCAGTCCCACGGGCGCACCCAGGGCGCAACGGCCGTCAGGAAGTCCGTGGGGCTCATTGCACGGATGTAGTCACCGTTGAAGGCGCGCAGCTTCTTGACGTCAAAGAACGCCGGGGAGTGCGAGACGTCCTCGAGTCGGAACTGTTCGATCAGTGTGCTGCGTGGGACAATCTCGTCCTCGCCACGGGGACTCCACCCCATGAGGGCCAGGTAGTTCACGAAGGCCTCGGGAAGGTAGCCCTCGTCGCGGTACGACTCAGTCGCGACCGGGTCCTTGCGCTTGGAGAGCTTCTTGCGCTGTTCGTTGACGAGCAACGGCAGGTGGGCGTAGGTCGGCAGCGGCACTTCATCGCCGGTCACGGCGTTCAGCGCCGACCACAGCAGCATCTGCTTAGGCGCGTTGGGGAGGTGCTCCTCACCACGGATCACGTGGGTGATGCGGTCGTGGCGGTCGTCGGTGACGTTCGCCAGGGCGTAGAGCACGGCACCCGAGGACTTGGCGACCACGAAGTCGTCAATCACGCTGTTCTGGAACTCCACCTGGCCGCGAATCAAGTCCGGCACCACGGTCGCACCCTCACGGGGCGTCGCAAAACGGAGGGCGGTGCGCTCACCTGCACTGAGCTGACGGTCGCGGCAAAAGCCGTCGTAGCCGGGGGTCTTGTTGTCACCCTTACGAGCGGCAACGTCGTCACCGGTGCAGTCGCAGTAGTAGAGGTAGCCCGCCTCGAGCAACAGGCGCGTGGCCTCCCGGTGAGCGGGGGCGTTGTCGCTCTGACGGAAGGGGCCTTCGTCGCAGTCGAGGCCGAGCCAGGACATCGCACTCACGATGCCGTCCACCCACTCCTCACGGTTTCGGTCCTCGTCGGTGTCTTCGATACGCAGGATGAAAATACCGTCAGGCGACTGACGGGCGATGAGCCAGTTAAAGAGAGCTGAGCGCGCGGAACCCACGTGGAAATAGCCAGTGGGCGATGGCGCGAAGCGGACGCGAGGTCCCGTCATTCGTCACTCCTCGAAGCGAGCGGCCAACTCGGCGTGCCGCAATCCTTCACGCCTCCACCTTAGTATTTAGGGTGCTCGCCGCGATGGCCGGCCCTGGCAAAGGACAACGATGAAGACACGCGCTATTGGATCACTGCAGGCCTCGGAAGTCGGTGTCGGATGCAACAACTTTGGTGGTCGCCTCGACCAGCACCAGACCAACGAAGTGGTGCTCGCTGCGCTCGACAACGGCATTAACTTCTTCGACACCGCCGACATGTACGGGGACTGGCAGTCCGAAGTGATGCTCGGGTACGCGCTCGGCAACCGCCGCAGCGAAGCCGTCATCGCCACCAAGTTCGGCTTCACCCGTGACCTGAGCGACTTTGACGGATCGGCCAAGCGCGTCAAGGAGGCCTGCGAGGACTCATTGGGCCGCCTCGGCACTGACTACATCGACCTCTACCAGTACCACTTTCCCGCGGCCAACGCGCCCATTGAAGAGACGCTGGGCGCCATGCAGGAGCTCGTTGCCGAGGGCAAAGTACGAGAAATTGGTTGCTCGAACTTCAGCGCCGACCAACTGCGTGCTGCTCACGCCGCCGCCGGATCGGGCCCGCGCTTCGTTTCCATGCAGGGCCAGTTCTCGCTGCTCTACCGTTCGCCGGAAACTGATGGCGTGCTGGACGTGTGCCGAGAGTTGGGAATTTCCTTCTTGCCCTACTACCCACTGGCCAACGGGCTCTTGACGGGCAAGATTCGTCCCGGGGCACCCCTGCCGGAGGGCACGCGCTTGTCGCTGATGCCACCGGAGCGCGCGGCACACTGGACCGGCGAATCGTTGATGCAGCGCGTCGGTGCCCTGCTCGAGGTCGCGGACGAGATGGAGCGACCACTGCTGACGCTGGCCTTCTCGTGGCTGCTCGACCACCCGGAAGTGGCCTCAGTCATTGCTGGTGCGTCGAACGCGACCCAGATTGCGGCGAACGCGGCGGCGGCCATCAGCCTGACACCCGACCAGCGTGCGACGCTTGATCGAGTGTCGGCCGACGCGTAGTTAGTTGGCCTTGACGGCGGCGACCAACTTGGTCACCGTGTCCTTGGCGTCACCGAAGACCAACGTGGTCTTGGGGTTGTAGAGCAACTCGTTTTCAATACCAGCGAAGCCTGGGCGCATCGAACGCTTGAGGAAGATGACGTTCTCGGCGAGGTCCGCGTGGATGATGGGCATGCCGTAGATGGGCGAGCCCTTGTCGTCCGAGGCGGCGGGGTTGACGGTGTCGTTGGCACCCACCACGAGGGCGATGTCGGCCGTCTGGAGTTCGGAGTTGGCCTCGTCGAGTTCCTTGAGCTGCTCGTAGGGAACGTTGGCCTCAGCGAGGAGGACGTTCATGTGGCCAGGCATACGACCGGCCACCGGGTGAATGGCGTAGAAGACCTCGATGCCCTTGGCTTCGAGTTCCTCGGCCAGTTCGCGCAGGACGTGCTGGGCCTGGGCAACGGCGAGACCGTATCCCGGGATGATGGCCACGCGCGAGGCGAGGCTCATCAAGACGCCGGCGTCCTCTGGGGTGCCAGATCGAACGGGGCGCTGGTCAGCGCCACCACTCGCACTTGATGCCGCCGCGGCACCGAAGGCGGAGAACAGAATGTTGCCGAGTGAGCGACCCATGGCCTTGCTCATCAGTCGGGTCAGCAAGATACCGGAGGCGCCGACCAGGGTGCCGGCGATAATTAGCAGGTTCGAACCCAGGGTGAAGCCGGACGCGGCCACGGCCAGACCGGTGAAGGAGTTCAGCAGCGAGATCAGCACCGGAACGTCAGCACCACCAATGGGCAAGACGAAGGCGATACCCAACGCGAACGAGAGCGCGAGCAGATACCAGAGCAGCGACGTCTGACCATTGATCAGAATCGTGATGATGAGGCCCAGGCCACCGAGTCCCAGTAGGGCGTTGATGAACTGCTGTCCCGGGTAGGTGACGGGGCGGCCGGTCATCAGCTCCTGCAACTTGGCGTAGGCAATGGCCGATCCGGAGAACGAGACGGTACCGATGAGGACACCGAGCAAGACTTCCAGGGTGACGTACGTCGCCGGGTGGCTGGCGTGAATGTGGGTGAACTCGGTAATGGACACGAGGGCCGCCGCACCACCACCCACACCGTTGAAAATCGCGACCAACTGGGGCATCGCCGTCATGCGAACGAACCGCGCGGCGGGGACGGCCACCAAGAGGCCAATCACCATACCGAGGATCATCAAGTTGACGTGCCGCAGGCCGTGACCATTGACGCGGGTGAAGAACGTGGCACCAATCGCCACGGCCATGCCGACCGCGGCCACAATGTTGCCGAGTCGGGCGCGCTTGGGTGAGCCCAAGGCCTTCAGGGCGATGATGAACGTCGTCGCCGAGAAGAGGTAGAGCAAGTCAATAAGTGTGGTGCGACTCATGAGGCCACCTCGTCCTTCTTCGGCGCCTTGGCCTTGGGCTTGAACATTTCGAGCATGCGGTCAGTGACGACAAAGCCACCAACGACGTTGAGGGTGGCGAGGATTACCGCGAGGAATCCCAGTACCTCTTCGAGGTTGGTCGTGGCCGAGCCGAGAACGACCATGGCGCCGACCAGGATGACGCCGTGAATCGCGTTGGAACCACTCATCAGGGGCGTGTGCAAGATGCTGGGCACCTTGGCAATGATTTCAATGCCGACGAAGATGCTGAGCATCAACACGATGGCGTACTGCAGGAGCATGTTTCCCATTAGTTCTCTTCCTTTACGGGGTTCAGATTGACGACCGGACGCTGCAGCTTTTCGGCCGTGGGGGCGTGCGTGATGTTGCCCTCATGGGCCACGGTGACGCCACGAACGACTTCGTCAGAGAAGTCGGGGGCCAGGGTGCCGTTGACACCAAAGAGGCCGAGGAGTTTCACGACGTTGTTTGCGTACATGAAGCTCGCGTGGGCGCCCATCTGCGCCGGCGGGTTCGACAGACCAACCACGCGCACACCGTTGCGCTCGACGACTTCGCCGGCCTTGGTGAGTTCGCAGTTACCGCCACCATCGGCGGCCATGTCGATGACGATGGCGCCTTCCGCCATGGCGTCAACCATGGCCTCGGTCAGCAGGATTGGTGCCTTGCGTCCGGGGACGGCCGCCGTCGTGATGACAATGTCGGCATTGGCGACTTCCGAAAGCAGGGCGGCCTGCTGTGCGGCGCGCTCGTCGTCAGTCAGCTCGCGGGCGTAGCCACCGGCGGCGTCAGCGGTGACGCCAAGGGTGACGAACACGGCACCAGCCGATTCGGCCTCTTCCTTGGCGGCGGTGCGCACGTCGTAGGCGCGCACCTTGGCGCCGAGGCGCTTCGCGGTGGCGATGGCCTGGAGGCCGGCAACACCGACACCCATCACCAGCACCTTGGCGGGACGGATCGTGCCCGCGGCCGTGGTCAGCAGTGGGAAGAAGCGGTCGAAGTAGGTGGCGCCGGCGAGCGCGGCGCGGTATCCCGAGACCGTGGCCTGCGACGACAACGCGTCCATGTACTGGGCGCGCGAAATACGGGGCAACAGGTCGAACGAGCAAATGGTGAGCTTGCGTTCGTTCATCGCCTCGACGACGTCACTGGCCAACAGGGGCGAGAGGAAGGAGAGGTGCAGTGAGCCCACGGGGAGCGCGGCTACTTCGTCCAAGGTCGGTGGGTTGACCCGGAGGTTCACGTCACCGGCGGGCGACGCCACGATGGTCGCACCCGCGGCCGCGTACGCATCGTCGCTGTAGTGGGCGGCAACGCCGGCGCCTTGCTGCACGTCAACGCTCCACCCATCCTTGATGAGGCTTTTGACGGCGTCAGGGGTGAGGGCCACGCGAGTTTCGCCAGGGCGAGACTCTTTGTAAAGGGCAATCTTCATTGTCGGATTTTATCAGTGATAGGCGCCATCTCTTTGCCGTATCTAAGAAATGCCACGTCTTCGTCTGTGAGGCCAGCGTGGTGGGCTAAAACGGAAGGCATGGACGAAGCAATTGTGCTCGTGGCATCACCAGTGGGCCAGTGGGGCGTTATTGGGAGCTCGCTCGGCGTAAGCCAGATCACGATGCCGAACCAGCCGCTGTTCGCAACGTCCGGGCACATTCCTCGTGTTGTTGCCACTGCCGCCAAGCAGCTCGAGCAGTACTTTGCCGGAAAACGGCGTACCTTCGACGTCTCTTTGGCGCCTCACACCGCCACTACCTTTCAGCAGCGGTGCTGGGAAGCACTTCAGACAATTCCCTATGGAGAAGTGGCGACCTACGCCGACGTGGCCCGGATGGTGGGGCGCCCACTAGCGGCCAGGGCAGTGGGGAACGCGAATCACGCCAATCCGTGGCCAATTATTGTTCCGTGCCACCGAGTCGTCGCCTCAACCTCAATGGGTGGCTACGGCGGTGGGGTGGATGTGAAGCAGTGGCTCCTCGAACTCGAGGGCGTCCGCTACAGCAAGTAGAGGTCGCCGCCGCGCTCTTCCACGGTGAACTCGGTGAGGCCGTGAGGCGCGGGGCCGTTGATCACATCACCATTGCTGACCTGAAACTGCGAGCCGTGGCAGGGGCAGACCATCAACGATGAGCCCTGCGACCAGCCCACGGTGCAGCCGTTGTGGGGGCACACAGTGTCAAAGGCGCGCCAGGATCCGTCGGCGAGGTGAAAGACAATGCCGGGGTCGCCCGTGGAGGGCAGGCTCTGGATCACAGCGGCGGAGCCGAGTGGAACGGCGCTGGCCTTGCCAATCAAGGTGCCGGCACCTGCGGCCGTGGTCGACGTGGTGGCGCCGGTGGTCCCTGTGGTGCCCACAGTGTTGGTCGTGGTGCTTGATGATGCGCCACCGACCATCTTGCCCAGCGCGGCCACGGTGCCACCGAGAAGAAGGGTTGCGGTGCCCAACGCACCGGCCGTGGCGCCAGCGACGACCACACGACGACGGTCCACGGCAGTGATGGCTACGGGCGTGGCGATCGGGGCAACGGTTCCTACCAACACCGGGCACGTGGTGGCGTTACACGGACCGGCGAGGGTCGCGCAGGTGCCACGATCGAACTTGCCGCAGAGCTCCTGCACTTGTGCGAATGGCAGGGCGACCAGTTCTTCGACGGGGACGCTGCGCTTGGTGCGAAGAACTCGATCGAGGTAGCCGTCAAGCGAGAGCTGGCGTCCGCCGGGGGCAATGGTGAAGGGGAGCCAGGCAAAGAAGAAGACGATGTCGGCACCCGTGAAGTACGGCGACGAGTGGAAGCTGACCGTTAGGAACAGGCTGAATGACAGCAGGGCGCCGCCGATTGCGGCGAGACGCGAGCAGAAGCCCAGCAAGGTGCCGAGTCCGATGGCGATTTCGCAATAGGCGATGATCATGCCAATGAGGCCGGCGTAGGGGAGCAGCGGGTGGAGCAACGCGTGAATCGGGCTGAACCGAACCGCACCCGCGAGCTGGTGCTGGATAGAAATGGGTGCCGAAGCAATGAAGAAGTTGGGATTGGCGAGCTTCTGGAGGCCGGCGTACGCGAACGTGAAGCCGAGGAAGGCGCGCAGCGGAAGGAGCGACCACTCCGACAGGGTTGCCGCACGATAGGGACGGCGGAGATTGAGCTTCGGCAGACGAGGGGCCCAGGGCATTTTGGTGGCGGACATTCCCTCATCTTAAGGAGGTTCGTACGGAGGCCGATTGATGCCTCACGAAATTCTTAGAGAAAGGCGAAAGCGGTTCGACGTGGCAGCGTCACCCCGCGCTGGTGGGCCAAGATAGGGGGATGATGACTGCGTCCATAATTACCTCGCTCGTGAATGCGTTGCATCACTTGCCCTCGACCATGGTCTACGTCGTCGTCGCACTCCTCGTTTTTGGTGAAGCGGCATTGTTTGTGGGGTTTGTCATCCCCGGTGAGACCACCGTGCTGGTGGCCGGCGTTATCGCCAGCCAGGGGAGCATCAACATTGTTGCCCTCTGCGCGCTGGTAGTCGGTGCCGCCGTTGTTGGTGACACGGTCGGCTACATCATTGGCCGTGAATACGGTCCGCGACTTCTCGCGCTGCGGCCGCTGCAGCGCCACCGTGGCGAACTTGATCGGGCGCTGGAACAGTTGCAGCACCGGGGCGCTCGCTACGTGTTCCTCGGGCGATTCACCGCTTTTCTTCGGGCCGTGATGCCCGGCCTCGCTGGCATGAGTCGGCTCCACTACCGCCGCTTCCTCATTGCTAATGCCGCCGGCGCATTGGTGTGGGGAGTCGGGTGCTCCCTCTTGGGCTACGGCGCCGGAACGCAGTTGAGTCGCATTGAGCACTACGTCAGCTACTTCAGTTGGTTCTTGCTCGTCTTGGTTGTCGGGGCCGCGCTAGCGCTTTGGCTACGGCACCGACGGAACGTCGCGCGGCGCTAAGAAGCCGGTACCCACTGCGACCCCTCGCGGGTCAACAGAGCGTTTGCCGCCGCCAAGGGTCCCATACCTGCAACGAGAGCGACGGACGGGGGCAGGGCCGACTGATCATCTCGGAGCAATCCGGCGACTCGGGCACGTGCGGCGATTGCGGTCAAGCGTTCCGTGGACGCTGCGGCATCCAGTGCCGCGTTGGAACGCCACGGCGGACCGTCAGCCCTAAGGAATCCCTTTTCGAGGGTCGATGCCGTGGGAAGGACGCTGATTGACTGCACCTGTTCGCAATAGGGGGCGAGCGTTTCGAGGTATCGCAAAGTGACCGACTCCGTCCACGGCCAGAGCCACGGCTCCAGACCGAGCCACGCCGGCCACGCCCCATCGCAACTCCCAACCTGCACGACGAGGCCCGCGTCGGTCGCGTAGGTGAAGGCACGCTGGTAGCGAGCGAAGGCTTCGTGATCGAAGCTGCCGTCGTGGGGCTCGAGCCGCGCCCACGACAGATTGAACTGCAGGTGAGTGACGCCGGCGATGGCCGCGGCGTCAATGAGCGATTCGTAGTGGTGCCAGAGATTGAGCGCCTCACCAGGTGCGGTGACGTAGCCCAGGGCAATGGCGGGGTTGAAGCAGGTGGCCGGTTGGAATCGTCCGTCAAGCCCACCCTCAGTTGCGTACGCGTTTAGGGAGGCGACGAGGGGCTCGCGGGAAGTCACCTTGGTAGTTTCCCACGTTCCGCGAATGGGGAAGCGGTCTCAGGGGCCGCTGGTCGTAGTCTGGGCGTTGTCACTACCACATGCCTCGAGGAGCTCCCATGTTGCACGTTGCATCACTCAGCACCGTCATTCGACTGTCGCTGCACGTTCTGGCGGCGTGCGTCTGGCTGGGCGGTCAACTCACCATGGGCGCGCTGATGCCGACCGCGCGGACCCTCGGCGACGGTGCGCCGAAGAAGCTGGCGGTGGCCTTTGGGCGCCTGAGCTGGCCCGCCTTTTGGGTCCTGATTGCTACCGGATTCTGGAACTACGCCGCGGTGCACGGCGAACAGGCCACCTCGGCGTGGAACACTGTTTTTGGGGTCAAAATGCTGTGCGTGATCGCGGCGGGCGTCGCCAGCGCGGTGCACGTCAAGGCCCCCACGCCTCGCGTTCGTGGCCTGTCGGCCGCGGTGGCCCTGCTGGCCACCTTGGCCACCCTGGTGCTCGGTATCGCGTTAGCGGGCTGACGATCCTGGAGTCACGCCCCAAGGGGATGTGAGTACGATGGAAACGAGCAAAAGGAGCACCCGTCATGCTTGGTGAAATTTTCGGACCGGACCTGATTATCGTTCTCGTCGTCCTGGTGGTCCTGATGTTTGGCGGCCCGCGCTTGGCTCGCAATCTCGGCCAGGCCAAGAAGGAGTTCGAGAAGTCGGTTAAGACCTCGGACAAGGCGGCGGACAAGCCCGCGGAATCCGCTGACGAAACGACCGAAAACTAGGTCGTCGCACCCTCGTTCGGCACTATTGCCGAGAGGCATAGCCACTATCCAATCACTACTGGAATCTTCCGGATGGCTGAAAATGTTTGTTGGCTAATGTAATGAACGTGCACAAATCAGCCCTGTCCCCTCAGGGTGCCAAGGAACCCCGAAGCGGTCTTCGTCGACTGCGCCGATTCCTTGCGCTCCCCGTTGCCGCGCTCGTTCTATCCGGTTGCAATACCAAGTCATTGCCAGGTTTCGGCGTAAGCCCCGGCGACACCACCTCGTCGCACTCGGTGTACCACCTGTGGCAGTGGTTCTCGGTCGGTGCCGTTCTCGTGGGCGCACTGGTCCTTGCCCTGATGGCGTGGAGCATTGTTCGCCACCGTCGTCGCAGTGATGACGCCATTCCGGCCCAGACGCAGTACCACCTGCCACTCGAAATCATCTACACGGTCGTCCCGATCATCATCGTTTTCGTGCTGTTCGCCGCGACATTGGTCGTTGAAAACAAGGAAGTCGCCCTTCCGAAGACCAACGTCAACATTGAGGTCAACGCCTTCCAGTGGGGTTGGGAGTTCCTGTACCCCGGCTCGAACGCGGTAGTTGTCGGTCAGACAACGCAGACGCCAGTGATGGTGATGCCGTCGAACGAAAACGTGCACATCACGTTGACGTCGTCAGACGTGATCCACGGCTTCTACGTGCACGACTTCAACTTCTCGCGCTACGCCCAGCCAGGTGTGTACAACCAGTTCAACCTGCGGGCCCAGGCCAACGGCACCTTCTTCGGTCAGTGCACCCAGCTGTGTGGCATGTACCACTCGTTGATGTACTTCAAGGTCAAGGTCGTGAGCCCAGCTGACTACCAGACCTGGCTGAACAGTTTCAACACGCCCGCTGATGCGAAGGCTGCGACCGCGGCTCAGACCGCGCTCAACCAAGAGCTGTCAACGGGAATTGCAACCAAGCAGGCAAACACGAATTTTGGAGGCTGATTATGACTGACGCACTTCTCACGACGCACGAGACATCGGACCACGGGCACGAGGGCCACGACGATCACCACGGCCCCAGTGGTCTCCTCAAGTGGTTGACGACGACTGACCACAAGATCATTGGTCTGTCCTACACCGTTACCGCGGTGGTGTTGTTCGTCATCGGTGGTCTGTTTGCCGAAATCATTCGACTGCAGCTGGCGTCGCCCAACGGCACTTTGGTGAGCCTCGCGCAGTACAACGAGCTGTTCACCATGCACGGTTCGGTCATGATTTACCTGTTCGTCGGCCCCTTCGCCTTCGGCGCATTGGCCAACATCATCGTGCCGATTCAAATTGGTGCGCCGGACATGGCCTTCCCGCGACTGAACGCGTTGTCGTACTGGCTCTACTTGGGTGGCGCCATCACCATGCTCTCGGGCTTCTTTACGGCTGGCGGCGCGGCGAACTTCGGTTGGGTCGGCTACGCCCCGCTCTCGAGCTCGCTGAACACCCCCGGCGCCGGTGCTGACCTCTGGATCGGTGGTCTGTTGCTGACCGGCTTCTCGGCCATCTTCACTGGTGTCAACCTGTGTGCGACGGTCTTCTACCTTCGTGCACCGGGTATGACGATGTTCCGCATGCCGATCTTCACGTGGAACCTGTTGGTGACGGCAATTTTGATCCTGCTGGCCTTCCCCGTGCTGACCGCGGGACTCATCATGCTCTACGCCGACCGCCACTTCGGAACGCACATCTTCACCAATAGCGGTGGTGGTGTGCCGGTGCTGTGGCAGAACATTTTCTGGTTCTGGGGACACCCTGAGGTGTACATCCTCGCCCTGCCGTTCTTCGGCATGGTGACCGA
>DAIQPT010000036.1:0-12025 GCA_036787185.1 Acidimicrobiales bacterium | reverse complement strand
ATCGGCAGGTGCTTCCTCTGCGACCTCCGCGACATCTGCCGCGGCGTCGTCGCTCGCTGCCGAAGCAGCTTCCTCGACCCCGGCCGGAGTCTCGGCGGCCGGCTCGGTCTCCTCGGCCGAAGCGGAGGCCACAGGGCCGCCCTTCGAGTCGAGCAGGGCCGAGAGGCCGTAGGCGAAGTTTTGCGGGACAGCCTTGAGCAGGCTGGCCATGGTGCGAAGTGGTGAGGCGAGGGCGCCAGCGAACTGGGCCAGGAGAACGTCGCGCGACGGCAGGTCGGCCAGTGCGATCAGGTCCTTGGCGGACAGCGCCTTGCCGTCCATAACGCCACCCTTCAAGAGCAGCTTGGGGCTGGTCTTGGCCAGGTCGCGCAGCGCCTTGGCGACAGCGGAGACGTCACCCTCGACGAAGGCAATAGCCGTGGGGCCCTCAAGGAAGGCGGTCATTGGCTCGGCGTCGGTACCCTCAACGGCGCGACGAACGAGCGTGTTCTTGAACACCTTGTAGTCGGCACCCAGGGTGCGCAGCTGGCGACGGATGGTCGAGATTTCGGCCACGGTCAAGCCGCGGTACTCGGTCACGACGGCGGTGGTCGTCGAGGCAACCTTGGCCTTGACTTCATCAATCGTCGCGACTTTCGCGGTATTGATCTTCATGTGGACTCCTTCACCGGATGCCGCCCGGTACGGGCCTCGGACATCCCAGAACGAGTTCCACACGGAAACTCGAATTCCTCGTCAGGCTGGTCTTTCGACCACTTAGGTGAGTTTCCTCACACCGGATGTCTTCGGCATTCTTGAAAAACTGTCTGCACAAATGTGCGTGGGGTACATCGTAGCGACGCCAACGCGCCGCGTCAAAACGTTAGGCCGAGACCAACACTTCGTCGAGGTCACGGGTGTGCTGCGGGTCAATCTTGACGCCGGGGCCCATCGTGGACGACACGGTGATGCTGAGCAGGTAACGACCCTTGGCGCTCGCGGGCTTCACGCGGACCACTTCGTCAATGACGGCGTGGACGTTGCGGGCGAGGTCTTCCTTCGAGAAGCTGACCTTGCCGACACGGAGCTGGACGTTACCGATCTTGTCGGTGCGGTACTCAACGCGGCCGCCCTTGAACTCACCAACAGCCTTGGCGACGTCCATGGTGACGGTGCCGGTCTTGGGGTTCGGCATCAGACCACGAGGTCCGAGCACGCGGCCCAAGCCACCGACCTTACCCATGAGGTCCGGGGTGGCAATGGCGATGTCGAAGTCGAGGAAGCCACCGGCCACCTTTTCCACGAGGTCGTCGCCACCGACGAAGTCGGCGCCAGCGTCACGAGCGGCCTGCGCGGCCTCACCCGTGGCGAATACGGCGATGATGTTGGTCTTACCAGTACCGGCGGGCAGCGAAATGGTGCCACGAACGATCTGCTCAGCCTTACGAGGGTCGACACCCAAACGGATAGCCAGCTCGACGGTCTCGTCGAACTTGGCGGTGGCGAGGGCCTTGACCTTCTCGACGGCCTCGTTGACGGTCACCAGCTGCTCGCGGTTGACCTGGGCCAGGGCGTTGATGTACTTCTTACCGTGCTTCATTGTTCTCTCTCCTAGCCCGCAACCGAGATGCCCATGGAGCGTGCGGTGCCAGCAATCTGCAACTTGGCCTGCTCGAGGTCGTCCGTGTTGAGGTCCTTGATCTTGATGTTCGCAATTTCTTCGATCTGCGACATGGTGACCGAGGCGACGGTTTCACGGCCTGCGGTCTTGGCGCCCTTCTCGACACCGGCGGCCTGACGGAGCAGCACCGGGGTCGGTGGCGTCTTCAGAACGAAGGTGAAAGAACGGTCGTCGTAAATTGAAATTTCGACAGGAATAACGGTGCCCTTCTGGGCCTCCGTCGCTGCGTTGTACTGCTTGCAGAATTCCATGGTCTGAATACCATGTGGTCCAAGGGCGGTACCCACCGGCGGAGCCGGGGTTGCACCACCTGCGGGCAGCTGAATCTTGACTACCGCAGTTACTTTCTTTGCCATGAGTGTTTCTCCTGTGTCCTAAAGCTTCGTGATCTGGTTGAACTCGAGTTCGACCGGGGTTTCGCGGCCGAAGATGTCAACGAGAACCTTGACCTTCATCTGGTCTTCGTTGATCTCCGCGACGTGACCCGAGAAGGTCGCGAACGGTCCGGTCTTGATCTGCACCGTGTCGTTGATTTCGAATTCGTGCGTGGCCGCGCGGCGCTTGGCCACGGGCTGCTCGACGCCTTCAACGACGGGGCGAATGATGTTGTCAACTTCGCGACGGGTCAGCGCGGTGGGGCGGGTCTTCTCCGCACCAACGAAGCCGGTGACGCCAGGGGTCGAACCAATCACGTAGAAAATTTCGGGGTCCGGCTCACAGCGAATCAGCAAGTAGCTCGGGAACATCTTCTTGGAGACGGTGGCCTTCTTGCCATTCTTGAACTCGGTGACGTCCTCTTCGGGCACGTAGATCTCGTAGATAACGTCCTGAAGTTCACGACTCTTTACGATGTTGTTCAGCGCGCCGATGACCTTCTGTTCGTGACCGGCGAAGGTGTGAATGATGTACCAGCGACCGGGACGGTCGAAGGCGCTCTCAACGACCGGCGCTTCGTCGAGGCCGTCCTCGAGAATCGTGACGGGGTCCGTTTCGGTCGTCGTCTCGTCTTCGATGGTGGTGTCGATCTCGCTCATGATTGCCTTACTTCTGGAAGAGGTACGTAACGAACTTCGAGCACTCGTAGCTCAGGCCAAAAATCAACAGCGTCATGAAGACCAGCACACCGATGACGATCGAGGTGTAGTTCTTCGTTTCGTCACGGGACGGCCACGCGACCTGACGGAGCTCTTCGCGAACTTCACGGAAGAACTGGGAGAACGACGCACGAGGACCGCGACGACGCCCGGCCTCTTGCGCGGCGGCGCGACGAGAGGTGGTGCCGTCGGCACCCACCTGACCTTGTCGTTGCATCATGCGCTTTTGTTCGCGGTTCATCTCGATCTTTCACATCGTTGGTACTACTACTAAAACATTGCCGCAGGGCAGGAGGGACTCGAACCCCCAACCACCGGTTTTGGAGACCGGTGCTCTACCAATTGAGCCACTGCCCTTCGTGAGTCGACGTACCGGAGCGCGCCTTCTCGTAAGGAAGATACAGCCTACCATCCCCAGAGGGGATGGTCCTTAGCGGGTCTCCTTGTGCGACGTGTGACGACGCTCCCACTGGCAGTACTTCTTCATCTCGATGCGCTCACGGTCGTTGACCTTGTTCTTCATCGTGATGTAGTTACGGCGCTTGCACTCCTCACAGGCCAAAATGACCTGCACACGCTTTTCGTTCTTCGCCATCTCAAACTCTCCTCTTCACGTACTGCAACTTCGCTGAACCCGTACGGGTTCTGCCTGGTAGCGGCGGCGGGAGTCGAACCCGCGACACCACGATTATGAGCCGTGTGCTCTAACCACCTGAGCTACGCCGCCTGGCGAGCCCTCTGTCGGGATTGAACCGACGACCCCTTCCTTACCATGGAAGTGCTCTACCACTGAGCTAAGAGGGCAAACGTGTCTTAAAGACACGGATTTGAATTGTAGTCCGAGAAGACCCCTCGTTTCCAACCGAGCCCGACTACCCTTATTGCCTATGAGAACGCGCCTAGTGCACCTCGACGACGCCGCGGCGCTCATGGCCATTTATAACCCCGAAGTTATGGAGTCTTCCATCACCTTCGACCTGGTCCCGCGCACCCTTGAGGAGCAGCGCGAGTGGATCAGCGAGCACCAGAGCTCGCACCCCTGCCTCGTTGCGATCAACGAGGAAGACGAGGTCGGCGAGCTCGGGGCCTTCAACGAACGAGTCCTCGGCTACGCCCTGGTCTCCCCCTTTCGCCCCCGCGCGGCCTACGCCACCACCGTGGAAAACTCGGTCTACGTCCACCGCGACGCCCGGGGACGTGGCGTCGGTGAACTTCTCCTGCGCGATCTGATCGCCGTCGCCGTTGAATCGGGCTACCACTCCATCATCGCCCGCATCGTGGGTGAAAACCTGGGCAGCATCAAACTGCACGAAAAGGTGGGGTTCACCCTTGTAGGCACCGAAATCGAAGTCGGTCGCAAGCACGGCCGCTGGCTCGACGTGGTCGAATACCAGTACGTCGTGCGCCAGAACTAGTCCGGCGCCTTCCACTCCGGCCAGGACCACTGGGTCCACGCCCCCATCGGCAAGAGCAACACGCCACCGAGCACGGCGACGGCCCCCGCAATCAACAAGGGATTGGCCTGCGACAGACCGGCCAACAGCTGTCGGCCGCCCGGCAGCCCAATGACGGGGCCAATGATGGTCAAAAAGAGCAACCAGAAGTGCTCGCGGCCTCGGTAGCTCGCAGCCAGCAAGACAATGCTCCACGACAGGTACCACGGTTGGACCACCGGTCCCAGCAGCACAACGAGCAATAGCGCCATGGCCAGCGAGCGAACCCAGCCGCGTCGCTGCGCGCTCACGAACAGGTACGTCGAGAAGGACAGGGCGATCACCATGCCCGTCAGGCGCGTGATGGTGAGCACGTGCGTGACGTTGGTGGCAATGCCGTAGTGGGCCAGGACCAAGTGAATCAACAGGCCCAGACCAGTAGCCGGCGCCGCCCACGAACGAACCTGACCATTCGAAAACAGGTTCTGCACCCAGCCAAAGCCAAACCCGGCCATCAACGTCCACAGCCCGATGACGCCCGCCGACACCCCCGCGGCGATGGCGATGGGACGGCGTCGCTCGCGCCAACGCGCCGATGGGCCCGCCCACGTCCACGCAATAAAGGCCAGACCGAGGGCGGCCGGCGCCTTAACGGCGGCGGCCGAGGCACAGGCCACCACGGCCCACACCAGGCGACGGCGCAGGGCCAACGCCACCGCGAGCACCAGCAGCGCCGTCATCAGCGCGTCGTTGTGTGCCCCGTTCACCAACTCGAGGAGCAACATGGGATTCAAGATCGCGAGCACAAAGGCCTCGCTGGGGTCACGGCGGAGCGCCTTCGCCAGCAGCGTGACGGCGTAGCCCATCAGCATCACGGCCAATACCTCGAGTAGCCGCAGTCCGATCACCGTGGCGAGTTGGTTGTGGTGCGCCAGTCGGTCGATGCCACCATCAATCCATAAGAACAGTGGACCGTAGGGGGCGGGAGCGTTGCCCCACAGTGGGTCGACGGGATTCACGTAGGGACCGGCACCGAGGGTGAAGGGGCCGTAAAGGTAGGGGCTCAGTCCGTGGGCCGTCATCTCCCCCTGCGCGGCGTAGCTAAAAACGTCGCGACTAAAGAGTGGCGGAGCGACGATGAGCGGCAGGCTCCAGAGGTAGAACATCTGCCACAGCTTCTTCATCGTGGCGCCGGGGTGGTTGCGAACAATTTCGGCCAGTCGCAGCCACACGCGCATCAGCAGCAGCAGGCCACCGTACGTGCAGACGATCGACAGAAGGAGTTCGGTCTGCCCCGGTGGCGTGTTCGGCGAACTCGTCGGTTCACCAAAGAACCACAGACCGGCCATGTTGAGTTTGAAGGGCGACCCGCTGAAACTGCCGCCCACCAGAATGAGGCACATCGCGACGAAGCCGAGCACCGCGGGCTGCCAGAGAAAATCCCAGCCCTCGAAGGGACCGGGCCGAAATCGTCCGAGCGGGGTGTAACGACGCTCGAGCAACTCCACGAGTGATTCGAATCCCGACGCGACGCGCTCGTAGCCGTGGCGGATACCGCGAAAGAGGGACCGCGCCTGCTTCACTGCTTCGCCTTTCGCACGTCTGCAACGGTAGTCGGCGCTTTCGCGTCGGGACGTGGACAATCCAGCATCGCTGAATTGTCCGTGGTGGGCCAGGAGGGATTTGAACCCCCGTAGGCAAAGCCGTCTGGTTTACAGCCAGATCCCATTGGCCGCTCGGGCACTGACCCGTCGACAAGCCTACAACCTCACCGCGCACCGATTCCAACCGACGACCTCGTACAATCGTCGCATGCCAACTTTCGACATTGTTTCAGAAATCGATCTCCAAGAAGTCCGCAACGCCGTGGACCAGGCCAACCGTGAGGCCGGCACCCGCTTCGACTTCAAGAACACCGACGCCCTTGTCGAGTTTGGTGAAAAGGAACTCACCCTGAGCGCCAACACCGAGGACCGCGTCCGCGCCCTCTACGAGCTCTTGCAGGAAAAGATGGTCAAGCGCGGCGTCTCACTGAAGACCCTCGACCCGGGCAAGATCGAGGCCGCCTCCGGCGGCGCCGGTCGCCAGAAGGTGACCTTGAAAGCCGGACTGACCCAGGAGCTGGGCAAGAAGATCAACAAGATCATCAAGGACCTCAACTTCAAGGGCGTGAGCTCGTCTATTCAGGGTGAGCAGGTTCGCGTCACCGGCAAGCAGCGTGACGACTTGCAGCAAGTTATTGCGCACTTCAAGGACCTCGACTTCGAAGTGCCCCTGCAGTTCAACAACTTCCGCGACTAAGCGCGTTCCTCAATCGTGAGGTGCTCGTCGTAGAGGGCAATCGGGTTGGTGTGAAAGATCTTGTTGAACAAGACAATCTTGAACACCCAAAAGACGCCGAAACTCGCCAGGTTTACCCCCGCGACGAGGCCCGTGTTCACGAGGTGGGACAAGTGGTGCGTGTAGACGAGGTGGCGGCAAAACGACGCCCCCACCAGTGACACTACGAGTCCCAAAATGTTGAGTGACACGTAGGGCAACACTTCCTTGCGCCAGTGGCTGCTGCCCGTCTTGCCCCACGCCCAGCGACGAGTGAGAATGTAGGCCGGCCACATGGCGGCCACGTTGCCAATTGCCGTTGCCCAGACTGGTGAGTGAGTCAAGGACAGGCCGTAGACCAGCACGATAACGGCCTCGGAGATCGCCGTCGAGATGACCGAGGTCATGGTGAAGCGAAGCAGTTTCTTTCCGTCATGGGTCTTGGACCACGCGATGCCGCGATCGAGCAGCGACAGAGTCTCGTTCATGCCTGGGTGCCGCGCTCTTCGTCCGTCAGGTGCACGTCAATATCGTGCAGCTTGTCGGTGTGGAAGATCTTGTTGAACACCAGCATCTTCAATACCCAGAAGATGCAGAAGCTCAGCAGGTTGACCGCGGCCACGAGGCCCGTGTCGAACAGGTGGGACCAGTGCTGGTCGTGGTGGATCAAGTACTTGGCGCCCAATGCGCCAATGGTCGAAAAGGCAATGCCGGCGAGCGACATCGAGAGGTAGGGCACCACTTCCTTGCGCCAGTGGCTCGTGCCCTCTTTGCGCCAGGCCCAGCGCCGGTTCAGGTGGTACGAAGGGATGATTGCCAGCACGTTGGCGAACAAGGTGGCGGTGATCACGCCGTTGAGAATGTGGCCACCGTAGACAATGAAAATCGTGGCCTGGGAGAAAATGGTGGTGTAGACCGAGCCCAGGGTGTAGCGAATGAGCTTCTTGCCCTCGTGCGACTTGGTCCAGGCAATGAATTCGGCGTAACTGCGGGGCATCGCTCAATCTTAGTTCGCTCGTTCGTTCGCTTGAGGTGCCACAATTGAGCAACGAGGAGATGCCATGAACCTGCACGAACTTTGCGACGACTACGCCACCGCCACCGAGGAGTTTCTCGCGGCGGCCCAGCAGGCACTCGCACAGCCTGATCGTCTCGACCGCCACGTCGATGGTGGCTGGTCCGCGCGCCAGGTCGTGCACCACGTCGCGGACTCCGAAACGCAGTCGGCAATCCGCCTGCGCCGACTGCTGGCCGAGCCGCTCGGGAGTGACATCCAGGGCTACGACGAAGACACCTGGTCACGCACGCCCGCGCTCGGCTACGAGTCACTCCCCATTGAGGGCGCCATTGCCGTCATCGCCAGTGTTCGGGCATCGTCACTGGCTATCGCCCGACGCCTCGACGCCAGCGACCTGACGCGGTGGGGCACCCACTCGGAGTCAGGACGGTACGACGTCGCCGAGTGGTTCGAGATTTACCGCAACCACCCGCGCTTTCACGCGCAGCAGTTGCTCGAAGCGCTCGAGGCTTAGCGGTCCGCCATCGGCACGTAGTCGCGTACGGCCGGTCCGACGTAAAGCTGACGGGGTCGCGCAATCTTCGACGGCTGCGAGAGCAGTTCCTGGAAGTGAGCGAGCCAGCCCGACACGCGGGGAATGGCGAACAGCACCGTGAACATCTCTGGCGGGAAGCCCATGGCCTGGTAGATCAGGCCGGAGTAGAAGTCAACGTTCGGGTAGAGACGACGCGAGATGAAGTAGTCGTCCTTGAGGGCGATTTCTTCGAGCTTGAGGGCAATGTCCAGCAACGGGTTCTTGCCCGTCACTTCGAAGACCTCGTAGGCCGTCTTCTTGATGATTGTCGCACGGGGGTCGAAGTTCTTGTACACGCGGTGACCGAAGCCCTGGAGCTTCACTTCGCCACGCTTGACTGACTCGATGTAGGCCGGCACGTTCTCAATCGAGCCAATCTTTTCGAGCATCTTCAACACGGCTTCGTTCGCACCACCGTGGAGTGGGCCGTAGAGCGCGGCCGTCGCGGCGGCGGTGGCCACGTAGGGGTCGCCGTGGGCCGAGCCCACGGTGCGCATGGCGGTCGTGCCGCAGTTCTGCTCGTGGTCGGCGTGCAGGATAAAGAGGACGTCGAGAGCGCGGGCCAACACGGGGTGGGCCTCGTACTGTGGTTCGGCAACCTTCCACATCATTGACAGGAAGTTCTCGGCGTAGCTGAGGTTGTTGTCGGGGTAGACGAAGGGCATGCCCACGGAGTAGCGGTGGGCGGCGGCGGCCAGTGTGGGCATCTTGCCGATGAGCCGCACGACCTGCTTGTGCATGACCTCAGGGTCGTTGATGGCCTTGGCTTCCTTGTAGTAGGTCGACAGAGCAGCGATGGACGAGATCAGCATGCCCATCGGGTGGGCGTCGTAGTTGAAGGCGTCCAGGAACCGCTTGCGCATGTTCTCGTGAATGTACGTGTGGTACGTGATCTCCGTGGACCAGCGCTCGAGCTCCGCCGCAGTGGGCAATTCGCCGTGGTTCAGCAGGTACGCGACTTCGAGGTAGGTCGACTTCTCGGCGAGCTGCTCGATGGGGTACCCGCGGTACTGCAGAATGCCGGCGTCACCGTCAAGGTAGGTGATGGAGGACTTGGCCGTGGCCGTGGCCATGAAGCCGGGGTCGTAGAACCAGATACCGGGGGCGACCTTCGAAAATTCCGACGCCGCGATGCCGCCATGCTCAATCGGAATTTCGATGCTTTCGCCAGTCCGATTGTTCGTTACGGTTATCGAGTCAGCCACGATTCCTCTTTTTCTTGCGGGACTACGCCCATCGTAGCGAAGGCGGGGGGAAATTCGATAGGCCAGCCCCTAGGCCGGCGCCACCACAACGTGATACGTCTCATCTATGTTTGCGCCCGGTGCAGCCGGCGCCCCAGAAACGGCCACCGTCAGCGTGTCGTGCTGGCCGGAACTCACCGCAAAGCTCATGCTGGCGAAGGCGTAGGCCGTGCTCGGGCCGATGGTCGCGTGCTCGCTCCGCGTCTCGACGGCCCCACTCGGCAGCGTCAGGGTCGCCGTCACGGTAACCGGCTGGAGGGAAACGGTGTAGTTGCGAACGCTGACGCCGATCGCAAAGGACGGCACCGGAATCAATTCGATGGTGCCCGCCGGAGACGGGAAGGGGGCCGGGGTAACACTCACGGCGGCTAGTCCGATTGCGGGATTCAGGGCCAAATGTGGCGCACTCGTCAGCGAAGGAATCGCCGTAAAGAGCGACGGCGGCGGAGTGAGGAATGAACTCAGGGAAGGGTGACCGGGGGCCTGTGCCATCAGGGTCGCGGCCGTTGCCCACGATTGACCAGTGGCCGTCAAAATGGCAGACGGTGTCTCAGTAGTCGACCGTGTCGTTGTCCACGGCAACGAGAGTTCGGTCGCGATGGTGCCGATGAGTTCCCGGTAGGCGCGACTCCGCGCCTCGGTGTCCCGCACAAACGTCACGGCGACGTTGTCCTGCAGCGCAGGCGAGCGCAAGGGGGCCGCCTCAGGTACGAGGTTTGCCGCTTGGGCATCCAGCGTTTGCAGCGCCGCCAGAAGCCGGGCTCGACCCATCGTTGGGGCCGTGGCCACGAGTTGATTCAGGGTCGTCCCAATCAGATTTTCGTGAGCGACGATGACATCAGCCATTTGGGCGAAGGAAAGATTCTCGCCGGCCTGAATCGAGTGGTCCGCGTGCGCGGCTCGCGACACGTCTCGGCTGAAGATAAGAACCACCAGGGCGGCAATCGCCAGCACGAGCATCGTAAGGCGACGTCGGCGGCGGGTACGCATGCGGAACATGCACTAAGTCTTACCGACGCATCACTCCCCCGTGTTGCCCTCGGTGATTTCGGGGAATTCGACCTCGTCCACATCCCAGACCTCGCTCGACAGGGCGAGGTCATGGTTCGTGGGATCAACACCCCAGCGCTCATACGCCAGTGGCGTTGGCGCCTTGTCCACCGTAGACAACTCGGGCATCTCCTTGGCATTGGTGCCAACGCCCAGCCGCTGCACTTTGCGCGCTGCTGGCACCAAGCGCGTTTCGACACTCGAAACCAACTGGTTGTAGTGATCAGTCGCCGTGCTCAGCGCCTTACCCATCTTGGCGATCGGGTCCACCACGTTGCGGATCAGGTCGGGCAACCGTGATGCCGTTTTCAGAATCTCTTCGGCGTTTACGAGTTGACGGTGCTCCTGCAGCACCATTTTCGCGGACCACAGCAAGGCGAGCAGGTTGGTCGGGCCGGCAATCAGCACACCAAGCTGCGTGGCGTAGTCGTAGAGCGACGGGTCCGCGTCAAAGGCCGCGCTCAGGGCTGCGTCACTGGGGACGAAGCACACCGTGAAGCGCGGCGTGTACGGGAGGCGCTCCCAATAGTTTTTACCGCTGAGGGCCTTCACGTGGGAGCGCAGGGCCTTGGCGTGATCTGCCCGATAGGGCGCCGCTTCCTCGGGGGTCGCGGCCGCGAGTGACGCTTCAAACGCATCGAAGGGGAACTTCGCGTCGATAACGATGTGGGTGTCATTCGGCAGGTGCAAAATGCAGTCGGGTCGCTGACGCTGTCCACCGTCCGCGGTACCGCTGGACTGGAGATCAAAGTCGATTCCCTCCGTCAGGTCCGACGCCTGCAACACGTTGGCCAGTTGCACTTCACCCCAACGGCCTCGAGCGTCGCTGCGGCCAAGTAACTGGTTGAGGCGTGTCGTGGCGTTGGCAGCGGCAATTTGCCACGAGAGAAGTTCGTCCGCTCGCGTCCGCACGTCCTGCAGAGCCTTCCGGTGCTCCTCGTCATAGGTCTGCAACTTGGCTTCGTACTTGCCGAGCATCTCCTTAAGTGGATCCAGACGAGACTGAAGTGAAGTGTCGCGCGCCGCCGCGACTTCGTCCTGGTGCTCTTGGTAGCGCCGCACGACGGTGTCGAGTACTTCCTGCGAGGTCGCAACAAAGCGCGTATCGAGCACGTTCATGAGCTCGCGGCGTTCCTCGTCGGCGCGCTGACGAATCGCAGTGACGTCGGCCTCCGCCTTTTCCTTCGCCTCGAGTGCGGCGTCCAACTGCGCGCGCAAAACGGCGGCGTCGGACGAAGCGGGTGTCGCGCCTCGACGGGCAATGAAGGCGCCAAGACCAACACCGAGAAGCAAACCGATAATCAGGGCAGCGATGACCACGAGGTCCTCCTTTGGTAACCACCCCACCATAGAGACCACCTGTGACGTCGTGTTAATGTCGGACTATGCACCGCCTCTTCACTCCCGCAATCGATGGTGCCTCCGTGACACCTCTCCCGCCGGACATGGAGACGAGCGTTATCCACGTCTTCGCGCTGGTGGGCGAGGCGATTGCCGAGGCCACCCACGCCTTGTTGTCAGGCGACCGAGAACTGGCCAAACGGGTCGTCAAAAACGACGAAGTAATTGACGCAGAGGTCAATCGCCTCGTCGCCTATGCCGAGAACGAACTCATGACGAACCTGTCGCTCTC
>DAIQPT010000035.1:0-12071 GCA_036787185.1 Acidimicrobiales bacterium | reverse complement strand
ACACCTACCAGCTCAACGTTGGTGGCAACATGGACTTCAAGAACATGCTCGACCGCGACCGCCTCGAGTCGAAGAAGGTCTCCAAGACCCAGGCCGTGACCTCGCAGCTGGAGAACTACACCCTCCACGCTGACGACGTGCACATCGGACCAAGTGACCACGTGCCATGGCTCAAGGACCGCAAGTGGGCCTACATCCGCATGGAGGGTCGCAACTTCGGTGACGTGCCTCTCAACGTCGAACTCAAGCTCGAAGTCTGGGACTCACCCAACTCCGCCGGTGTCATCATCGACGCCGTACGCTGCGCCAAGGTCGCTCTCGACCGCGGTGTCGGTGGCCCCATCCTGGGACCAAGCGCCTACTTCATGAAGTCGCCGCCCGTGCAGTTCCACGACGACGTCGCCCACAACATGGTGGAGTCCTTCGCCGCCGGTGGTGAGAACCCTGTCTGGCCGTAAGGTTGCCTCACAACAATGCCCCTCGCGAAGGCGAGGGGCATTGTTGTTTAAAGGCTCAGGATGCGTGGGTGCTCGTCCTGCAACTGCTCGTACGACCAGTGCCCCAGTGCCTCGAGGACCGGGCGTAACGCCTGGCCTCGCGCGGTGAGCTGATAGGCGTTGTTGCGGGCGGATTGCTTGGGATGCACGCGTTCAAGGATGTCGACGTCGGTCAACCACGCCAAACGGGCGGCCAAGATGTTGGTCGAGATCTTCTCGGGTGCCTCGCCGAACTGTGAGTAGGTCCGGGTACCGTGCACGAGGAGGTCGCGGACAATCAGGAGTGACCACTTGTCACCGACGATGTCGAGACCGGACGCAATAGGACAGAGCGATCGCCACTCGACTGTCTGCTCACTGTCGTTCGGCACCATAACTTCTACTTTGCCAGTGCCGTCGCCATGTCGACAAACGTGGTCTCGAGTGGCGTTGGCTGCCAACCCAGCACCTCGAACGTGGCCGTGTTGTCGTAGGCCACGCGCACGCCGAGCTGGGCAGCAATGGCCTTGACTTCGGGGTCAAAGAGTCCCATGAGCTTGATGGCCACATTGGGGGCCTTCCGTGACGGGGCCTTCTTGAAGCCGGCCCCCCGAAGCACCGCGGCCAGGTGGCCCATGGCCACCGGCTCGGCGCTCGCGGCAATGAAGCGGTGGCCCGCAGCGCCGTTCGCGGTGAGGGCGGCCACTTCGAGTCGTGCCACGTCTCGAACATCGACCATGCCCATGGCCACGTCGGGCACCATGGGGAACTTGCCGGAGATCATGTCGCGAACAATTGACACACTCTGTCCATCGCCGGGTGTCCCCAGCGGTGGGCCCAGCACGAAGCCCGGGTTGATGGCCACCACTTCGATCGAGCCGTCACTGGCCACGTCCCACGCGGCGCGCTCGGCCAGCGTCTTGCTCTTGGCGTAGGCACCGATGGGTGCGGTGACGTCACTCCAGGCGTCGGTGCCGTAGCGACCACTAGGCATACCGGCCGTCATCGAAACAATGGACGACGTTACGACCACGCGCTGAACACCAGCCCGCTTGGCCGCTTCGAGCACGCGACGCGTCCCCGACACGGCGGGGGTGATCAGTTCGTTCTCGTCCTTCGGCTCGGCCACCACGAAGGGCGACGCGACGTGCATCACGTAACGGCATCCGGCCATGGCCTCATCCCAGCCGGCGTCACTGAGGAGATCGGCTGCCACGAACGAGAGATTGTCGGTCGGCGCGACTGCCCCGATGGCAGCGGAAATTGTCTGGGATCGGCCGAGGGCCCGCACAGTGCCGGTAACGGCGTACCCCTGTCGCAGTAGTTCAGCCGCCACGTGCTGGCCGATGTAGCCACCGATGCCCGTTACCAGTACTTTGTCGCCCATTGTTCGCTCCTTGGTTGGCCCCGCCGCCAGTGGCGAGGTCTTGCCATCACTATAACTTGTAAATTGCAAGTTAGTGGGAGGGGCTAGGAGCCCTGTTGCTCTTCCCACCATTCCCGAAGCCGGAAGGTCGCCTCGGTCTTGGAGATTTCACCCTCTTCGTGACGAATATCGAGCAAGAAGGCCAGGGCCTGCCCCACCTCGCGGCCGGGGGATAGTCCGAGCAGCGCCATGACCTCCGCTCCATCGAGCGCGGGGCGCTGGTTCATGATGTCTTCTTGTTCCTTGAGCGTCACAATGCGCGCTTCGAGGTCGTCCATGCGACGATCGAGCTCAGCCGCCTTGCGCGCGTTGCGGGTCGTGCAGTCACAGCGCGTTAGTTCATTCAGGTCTTCGAGCAGGTGGCCGGCGTCGCGCACGTAGCGACGCACCGCAGCGTCGCTCCAGCCGAGCTTGTACGTGTGGAAGCGCAGGTGCAGTTCGACCAACATGCTCACATCGTCAATCATCTGCTTCGAGTACTTGAGCGCCGTCATGCGCTTGCGCGTCATCTTCGCTCCGACCACTTCGTGGAACCGGAACGTCACCCCGTCGGGCGTGATCTCGCGTGTGGGGGGCTTGCCGATGTCGTGAAACAACGCCGCCAAGCGCAGACGCAGACGCGGCGAGGTCTTGTCGACGACGGCCCACGTGTGCTTGAGCACATCCTTGTGATGATGAATCGGGTCCTGTTCGAGCTGCAGCTTCGGCAGTTCGGGGAAGAACGAATCGGCCAGCCCCGTGCGCACCATGAAGTCGAGGCCAATCGAGGGCATCTCGGTCAGCATGAGCAGGTCGAGCTCGCCCTGAATCCGCTCCTCGCTCACAATGGCAATCTTTGGCGCCAGGGCGACCGCCGCGGCCTCGAGCTCGGGGTCGATGCCGAGGTAGAAGCGGGCAGCGAAGCGAGCAGCCCGCAACATCCGCAACGGATCGTCGTTGAACAGCACCATCGGGTCAATTGGCGCGCGGAGCCGGCGATTGTGAAGGTCAGCCAGGCCACCGAAATAGTCGTGAAAGAAGTCGAAAACGTTCTGTTCGGGGGCTCGCGACACCCCAATGACGTCGAGAGCCAAGGCGTTAATAGTGAAGTCGCGGCGACTTAGGTCAGCCTCGAGGGAGTCTCCCCACTCCACCGCGGGCTTGCGGGAGTGGTCAACGTAGGCCTCAGAACGAAACGTCGTGATTTCGGCCTTGAGGCCATTGGCCTTGAGAATGCCGCCAATAGTGCCGAAGGAACGGCCTTGCTCCCAGAGTCCGGTGCACACCGGCTTCATCAGCGCGGCGATGTCGTCGGGGCGAGCGTTGGTCGTGAAGTCGATCTCGAAGTCGTCCTTGGTCACCCCGAGCAAGGCGTCGCGCACCGAGCCACCAACGGCGTAGAGCGAGAAGCCGGCGGCGTCGAATGCGTCAACGAGGGGCGTCGCCCACTCGGCGAGTCCCGCGAGGCGTGTCGAAATGTCATCCAGAGCGGTCACTTCCTTCAACGCTAGCGGGCGCCTCTAGACGCAGAGTGGTGACGGGTAGCCTTAGAGAAGCATGTTCCACCGATTTTCGACCTGGTGGCGGGCGCTTGGCGTCGTACTCCTCGGCCTCGCAACGGTGACGTGGCCTTCGGCCGCGCTGGCTTCCACGTCCCCGTCGTCGAGCACCACCCTGACCCTGCTCGCACAGACGGCCACTGCCACCATGCACGGGAACGTCGCCGACCTCGGCGTCGCCCTCAGTTATCCCCGCGGCACGTCGAGCGTTACCGTCACGCTCTATCCCGCGCTCGCCAATCGAGGACAGCTCGCACCACTCCTCGCCGGCCACAGTGACGGCGACGCCCCGGTGGCGGCAACCACCCTGTATTCAACAACCTGCACACCGGCGTCGCGGCTGGTCACCGTCCAATTAGTGCCTCGCGGCGCGTCGGCCACCCCCGCCTGCGGACGCCCGGTGCTGATGCTGCCCTGTGCGCGATCGTCGTGCGACGGGGTTTTCCCCTTGCGCTACCAGTCGTCGAGTGCCGCAGGGACCACCTCTTTGTGGTCACTCGTAGCCGTTCACGTTTCATCAGTGCTGCAACCGCTCCACGTGGCCCTGCTCGCCGACGTTACGCCCGCGTCGACCACCAACAACCTCACCGTGGCCACCTTGCGCGCCCTCCGCGGGTACCCAACCGTGCCCGTCGCTGTTGGCATCAACTACGCCACCCTCGACCAGTTGTCGACATCAACACCACTCTGGCGGCAGGCGCTCACGGCGCTGTTTAAGCAGCGCACCAAGACACCACTGGTGGCACCGCCGCCGGCCATTGACTACGCGAACCTCGCCAACGGATCACTGCGCGGCGCGCTCGCCCTCCAGTTTTCACTCAGTAGCGCTGCGCTCGGCACACTCACGACGCGAGCGGCGGCCCCCGTGCTGTGGCTGCGAGGTGCTCCGACCGCCGCTGACGTGCAGGCCGTCGCCGCACTCGGCCACACGCGCGTCCTCCTCTCGGACTCGGCCCTTGCGCCGGACCCCGCCGCCACCCTGTCGTGGGGGGCTCCCGAACTCGCGAGCGGCACGTCAGCCACCGTCCTGGCTACTGACAGCGAGCTGTCGGACCTCGTGAGCAACGCCGCCATCGCTCCGGCCCAACGAGCGGCCTTGGCCCTGGGCACACTGGCCTTCTTGCACTTTGACGCCCCGAACGACGCGGCCGTGCGCACGGTGCCCATTGTGCTGACCACGTCAACGGTAGGGGCGCCCTTTGTTGCCGACTTCGTTCGCGGGGCGCAGCAGTCACCGTTTCTTCGGTTGACCCCCGTGGTCAGCTCCTTTGCCCCATCGCTCATTGGCTCCAATGGCATCACCCGTTCGTGGTCGCTCGCGACGAGCAACAGCCCCGCGTGGTCGAGCCAGAACGTGCAGTCGTTGGCGGTGCTTCTGAGTCAGGAAAAGTCGTTCGGCATGGGTGTGGCCAGTGCTCCGATGGCCTCGTACCTGGGCGCCACGGTGGCCACCACTGCGATGAGCGGCGCAGCCGACCAGCGGCAGAGTGTTATTGATGCGGCCCGGGCCGTGCTGCACCACCAATTTGGTCTCTTCACCATCGACAACTCCACCGTGACCCTCACGAGCCAGGGCACCGCCCTGCCGATCACTATCGAAAGCCACGCGCACTACACCATGACGGTGCTCGTTCACGTGGTGGCCAACTCGCTCTCGTTCACCAAGGGACCGGTCTTCGCCGCGACCCTTGCGTCACCAACAACGGCCATTCGCGTGCCGCTGCGTCACGCGTGGGGCTCCAACGTCACGATGCAGATCTACCTCACGGCGCCCAATGGGGCGGTCGTCCTCGCGCACACCGCCGTCTTGGTGCGCGTGGCCGGTACGTCGGTCGTTGGCTACCTCTTGAGTGGTGGGTCGCTCCTGGTGCTCGCCCTGTGGTGGATTCGCACCCACCGACGAACTTCGAAGGGCAAGCACAGCGCGTGAGCAGCCTGCACCAGCGCCGTATTCTCTCCATGGCCAGCGGGACGGTCCTGTCACGAGGCACCGGTCTCTTGCGGGTCCTGGTCCTCGCGTGGGTCCTCGGCTTCACCCCGCTCGCTGACGCCTTCAACCTCGCGAACACCGTGCCCAACATGTTGTTCGACATCGTGCTCGGCGGCGTTCTCAGCGCCACCTTTATCCCCGTCTTCGTCGAGCGCCTCACGCTCGAGGGGGAACGCAAGGCGTGGAAGTCCATCTCCAGTGTGGTCACCGCCTCGCTCCTCGTGCTGCTCGGCGCCACGCTGGTGTCGTGGGTGTGCGCCCCGTGGATCATTGACGGCTTCACCATGCTCCAGCACACCGCCACCGCTCGCGGCGCACTCGAACTGTCACAGCAACGGGTAGTGGCGACGCAGTTTCTTCGGTGGTTCGCCCCGCAAATCTTCTTCTACGGCATCATCGGTATTGCCACGGCACTGTTGAACATTCGCAACAAGTTCGCCGTTGGATCGTGGGCCCCCGTCGCCAACAACATCGTGTGCATCGTGGTGCTGATCTGGTTCCACCTGGTGGCCCCGTCGCCGTCGGTCACCGCGCTCTCCAACTCGTCGACACTGATGTGGCTGGGACTCGGCACCACGGCGGGCGTGGCGGTGCAGTTCCTCATCATGGTGCCCTCACTGGCCCGGCACGACCTTGGCCGACTGCAGTTCCGCTTCGACCTGGCCGACCCCGCGGTGAAGGCCGTCGGTCGACTCGGGAGCTGGACCCTCGGTGTGGTGCTGACTAACCAGGCCTCGCTCTACGTCCTGCTCGCAATCGCCTTCGCGTCAGGTGGCAGCGGCCCCGTCAGTGCCTACACCTACGGCTGGTCCTTCATGCAGATGCCCTACGCCGTCGTGGTGGTCTCGGTGCTGGGTGTGCTCACGCCACAGCTGGCGATGTTCGCCACCAACGATGACACCGTCGGACTCGGTCGATCACTGGCCACCGGTTTGCGCCAGTCGCTGGTCATCATCATCCCGTGCAGCATCGGGCTCATCGTGCTCTCGCAACCAATTGTCGGTGTGCTGCTCAATCACGATCGCGTGACGAGTTCACTGCTCGTGGGCAACGTCTTGGCCATTCTCGCGGCCGGACTGCCGGGCTTTACCCTCTTTCAACTCTGCGTCCGTGGGCTGCAGGCGATGCAACACGCTCGCGACGTCTTCGTCCTCTACGTCATTGAAAACGGCCTCACGATCGTGCTGTGCCTCGCCCTGGGTCGACACTCGATGGCCGGCCTGACCGCGAGCGTCAGCCTCGCCTACTCACTCAGCGCGGCGGTGGCGGTGGCGGCACTCGTGCGCCACGGTGTGCGCGTGCTCCCCGGACTCCTCAACGAGGCGGTGGCTCGAGCGACGATTCTGAGCCTCGGTGCCGGCCTCGTCACAGCCATTGTCTACGCCGGCTTCACCTTTACCAGTGGCATCGGCCTGCTGGTGCGGGCCACAGCGGCGGGCCTGGTCGGCGTGGGCTCTTTTCTGGGGGGCACCGTCGTGGCCCAGCGTCGCGGTAATCGCTCGCGAAACGTGTAAGGCTTAACCAGTTTTTCTGAGGGGGAGCCGTGGGATCTATTTCAATTCTTTGTGACAGTGGATGTGACATCCCCGACGATTGGCGCCAGCGCCTCAACATCGGTCTCGTCTCACTCTCGATTCGCTTTGGCGACGAGGAGTTCACAGACCGCGTCACGCTGAGCCCCGCTCAGTTCTGGGAGCGCTGCGCCGCCGCACCGAGCCTGCCCGAAACGGCCGCCCCGTCACCCGGCGCCTTCCTCGCCGCTTACGAAGCCGCGGCTGACGGTGGTGCCACCGGCATCATCGTGGTCACAATTTCTGCCGCCCTCTCGGCCACCTTCGAGTCGGCCCGACTAGCCGCCGAGGGATTCGACCGCATTCCGGTCTTTGTCCTGGATAGTCGTGCGGTGTCGATGGCCCAGGGTCTTCTCGCTATTGAGTTAGCGGAGCGGGCCCAGGCCGGCGCCGACTTCGACGAGCTCGTCGCACTCGCGCGCACCCTGCCCGACAAGGTCGGCGTCGAGGCCATGCTCGCCACCCTCGAACATCTGATTAAGGGTGGTCGTATCGGTGGCGCGAAAGCCCTCATTGGCCAGGTGCTCGCAATTAAGCCGTTGCTGCGCCTCAAGGATGGATTGGTCACCGAGGCCGGTCGCCAGCGCACGACCACCAAGGCCCTGCGGGCACTGGTTGAGGCCGCCGCGCAGCACCAGCCGCTCTCGCGCATCAGCGTGGTGCACGCCAACTCCCCCGAGGTCGCCACGCTCACCGCAATGCTGGCCGAGATTCCGGTGGCGCACCCGCTGATTCTGGCCGACATTGGTCCCACCGTCGGCACGCACGGTGGCCCCGGTCTCATCGGCGTGACTTGGCTCGAAGCGTAGAGAGACGCACGCTAGTAAGTTGATGGTCGTGGAACCCGACCGCGACCGACAAGATCCCGTAGACCGCCTGCTTGGTGGCCTCGATCTCGTGCTGGACACTGTCCACGACCGCGTCATTCGCCCACTGCTGGTCTTCACCCGCTACCTGGCCTTTGGTCTGCTGTTGCTCAGCCTCGGTCTGGTCATTCTGGTGGCCGGCACCATCGGACTGATTCGCTTCAGCGATGTCTTTATCTTCCAGGGCTACGTCTGGGTGAGCTACCTCGTGGTGGGCTTCCTCTTCGTCGTGGCCGGCCTCCTCATCTGGCGCAAGCGTCGCCCCGTCACCGAAAGGTCGTCATGACCCACACCCGCGTTCTCATCATTGGTTCGGGCCCCTCGGGCCTCACCGCCGCCATCTACACCGCGCGCGCCCAGCTCAACCCCATCGTGATTGAGGGGGAGCCCTCCTCGACCACCGATCAGCCCGGCGGCCAGCTCATGCTGACTACCGAAATCGAGAATTTCCCAGGTTTTCCTGAGGCCATCACCGGTCCGGAGCTCATGGCCAACATGCGCGCCCAGGCCGCCCGCTTCGGCGCCGACCTCCGCGTGACCAAGGTGCAGAAGCTCGACACGACCGTCCGCCCCTTCCGCGCGTGGCTCACCGACGACGTCGAACCCTCGATCACGGCCGACACCGTCATTCTCGCCACCGGTGCCCGTTCGCTCATGATGGGCATCCCCGGCGAGGAGCGCCTGCTCAGCCACGGACTCTCCACCTGCGCCACCTGTGACGGGTTCTTCTTCCGCGGACAGGACATCGCCGTCGTCGGTGGTGGTGACTCGGCAATGGAAGAAGCCTTGTTCCTGACCCGCTTCGCCTCCTCCGTCACGGTCGTCCACCGTCGTGACACGCTCCGCGCCTCCAAGATCATGCAGGAACGGGCATTTGCGAACGAAAAGATCCGATTTGCTTGGAATTCCCAGCCCGTTGAGGTACTCGGCGACGACCGCGTGAGCGGCATGCGCCTGCGCGACACCCTGACGGGCGAGGAGCGCACCCTCGACGTCACGGGTATTTTCGTGGCCATTGGTCACGTCCCCAACACCTCACTCGTGACGAACGACGTAGAACTGGAAGAGGGCGGCTACGTCCGCACTGGCCCCGGCTCCTACACCTCCATTGACGGACTCTTCGCCGCCGGCGACGTGCAGGACCACGTCTACCGTCAAGCCATCACCTCCGCCGGGTCGGGCTGCATTGCCGCTATCGACGCCGAACGCTGGTTAGAAGCGCAAGGTCTGTAGTCGCGCTCGCTAAGGTGGAAGTGCGTCACTCATACCGACGCATTTTCCGGAGGAACGCATGAGCGAGAACATCACCACCCTGACCGACGCCACCTTCAACGAAGTGATCGGCGCCTCTGACAAGCCTGTTTTGGTCGACTTCTGGGCCGAATGGTGCGGTCCCTGCAAGATGATTGCCCCCATTCTCGAAGAACTCGCCGTCGAGCAAGCCGACAAGTTCGCCATTGCCAAGCTGGACGTCGACGTTAACGTCGCGACCGCCACGCAGTACTCGGTGATGAGCATCCCCACCCTGTTGCTGTTCAAGAACGGTGAAGTGGTTGCCCGCCTGGTCGGCGCGAAGCCCAAGGGCGCGCTGCTGCAGGAAATCACCGCGAGCCTCTAACCCGCTCTGCCCACGCCCGAACTCCACCTCGGCGACGTCGGCGCCCACGTCCGTGAGCTGCACGATCGCCTCTACCATCTCGGCCTCGGCATAACGCCCGACGGAGACGTCTTCGATGACGCCACCACCTCGCTGGTTGAAGGTTTTCAGCGGTCACGAGGTCTGGCTGTCACGGGCATCGTTGACACCGCCACCTGGCAACGACTGGTTGAGGCGGGCTGGCAGCTCGGACAACGACTGTTATACCTGACCACGCCCTATTTACGGGGTGACGACGTCGCAGACTTGCAGGTCCGCTTGTCGCAGTTGGGGTTCAACCCCGGTCGCATCGACGGCGTCTTTGGGCCACTCCTGCACAACGCGCTGAGCGACTTTCAGCACAACTGTGGACTGACGGTCGACGGCACGCTGACCCGCCGCACGTTGAGCGAGCTCACGCGTGTCGCCCCAACGACCGGCGAGCGCACCCTGATCAACGAAGTCGTTGATGGCCAACCGCACACGGCCAGTGGCCCGCTGGTCCTCGCCGGCACTGGTCCGCTCGCGACCACACTGTCTGCTCATCTTCCCGCCACCGTGATTAACCGGACTGGTGATGGGCTCCAGGTCGAAGAACTCGCCACCTACGCCAACGCCAGTGACGCCGTCGGAGTGGTAGTTATCTCACAAGTTGATGACCTAGAGGGAGTTCATCTCCACTATTGGTCCAGCTATCGCTCGTACTCACGGCAGGGTGAGCGCCTTGCCAGCGTTCTGGCCGCTGATTTGGCCACGTCGAATGCTGATGTGCGCCTTCAGGTGACCGGAATGGCCCTCCCGGTATTACGTGAAACCAAAATGACGACGCTGTTTATCGAACACGGTGTGCTGTCGGAAACCGTCGCGGCAACGATCGCCGAGATCATCGGCAACAGGCTCCGCGCCTTCTTCGCGCTCTAAGCCTGTTGTTAACAGCCAACTGGCTTCAAAAACCCCATTATTTCAGGGGTTTCACCGAGAAAAACGTTCAACCCACAACTTAATCCACAGGTTGGGGATAACTTCAAGTCGAAGGTTAGGTTGAAGGTTGAGACTTAGCGCACCTGGCTGATCGCAATGTAGATGCGCTCAAGGTCGTCAAGGTCCGCAAAGTCAATAATGATACGGCCATTGCGTCCCTTAAGGTCCACGTGCACGCGGGTGCTGAGGTAGTCCTCGAGAAGCTGTTCCAGCTCGGCGACGGTGGGGTCCGGCACCGGACGCAGACGTGGCTGGGCAGGACGGTCGGCGGGCGCGGTGCCGGTGGGCTCCAGGGGCTTCGGCTCGAGTACGGCCTTGACCGCCTCTTCTGTCGCACGCACCGACATCTCGTTCTTAATAACGCGAGCGACGAGGTCGGACTGGTCCGGCGCCATTGGAATCGCCAGAAGAGCGCGAGCGTGTCCGGCGGTGATCTGCCCATTAGCCAGAGCCAACTGAGCGGCTTCGCCCAGTTGGAGCAGGCGCAGGGTGTTGGTGATCTGAGCACGCGACTTGCCGACGCGCACGGCAACTTGCTCGTGCGTCAGGTGGAACTCGTCGATCAGCTGTTGGTAGGCGGCAGCTTCTTCCAGTGGGTGCAGGTCCACGCGGTGGAGGTTTTCCACAACGGCCTTTTCTAGTGACAGGCGGTCGTTGACGTCATCCTGGACCAGGACCGGCACGGTTTCGAGACCAGCCAGCTTGGCGGCACGCCAGCGACGCTCACCGGCGATGAGCTCGTACATGCCCTCAGTGGTGTCGTGGGGGCGGACGATGATGGGCTGCAGAACGCCCAACTCGGCGATGGAGGAGGCCAGAGCCTGGAGGCTCTCGTCGTTGAACGACTTACGAGGCTGGTACTGGTTCGGCACGATGGAGGTAATGACCACCTCGCGTAGCGGGCCCGTGCTCACCACAGCTTCAACCACGTCCTCAGGAACGTTGTTATCGGGGATCAAGGCACCCAGGCCCTTGCCGAGTCCGGTTTTCCTAGCCATTGATAATCTCCTGTGCTAATGCCCGGTAGGCCTTCGCCCCACGGGAGGTGGGATCAAAGGTCGTAATGGGCTGACCGTGTGAGGGGGCCTCGGCCAAACGGACCGTCCGAGGGATCTTGGTGTTGCAGAGCTCGTTGGGGAAGTGACGGCGAACTTCGATAGCCACGTCCTGAGCCAGGGTGTTGCGTGAGTCGTACATCGTGAGGACCACCTTGGAGATGTGCAGGGTGGGGTTGAGATTCCGGCGGACCAGCTCGATAATTGAGCGTAGCTGGGTCAGACCCTCGAGGGCGTAGAACTCGGCCTGCACGGGCACCATGATGTCCGTAGCGGCGGCAAAGGCGTTAATGGTGATCAGCCCCAGGCTAGGAGGGCAGTCAATAAAGACGTAGTCGAAGTCGCCCTCGACGGACTCCAGGGCCCGCTTGAGCCGAAGTTCGCGAGACAACACCGTGGTGAGCTCTTGCTCCACACCGGCGAGGTCCAGGGTGGCGGGCGCCACGAAGAGGTTGGTGAAGCCAGTTGGTTCGACAATGTCCACCATGGGCACGTCGTTGAGCAGGACGTCGTAGACCGAGCGTTCAAAGCG
>DAIQPT010000005.1:0-50075 GCA_036787185.1 Acidimicrobiales bacterium | reverse complement strand
AGCCACGTGGGTGCGTGGGCCACCGCAATGCGGCGGTCGACCGTAATGGGGTGATGAAGCGTCTCGAGCAACGGCCACCCGTCGTAGTAGAGATCGAGGATGCCGGTGGCCAGACACTGGTTGTCGTGAATGATGTCGAAGTCACCACGTCGCGCGCGCAGCAGCTTCTTGACCCGCATGCCGAAGGCCTGAGGCTCACCAAAGCCGCCCATGCGTAGTGTCAAAAACTCCATCACGTCGGCCCGTGAGCGAAATTCACTCAGATGTGGGGTGCGAAACGGGTCGGGCTCGCGGTAGAGATCGAGACTGGGCACCGGTGTGAAGCCCACCGACGAATCCAGTTCGGGCCACGGTGGTCCTGAAAAGACTTCAACGGCGTGACCCAGCCGTACGAGCTCTCGCGTCAAGTGATTCGTGTACACGCCTTGCCCACCAACTTGGGGGTGGCCGCGATAGACCAAAAAGGCGATGCGTAGCTTGCCGGGCGCGGCGGGTGAACCGGAACGGGCCTCGGGCGGAGCGTGATTCACGTCAGCCACCGCAGCCACCTTTTCCGTCGCGCCACGGGCCTCGTGCGCCGTTGCTGGCTACCAACCTAGAAGAAACGCGATGCACGCGCGATTAGAGCGAGCGATACCGCGGCACGTAGCCACCGACACCGAGCGCCGTTGAGGCCTCGGGGTCAATCGTGTCGTCAAGGCCGCCGATGACTTCGGTGACCCACGACAGACGATCTTTCAGAATGCGCGTGACGCCACCCTGCAGGGTGTCGGTCGAAATGGCACAACTCGAACAAGCGCCGCCCAACTGCACTTCCACTACACCGGTCTCGACGTCGGCACGAACGAGGACAAGGTCACCGCCGTCGGCCTGCACTGCTGGGCGCATCATGTCGAGCAGCGCCTGCAGGGCCTTGAGACGAGTACCACGTTCTTGTTCGGTCAGTTCCATCTCTCTAGTTTGCCGTGTCCGTCGTGCTTTGTGCCCCCGAGGCGCGGTCGGCCACGGCCTCGTCATAGGCCCGCAGTGCTCGCGGGCCCCACACCGTGCCGGGACCTCCGTTCATGGCAATGACGACGCCCATCGCCTCGGCGATCTCCTGTCGCGTCACACCCGCACGCAGTGCGCCACGGGTGTGGGCCACGATGCACCCGTCACACTCGCGCGTCGCGGCAATGACCAGCGCCAGCAACTCCTTGGTACTCGTCGGTAATGCGCCGGGGGCCATCGCCGCCGTTGATAATTGCGCGAAAGACCGAAGGACATCAGGGATCAGTGCTCGAAGCTCCAACGCGGGACCGCGGAGTTCTTCTCGAATGTTGTGGCTGTGCTCCATCGTCGCCCCCCTGTTACGTAGTCCGATTTGCTCTTTATGATACGAGTATGACCGTTATCGACGACCTCCTCGCCCACAACCGCGCCTACGTGGCAGGCCACGGCCACCGGGAACTGCCCACGGCCCCACAACTGCACCTTGCGGTGCTGACGTGCATGGACTCTCGTCTCGACCTTTTCGGCGCACTCGGACTCGACCTCGGCGAAGCCCACCTGATTCGTAACGCGGGCGGACTCGCCAGCGACGACGCCATTCGATCGCTCTTGTTGAGTCAGCGCCTCCTGGGCACGCGCTCAATCATGGTGATTCACCACACCCGCTGTGGTTTGGAGACCTTCGAAGAAAACGCGCTGCAGGCCGAACTCGAAGAAGCCTTCGGTGTGCGCGCACCGTTCCACCTCGGGGCGTACTCAGATGTCGACGCGGACGTTCGTCAGACGGTCGAGACGCTTCGCCGGAGCCCATTCGTTGACACGACAGAAGTTCGTGGCTTCGTCTTCAACGTCGACGACGGTGACTTGCGAGAAGTCAACGTCAACTGATCTCGTCCAGCTCGGCTGGACGGCGTATCAACCGAAGCGGCCGAGCGTGTAGTTGAGGGTGCGCGCGTCCTTGGGATCGTTGAAGATCTTCTCGGTCGTTGAGAACTCAATGAGCTCACCGGCACGGTCCTCGCCCATCAACAAGAAAGCGCAGTCGTCGGAGATGCGTGCCGCCTGCTGCATGTTGTGGGTCACAATGATGATGGTGTAGTCCTTGCGGAGCTCCGCCATCAGTTCTTCGATACGCAGCGTCGCGACGGGGTCCAGCGCCGACGTGGGCTCGTCCATCAGCAAGATTTCCGGCTTCATCGCCAGGGCACGGGCGATGCACAGGCGCTGCTGCTGACCACCGGAAAGACCGGTCGCCGCCGACTTCAGCCGATTCTCGACTTCGTCCCACAATGCGGCACCGCGCAGCGACTGCTCGACAGCGTCATCAAGCTCGGACTTCTTGTGCTTGCCGGTCAAGCGAAGGCCGGCAATGACGTTGTCGTAGATCGACATCGTGGGGAATGGATTGGCCCGCTGGAAGACCATGCCCACGCGACTGCGCAGCTCATTCACGGTGATGTCGCCACGGTAGATGTCGGTACCTTCGAGAAGAATCTCACCGGTGACCTTGGCACTGGGCGTGAGGTCGTGCATGCGGTTGAGTGCGCGCAGCAAGGTGGTCTTACCTGAACCCGACGGACCAATCAGACTGGTGACCCGGTTCTTCGCAACGTCGAAGGTGCAGTCGCGCACCGCGGTGCGGCCGTTGAAGGCGACGGCAACATTGCGCAGGCTCATGGCGGCGGGGCCGCGATTGGCCACGGCTGCCTCGAGCTTGTTCATCACGCTGTCGGTCGAGAGGGTTTTCTCAGTGGTGTCAAGGTGTTCCATGGGCTCTTCCTTTGGACGACGTGGTTTCCGCGTCGCGATTGACCTATCAGCAGACTAAATCCCTCGGGTCACCAGCCGTTGTCCGCAAGGTGAAGTGAAAGCGATGTTTGGGTTAACTTTTGGTGACACAATGGAAGAATTCATTTGGGCGGACCACCGATGCTGCGCCCCATTCCACAAGCGAATGCAGAAAAAATTTCCCGAAGCGTCTTCTATGATGAAGAGCGGGGGAACGACGAGCAGCAAGGTGATTTAGTAATGCGCATAGGTGTTCTCACTGCCGGCGGCGACGCCCCCGGCCTTAACGCGGCAATTCGCGGCCTCGGCCACATGGCGCTGCGAGATGGTCACGAAGTAATCGGCATTGCCAACGGCTGGGCCGGTCTTGGCGACGTCTACTCGCCATCGGCCCTGACCGACAAAGAACTTGACTACATCGTTGGCGACGGCGGCACCATTTTGGGCACCGCCCGTTACAACCTCAACGACCCACCCAATGGCCGCGAGCGTGTGCTGGCCGCCATTGGCGACCACCTCGACGCGCTGGTCGCAATCGGTGGCGACGGGACCCAGAGCATCTCGCACTGGCTGGCCGAACGCGGTGCCCCAGTGGTGGGCATCCCGAAGACGCTCGACAACGACCTGCTCGGCACCGACTACTGCATCGGTTTCGACACCGCCGTGTCGATCGTCGCCGAATCAATCGACCGTCTAATCACCACCGCGGCGTCGCACCACCGCGTGATGATTGTTGAAACCATGGGCCGGGCCACGGGATGGGTCGCCGCAATGGGTGGACTCGCCGGCGGCGCTGACCTCATCGTGATCCCCGAATTCCCCACCACGATGGATGACGTCATCGCGCACATCACGCGCCGTCGCAACTCGGGATACGGCTTCTCCATTGTCGTCATCGCTGAAGGGGTCAACCTGGAGATGTTTGGCGGCCACGAAGCGAACGGTGTGCCCACGACGGGTATTGGGGGCGTGCGACTGGCCTCGCGTGGCGTGGGCAACTTCCTCGCCAACCGCATCGAAGAGCACGGTGGCTTTGAAGTTCGCACCACCGTTCTGGGCCACCTCCAGCGTGGTGGCAGCCCCACCGCGTACGACCGCATTTGGGCCACGCGCGTTGGCGCGGCGGCCTACGACGCCGTCGTCAACAAGTCCTTCGGCACGATTCCGGTAGTACGTGGCAATGCCATTGAGCTCGCCCCGCTCGAGAGTGTCACCGGCGGTCAGCGCCAGGTGCCTCGCGACATTTACGATCTCTGCGCCAGCTTCTTCTAACGAATCCCCGCGGGGGTTCTTGACTAGATTGAGTCCATGGATCTTCCCGTTCGCGCCATCGCCTATATCCGCAACGAGCGCTCTGAGGCACTCGACCACAACTGGACTGACGTCGTCAGCACCGTCGAGCTCGCGAGCGACGTCCCGAGTGAGTCGCTTCGCGGCCTCGAGGACTTCAGTCACGTCGAAATCGTCTTCTTCGCCGACTGGGCACAGGACGTGCCGCCAGGGCCGTGGCACCGCCACCCACATGGCAACACCGACTGGCCCGATGTTGGCGTCTTCGCGCAGCGCAACATTGACCGCCCTAATCGCATTCTGCTGAGCACCGTAGCCATTGAGTCGGTGACCGAACGCTCAATCACCGTGCGTGGCCTTGACGGCATCGACGGCTCACCCGTTCTCGACATCAAGCCCGTCTTCCGCTGGACGGTGCCCTCGGGCGACCTGCGCGTGGCCGCGTGGAGCGAAGAGCTCGGCGAACGCTAAGCGTTAGTGTCCCTGCGCGACGCGCGCCAGCACGAGCGATCGTGAGGGGCACGTTGCCGGGCCAAAACTTGAAATAGCTATCGAGGCGGCCGCGTTCGCGCGATCGAGCGCGGTTACGAGTTCGGCCCCGCCGAGGAGTTCAGCGAGGACCACGCCATTGTGCACATCCCCCGCACCATTGGTGTCCACCACAGTGGTCACGTAGCCGGGCATGACGTACTCGCCCGTGGCGTCGATACCGACGCACCCACGCGCACCATCGCGGACGACGACGCCACGCCGTGCCCACTGGGCCATGAGCGCTCGTGCCGCCAGGGCCGCGTTGTGCGCACGCGTCAAGTACGAGGCCTCAAGGTTGTTGCACAACAGCCAGTCCGTCCGCGCCAACACACGGCGCAGCAGGTCGAGCGGAATGTCGGCGACGCGAGGCCCTGGGTCGAATGCAACGATGACATCATCGCCCAGCCCGTCGAGCCACGCCACGACGATCGTCGCGATTTCGGGGTACACCACGTTGTAGCCCGAGACGTAGACGACGTCACCTGGTGCTGGCACCACGGCCGCGAGGTCGTCGGCCGTCAAGGTCAGTTCGGCACCCGGCGAGGTGATGAACGTGCGCTCCCCCGACCGCTCCACGAGCACGGCGCAGGCACCGAGATCCTTGGGGCCATGGGGGGCCACGAGATTGACGATGCCCTCGGCCTTGAGCGACTCTTGCGCCACCCGGCTGAAGGCCCCCTCGCCTAGTTGCCCCACGTAGAACGCTGTGCACCCTTGCCGAGTGGCGGCACTCATGACGTTGAAGCCGCCGCCGGCAGTGACCAGACGCTGGTGGGCGACCACGTCGCCGCCGCGCACGGGCAACGAGTCAATGTGGAGCGCGACATCGACCATGACGGTGTCGAGAACGTGGAGTCGTCCAGTGGTGACGAGTGCGGTGCTCATGGTGCTTTCTCTTCCGTTATCCATTCGCCAGTCACGTTGCCGTGACCGTTTGAATGCACTGGTTCGCTGTCACCACCCTAGCGAACCGCTCTCCCGACTTCGGAGTCAACGCGGAAAGCGTCAATCGCTAATCGCAGCAGCTGTCGCGCCACCCACACGAACGACACTTGAAGTGAGCATGTTCGGGGGTGAGCCCACCGCCGCAGTGGGGGCACTCGTGGAAGATGCCGAATCGATTCTGACATTCACTCAATGGGGCCGCCGGTCGATCACTGTTCATGACCTTTCACACTGCCAAAGACACGCCAGGGTGTGGTGGATGCTTTACTCGGTCAGATCGCGGCGGAGAAATCGATGCCCCTCGACACCAACACACTGCCATTGGGCGTCGCTCCACGGGGTGCCAACGACGCACCCTCCAAGGATGAGGTCCTCGCCGTCACGTTCAAAAGCATCGGCCGATGGGAGTCCGTAGACAATCGGCAACACCTTGGCACCACAGAGTGGGCAGGCTTTATGGTTCGCAGTACTCATCGTTCCACTGTCGCACCCTCGTGTGACATGGGCCGCTCACCGAGGCTCGACGAAGGACCGACCGTAAACTGGGCGGCATGCAAACCGGAGCCCATCGCGGAAAGACGTCGCGCCCCTGGTTTCATCGACCTACGATTGCCCTGATAATCGCGGCGGTACGCATCGTGACGGGCATGGCCCTGACCCAGCTGATTCGGCACTACGTCAAGCCGCCCACTGGGGTGACCCCGCCACAAAATTGGTTAGCGAGCCTGACCCGGTGGGACGCTAACTGGTACAGCAATATTGCTCGGCACGGCTACTTTTCGCTCCCCTCCCACGCGTTCTACCCCGGCTTCCCGCTCCTCGTTCGGCTGCTGGCCCCACTCGCTGGCTACTCCGGCGCCACCGTGGTGCTGAGTTGGGCGGCCACGTGGATTGCCATTTGGGGATTGCTGCGAGTCTGCGATCACTACGCCAGCGCCGCTTCATCCGATGCGGCCACCCTGCTCTTCGCCTGGGGGCCACTGTCGTTGTTCTTGGTCGCGGGCTACCCCGAGTCGCTCCTCGTCGCACTCACCGCGTGGAGTCTGTATTTCATGACACAGCAGAAGTGGGCGGCGGCGGCCATTTTGGGCGGGGTGGCGAGTGGCATTCTCGCCCAAGGGCTCATCATTGGACCGTGCCTTGCACTGACCATTCTGCTGAGTGACCCCCACGCCCGCGGATGGGCACGAGCCCTCGGGTGGGGACTCGTCAGTGAGGCAGGATTTCTGGGCTACTGCCTGTACTCCCAACTTCGCTACGCCAACGCGTTCATCATGCTGCGCGCCGAGCGAACCGTGTGGCGCAATCAGCTCTCGTATCCGTTCCACGCCTTCATCCGAGACGCGCACTACACCTTTGCACCACACGTTGCCGCGTCACTGCGGATCTACTTTGCCGGTGACGTGCTTCTCGGGGGCATTTGCGTCGCCGTCATCCTGGGGGGTGCCTGGGTGTGTCGCCGTCAGCCGTCGCTCATCCCACCCACCGTGATGCTGACGCTCGGCCTGGTGTTGTCGTCGTCAACCAGCAATGGGGCGACGACCAGCTTGGGCCGGTTCGTCGTCTTTTTGGCCCCGCTCTATGTCGTCCTCGCGACGCTTCTCGACACCATTCCGGTCCGCGTGCGCATGATTGCCTCGTCCCAGTTGATAACCCTGGCCACTATTTTGGGCATTATTTACGGCATTATGTTCGCCGTGGGGTACCGAATCGTCTGAATCGGGCGACCGGCACAAAGAAACACAGGCTTCTCTTCATATTTTCTTATGTCGGGTCACTAGCGTTGCGCCGTGCCTTCCTCGACCTTGTCCTCACGAATGACCGAACCGACGTGGTCGTCAACCGTGGTCAAGGCCGCCGAGCGTCGCCGTAAAACACCGCAGCGGTGGGTAGGCAATCTTGTGCTGCTTGTGGCGAGTGCACTTTTTGTCCTCGCGCTCGGCTTTGCCGTCTCGCAAGACTCGCAGTCCTCGCTGCAAAGTACGTCGGGAATACTCGACGTCATTGGGCGCCTCTCGGGCATGGCCGGTGCCGTCGGCATGGCCTTCATGGTGCTGCTCGTCATTCGCATTCCCGCCCTTGAACGCAGCGTTGGTCAGGACCGTCTCGTGAAGTGGCACCGAACCATTGGTGGGTGGCCCATCATTCTGGTGGCCCTGCACATTGTCACGATCACCTGGGGATACGCCGCGGTGGTTCACAGCGGCGTGATCCACCAGTTCCTCGTGTTCTTCTTCCACTCACCCGACATCATGATGGCCACCGTCTCGTTTGGTCTCCTGGTGCTGGCCGGTGTCACGTCGTACAACAAGGCCCGTCGAAAGCTGAAGTACGAAACGTGGTGGAGCATCCACCTGTATCTCTACCTGGCCCTCGCCCTGTCCGTGGCGCACCAGGTCCGCACGGGAATCATGTTCCTCCCAAGCCCCCACGCTGTCCGTGTCTGGGTCGCGCTGTGGATTGCGCTGGGCGCTCTGGCCATCGCGAGCCGCGTCCTGTATCCGGTCGTAACCAATCTTCGCCTGGGGCTCCGTGTGGTGTCCGTCGAAGAAACTGCCCCCGACGTGCACACCGTCATCATGCGCGGCCGTCGAGTCGAGCGACTTGCTGTCGATGGTGGCCAGTTCTTTCAGTGGCGATTCAACCACCCCGGACTGCGCTGGGAATCGCACCCGTACTCCCTCTCGGCCATGCCTCGACCACCATTTCTTCGGGTCACCATCAAGTCACTCGGTGATCAGTCACGCGCTATTCGAGACCTCGCCCCAGGAACTCGCGTGTTTGTTGAGGGGCCGTACGGCACCTTCAGTCGGCATGCGCTGCAAAGTGACCACGTCACACTGATCGGAGCTGGCGTTGGCGTCACCCCGCTGGTTGCCCTCCTCGAAGACCTTCCGCCGCGGGTCACGCCAACGTTTCTTGTTCGCGCCCGCACGGTGGATGACATCGTGCACCGCAGTGACATCGCCGACCTCGTGAAGCGGACCGGTGGACAGTTACACGAGGTCATCGGCTCTCGCCATGACGTCCCCCTCACGCCCGAGCGACTCCTCGAGTTGTCGCCGCGCATCGCTTCGGGTGACGTCTACGTGTGCGGTCCGGCCGACTTCACGCGCGCGGTCGTCGAAAGCCTGCGGGCACTCAACGTTTCACCAGGTCAAATTCACTCGGAGGAGTTTTCTTTCTAATGCGTCGATCACCCTACGTCCTCACCGGAACATTGCTCGGACTGGTTGGCGTCTTCGCCTTCCGCTCTTCGCCCGCATCACTGGGTCTCACCGTCTCAACGACACCGCCGACGGTGCCGCCGACGACGACACCCGCGCCCACCACATCGACGCCACCAGTAACAACGACGTCCACGGCGCCGGCGACGACGACTTCAACCGCGACAACTGTGGCCCCGACAACCACGGTCCCAAAGAAGAAGTCGTCGGGCCAGTCGGCCACCACCACGACCCGACCGACGCCCACGACCACTTCACGTCCCACGACAACCACAACGCGCCCGCCGGCGACCACAACGACACGGCCGCCCGTTACCACCACGACCACACGGCCTACGACAACGACGACGCGCCCGCCGGTCACCACGACGACGCGGCCGCCAAGCACCCCCCGTTCAGCAACGGGACCAGAGGTCAACTACAACTTCGGAATTCTGGACGTCAAAGTGACAGTGGTCGGATCACGCATTACCGCCGTGACCGTGCCCTACCTGGATGATGGCGGCAACCCTCGCAGCCAGTACATCGACCAGTACGCCATTCCAATCCTCGAACAGGAAGTCCTGTCGGCCCAGAGTGGCAACATCAGCTCCGTCTCGGGAGCCAGTTGGACGTCGGCGGGCTTTGTGCAGTCCCTGCAGTCCGCGCTCGCGTCACTCGGGCTCTAGTCGCCAATGGCGCACCACCAGCACCAGTTTCCGTCGATGGGAACGGTGGTCACGGTGGATGCTTTCACCCATGACGTCATGGACGAAGGGTGGTGGCCGTCACTCGTCAATCGCGTGCAGGCCGAGCTGGACTGGGTCGATAACACGTTTTCAACCTGGAAGCCCGAGAGCCCGCTGAGCCAACTCCGCCTTGGTGCGTTGACGAGAGACGACGTTCCCGTCGAAATCCCCGTTGTGCTTGACCTGTGTGCCGCACTAACGGAGCTCACCGAAGGATGGTTTGACCCCTGGGCTCTACCCGACGGCGTTGACCCTACGGGACTGGTGAAGGGATGGGCTGCGGACCGCGTTCTGGCGCTGTTCGACCGTGATCTCCTATGCGGGGCACTCGTCAACGCCGCCGGCGACATTGCCTCTTTCGGTGGCCCGACGTCGGACACAGTGTTCACTGTGGGCATTGTTGACCCACTCGATCGCTCCCGCGTCTGTCAAGTGGTCGCGCTCAATGGCGCTCTCGCCACCTCCGGTGAAGCCGAGCGCGGGGCCCACCTGCTCAACCCATTTTCACGTGCGTGGGAATCGGCATCGTTGTCGGCCAGTGTGACGGGACCGGACCTCGCCATTGCGGACGCCCTGGCGACGGCGTTGGCCGTTGGTGGCGGCGAAATGCTCGCACTACTCGACACCATTGAAGGGTACGAGGGTTTTCTGATCGACCGCGAGAACCGGCACCTCGCGACACCCGGCTTCCCCTTCGTCATGAACCAGCAATCGCCGCTCTAAAGTACCTGCATGACCGCAGAGGAACGTCTCGCCCTTCGCAAGAAACACCAGCACCTTGATGTCGGCACCGACGACTGCGGATATGTTGCCTCGCTCGTCGAGTGCGACGTCTTGCGACTGCTCAACGCGCTCGAAGAGGCCGAACGTGAAGTGGCCGCACTTCGCGCCGCTCACTAAGAAGTCAACGCTGGTGCCCCCGGCAGGATTCGAACCTGCGCTCGCGGTTTAGGAAACCGTTGGTCTATCCACTAGCCTACGGGGGCAATTTTCACGCCACAGTAGTGCAGCGGTGACGATGCTCCAGCGTAGTGCCTGTGGTTCAGCGCACCTCGGTGAGGGTCGATTGCTCGTCGTTGAGGAGTCCCGCGGGGACACTCGCCAAGGTCCGCAAAATGGCTTCCGCCAACGACCGTGCCGAGTCGGCATCGAGCTCCAACGCCACCCGCGTTCCCGGGCTCGCGGTGGTGTTGCGCACGTCAATCATCAGGGCATGTCCCGCTGGAAAGTGCACGGGGTGATCAAAATACACCGTGGCCGAGTCCATGCGTCGCCACCCCTCAGCCGTCTTCCCGCTGGCTCGAAGGGCGATTGTTTCGGTGTCGTAGGTGCACATCAGGCAATCGCTTCGTTCAGGAATGAGAAGATCTCTCGCCAGCCCTCGACGGCTGCCTCGGAACGGTAACTCGGGCGATCAACCGCGAAGAAGCCGTGACCAGCACCTTCGTAGGTGCGCAGGGTGAAGGTGACATCAGCGTCGGTCAGGGCGGCCGCCAGCGTCTCGTTCTGCTCGATCGACGGGTACTGGTCTTCGGCCCCGAAGAGACCGAGGATGCGTCCCGTGATGCCGCCCACCTGGTCAAGAATGGCCTTGGCGCGAAGGGCCGACCCTTCGGGCGAGTCAATTGCCACGTAGGCGCCGTAGCAATCGATGCTCGCGTCCAGTGGCAAGTGACACGCCGCGAGGAGAGACTGGCGACCACCGGAGCAGTAGCCGATTGAGGCGACCTTCCCGTTCGAAATCGGGAGGCCCTTCAAATAGGCCATGGCGCCGGCGACGTCACCAATCAGTCGCTCGTCAGGAACACCACCGTTGGCGCGCGCAATCGCGGCGGCGTCATCAGCGTCCGCCCCCGGAGCCTCGCGGTGGTAGAGGTTGGGCATTAACGCCGCAAAGCCGTTCGCGGCAAACTTGCGCGCGATCTCCTTGGTGGCCTCGTCGTAGCCGGGCATGTGGTGAATCACGACAATGGAGCCGACGGCGGTGACGTCGGTCGGTACCGCGAGGTAGGCCTCGATCTCATCGCCACCGTGGCCGGTCATCGTTACGGTGGTGGCTTCTAGGTTGTGGGTCACGTTGCTCTCGTTTCTGGTGGGAACAACGAAATGTTATTGCCCACGTAACGTTTGCTCGCGGCGAACCGAAAAAGTACCGGTATCGTTTTTTTATGACCGAGGCGACGCCTGAAGCGCCCCAACTCCGTGGGGCCACCGTTCGTGGGCGACCCACACTGTCCGGGCGACGCGCCCTCATTGCCACGCTCGCCGTCATCGCGGCGTCGCTTGCGCTCGTCCTCAACGCGTACGCGAGCGACTACCAGCGCGTCAGCGACATGCGGACGCACGGGGTGCAGTCAACGCTCAGCGTCTCGAGCTGCATTGGCAACCTTGGAGGGAGCGGATCGAATGGCGCTGGGTACACCTGCACCGGCACCTACCGCTTCAACGGGTCCTCGCTCTCCAGCACCCTCGCCGATTGGAGCAGTTTTGTGGCCCCTCAGACGCGGCTCTGTGTGGACGTTGACCCTCGCGCGCCCCACTTTGTCGTCACGTGCACCGAGCACGACCACCTAGCGACGCCGCAGCCGCCCTACGTAGCAATCGGCCTGCTGGGCGTCGCGTTGGTCGCCACCCTCACCGGTCTGTGGCGGGGGCGGCGACGCGGCGCGAACGCCAAAGTTGCCACGCCCTAGGCTTAGAGGCCCGTGGCTATTCTTCTCGACCTCCAAAAAGTTTCCTACCAGGGGTTCGAACGAGCCATCATCGAGGACCTCAACCTCACCGTGTCGACCGGTGACCGTCTTGGTGTCGTCGGCATCAACGGTGCCGGCAAGTCCACGTTGCTGCGTATCATCGCCGGCACCCTCACCCCCGACAGCGGCGCGATTCGACGGCCCCAAACGGTGCAGGTGGGCTACCTCGAACAGATTCCCGTACTGCCCGACGGCACGGTGCGTGAAGCCCTCGGCTACGACTGGCAGGTCGACGCCTCCCTCGACCGACTCGGCATGATGGGCTCCATTGACTCCCAGATCGCCCACCTCTCCGGCGGACAGCTCAAGCGCGTGGCCCTGGCCCAGCTCTTTGCCACCCCCTACGACGTCATCATCATGGACGAGCCCACCAACCACCTGGACCTCGGGGCTATTCAGTGGCTCGAGCAGCAGATCCGGGCCTTCCGTGGCGCCGTTGTCCTGGTGAGCCACGACCGGTTCCTGCTCGACCAGGTCACCACCCGCATGATTGAGATCGACCGCGGCAAGGCCTACCAGCACGCCGGCGGGTACGCCCAGCTTCTTGAGGCCCAGGCCGAGCGCGAGGAGCAGGCGGCCAACGCTGAGCAGGTCCGTCGCAACCTCGCCCGCACCGAACTGGCGTGGCTGCGCCGCGGCGTCAAGGCCCGTTCCACCAAGCCCCAGGCTCGCATCGACGCCGCCGAGCGCCTGCTCAATACCAAGGCGGAGTCGGCTGCTCGTGAGGGCACGATGGAATTCGCCACCGAGGCCCCGCGCCTCGGCACGATGGTCATCAAGGCCCACCAGACGTCATTCGCCTACCCCAACGGCAACAACTTAATGAACAAGGTGAATCTTGAACTCGGCCCCGGTGACCGCATCGGCATCGTGGGCCCCAACGGCGCCGGCAAGTCCACGTTGTTGAACGTATTGGCGCAACGCCTCGAACCCACGAGCGGCACCGTGAAGCACGGCCCCACCGTGGTCACGGCCTTCTTCGACCAAGAAGGCGGCAACTTCGACTTGGAAAAGACGGTGCAGGAACTCGTCGCTGGCCCCCGTGGCGTGCCCGACGCCCCGGCCAATCTCGCCATTATGAAGCGATTCTGGTTCACGGGGGCCTTGACGAAGACAAAGGCCAAAGACCTGAGTGGTGGGGAGCGCCGCCGCTTGCAGCTCCTGCTCGCCCTCAACGAAAAGCCCAACGTCCTGTTCCTTGACGAGCCCACCAACGACCTCGACCTCGAAACCATTCGGCTTATCGAGGACTTTCTCCGTTTGTGGACCGGCACCCTGGTCGTGGTCTCTCACGACCGCACCTTCCTCAGCCGCACCACTGATCGCCTCCTCGAAATCCACCCCGACGGCTCGCTCAACGACATCCCCGGTGGCATCGACGCCTGGATTGCCCGCTCAATGGGTGTGGGTGTCGTGGACACCGCCTCGGAGCGCACCGAGGCGACGGGGGCCGCACCAGCGGCGTCCAAGAACAAGATGCTGCGCGACCTCGAAAAGACCGTCGCCCGTCTCGAGCGACGTCGCAGCACCCTGATGGACAAGATTGCCGACGAGACCGACTACCAAAAGCAGGCCGCGTTGGGAGCGGAGCTCCAGCAGCTACTCGCCGAGTTAGCCCAGGCTGAAGAAGACTGGCTCGGTCTAGCGGACTAGGGCCGCCGGTTCGCTACCCCGCTGGCGAGGGTTATTTGTACTGGGCAATGCGATCGCGAAGGAATGAGCGGAATCGTTCGTTGTCGACGCTCACACCCACCTGCGTTGACGACGCGGCGTGCTGCATGCCCCGGTCAATCCAGGTTGCCCCGCGCGAGTACTCCCCGCCCGTCTCGACCGTGACGGCGACACCCTGCTTGGTAATCACCGTGGGGTCGATCACTTCGTAGACCGCCATGGCGTCGTGCATGATGATGTCGCGGTTGCCGTACCACTCCATGTGGAAGGCCGCGTACGGTTCCAGGCTGTCGGCCAGTCGGATGCCCACCGGCGACCCCAGTGAGCGGAAGTACGCAAGATCGTCGTCATTGAGGTAGGCCTGATGCGTCAGGTCCAGTGGCATAAAGGTAATCCGCCACTTGGCATCAAAGACGATTTTGGCCGCCTCGGGGTCGGCCCAGATATTGAACTCGGCCGCCGGCGTCACGTTGCCCTGCAGCGAGGCGCCACCCATAATCACCAAGTGGTCCAGCTGTTCATCGATCCCTGGATAGCGCTGGAGCAACGTGGCGAGGTTGGTCAATGGTCCAATCGCAATGACGGTCAGCGGACCTTCGGCAATGAGCTGAGCGAGCAAGTCGACGGCGTGGGCGTCACTGACGCCAACCGAGGGCTCCTCCCAGACCAGGTCGCCCAGACCATCGTCGCCGTGCACTTCGCTGGCGTGCTTGGGCACGTCGTTCAACGGCACGCCACAGCCGGCCGCCACGATGACGTCGGGGCGGTTGGCGAGCTCAACCAAACGTCGAGCATTAAGCGTCGTGCGCGTGAGATCAACGTTGCCGGTCACCGTCGTGAGGGCGACAACGTCGAGCTCGGGACTGGCCAGAGCCAACAAGATGGCGACAGCGTCATCAACGCCGGGGTCAGTGTCAATTACGACGCGCGTGCGAGCCATGTCAGTACCTCTTCGTGAGTTGGGAGAGAGCCTTGGGCTCCCGTGTTGAGCGTAGCGAGCGCGCCGGCCGTGACGGCGTACTCGAGAATGTCCTGTGGTGACCCGCCACGGGCGTAGGCCACGGCGAAGGCCGCGCAGAAGGTGTCCCCCGCCCCGACGGTGTCGACGGGGGTGACAGCTGGCGGGGTCGCTCGGGCCACCTCGACGCCATCAATCACGCTGCGGGCGCCCTGGGCACCGAGGGTGACCACAACGTAGCGGGCGGCCGAGAGATCCAGTGCCGCAAACTCCGTCTCGTTGACGATGATGACATCGCAGGCCTCGATGAGTTCGCGGGGCAGCGCACGCGCCGGGGCGGCGTTCAAAATGAACGTTGCGGCCGATGCCGCAGCCACCGTCACGACCTCGAGCGGCACTTCAAGCTGGGCGAGGACGACGTCAAAGGAGTGGAGGGCCTCGGGATCGACAGTCACCGTGTCGTTGGCCCCAGGAGAGACGACGATGGTGTTTTCACCGTGGTCATCAACAACAATCAGCGCAGTGCCGGTGGGGCGCTCGTCGAGTCGAACGGCGTCAACGTTCACACCGCGGCTGGCGAGTTGCTCTTTGAGCCACGCCCCTTGGGCGTCGTTGCCGACTGCCCCGAAGAAGGTCGTGGTCGCGCCGAGCGTGGCGCAGGCGGCAGCTTGGTTCGCACCTTTGCCGCCAGAAAACTGCGAAAGATCGCCGCCGAGTACGGTCTCCCCCGCTTGAGGGAGAGACCGTACGCGGACGACGAGATCGACGTTGGCGCTACCGACGACGCCCACCGAGGGTGAGGTCGCCGACATCACTACTGCGCCGGAACGAAGGCGTTGGTGTAGTACGTCGTGGGAGCCGGAGCCGACTTGATCTGCTTGGTCGCAAGGAGACCCTGGTCGAGCGTGGCCCACTGCGACGACGACTGAACGAAGAACTTGCCAGCAGCGTTCGTCAGCAGCGGAATCGTCAGTGACCAGCCCGTGGTGCTGTACGCCTTGGTGTAACCACTGTTCGGGTACATCTTGACGAAGTCAGCAACGGCCGCTGCGGGGTTCTTGATGGCCCACTTGGTCGCGGCCAGCGTGGCCGACAAGAAGGCCTTGGCCGTTGCGGGGTGCGCGGCAGCGTAGGCCTTGGTCACGGCGTAGACCCAGATTGGAATGTTCGGAACACCAATCTGCGAACCGGTGAACATCACGGGCTTGAGGCCGTGGTCGGCTCCTTCGATGCCGGGAACCGCGTAGTTCGTGGTCGAGGTGTCGAAGTCGACGCTGCCGTTCATGAGCAGCGGGATGTCGTTCGAAGCCGTCACGATGGTGATCTGCTTCGAGGTCAAACCGGCGTGCTTCAGCACGAAGCTCATCATCGTGTTGGTCCAGTTGTCACCCCACGAGAAAATCTTCTTGCCCTTCAGGTTTGCGGCGGTCAACTTCGAACCAGGCTTGGCGAAGATTGTCCAGTTGTTGGACATCGAGTAGTTGGCGATGGACAGCAGTGGCGCACCGCTGGCGATGGCGTCAGCCATGTCGGCGGTGGTGATGAAGCCAACGTTGGCGCTACCGGCGGCGAGCATCGACGACGTGGTGGCGGTGTTCGCAGGGAACTCCGTCTTCACCGTCAGGCCGGCGGCCTTGTAGAAGCCCTGGTCCTGTCCCACGACAATAGGAATCAGTTCCATGTCGGGGCCGGGAAAGTCATAGGCAAAGTTCACCGTGGTGGTGCCCATGCTTCCCGCCGACGCGGCGGTGGTCATGCTGGCGGCGACGATGCCCGACGAGGCCAGAACGGCCGCGGTCAGCGTTGCGCGTAGGAAATGCTTTTTCATTACTACTCCCCTTGTTTGTTAGTTACTGCAGAACTGTTCTTAGCACCGCGCCACCCGCGACGAGCGACGGAGCGTCGACGCCATGGCGTGCAGAGGTATTCGGCTCCCAGCGTCAGCAGGAACCAACTCATGCCGATGGCGGTCATCAGGATTGTCGTGCCGTACACGCCAGCGGCGTTCAGCTGGCCGGCCTCGGTGTGCTGGTACAGCGCCAGCGAGGAGCCGGTGGATGCAGCCAGCTCGGCGATGATCGCGCCAGTGACGGCGTAGGTGGCACCGATCTTGAGGCCACTGAAGAGCGGGGTGATGGCCCCAGGGATTTCGATAACCACAAACGTTCGGAACTTGCTGGCCCCGAGCACGCGCGACAGCGTCAACAGGTCCTTGTCGACATTATTAAGTCCGTCAAGAACGTTCACGGTGACGGGAAAGAAGACAATCCACGCGACGATGACCACCTTGGGCATCAAGCTGAAGCCCAGGATTAACACCAGCGGAAGCGCCAAGGCGACGATAGGAATTGCCTGGGACATGATCAATACGGGATAGATCGTGCGCGCCAAAAACGGAATCTTCGCCATGATTACGCCGAAACTCACACCAAGCACCACGCCAGCAACGAATCCGTAGACCGTCTCCTTGATGGTCCACGAGGTGAGTGGCCACAGCACACTCCAGTTGCTGGTGATCGCCCGGAAGGCCGCCAGCGGACGCGGGGCGATGTAGGGCGCCACGTGCCCCCATACGACGATGGCCTGCCAAATCGCCACAACCGCGACCAGGGAGATGATGGGACCGAGAACACCCTTGAGCACGCGACGCCAGGTCATTGCGCCCGCTCCGCGTGAAGCTGGTGCAAGATCGTGGCCTTGAGCGCGGTGAACTCTGGCGACGTCAATGTTTCGAGGGTGCGCGGACGAGGGAGATCAATCGTCAGATCATCGACGACGCGACCGGGTCGTGGCGACATCACGAGGACTCGGTCCGACAAGAAGACTGCCTCATCGACGTCGTGGGTGATGAACAAGACGGTGCGCTCCGAGTCGCGCCAGACCTGCAGGAGCCACTGCTGCATTTCAAAACGCGTCTGGGCGTCGAGTGCGCCGAAGGGCTCGTCGAGCAGGAGGAGTGGCTGGTTGAGCGCGAGGGTGCGCATGAGGGCTACGCGCTGGCGCATGCCACCCGACAGCGACCCGGGATAGTGGTTGAGGAACTCGCCGAGTCCGTAGCGCGAGGCGAAGGCACTAGCCTGCGCTCGGTCATCGCTGGTCACCCGTCGCGTCAGTCGCGCGCCCAAGGTGATGTTGCCCAGTACGGTGCGCCACGGCACCAGCAAGTCTTTTTGCAACATGTACCCGACGTGGCCGGTCTTGCCCCGAACACTGCGCCCGTCGAGCAAGATGTCACCCTTTTCGGGGGTCAGGAGTCCGGCCACCACATTGAACAAGGTGGACTTACCGCAGCCCGACGGGCCAACGATCGACACAAAGGAGCCCCGGTCAATACTGATGGTGCTCTCCTGGAGTGCCACGGTCTCGCCGAAGCGCTTTTCAACGCCGTCGAGACGGAGGAGTTCGGAGTTGCTCACTCCACCAATGTAGAGCCCCTGCACGGGTCAGTGACGAACGCGTGAACAAACCAGTGGAGTAGCCTTGAAAGCCTTATGGCACTTTCAATTGGCATCGTCGGCTTACCAAACGTTGGGAAATCAACCCTCTTCAACGCCTTGACCAACAACGACGTTTTGGCCGCCAACTACCCCTTCGCCACCATTGAACCCAATGTCGGCGTCGTCGCCGTTCCGGACACTCGACTGGCAAAGCTGGCCGCCGTCTTCGGCTCCGAGCGCATCCTGCCCGCGTCGGTCACTTTCGTCGACATCGCCGGCATCGTCAAAGGTGCTTCCGAAGGCGAAGGCCTCGGCAACCAGTTCCTCGCGTCAATTCGTGAGTCCAACGCCATCTGTGAAGTCGTGCGCGTCTTCGAAGATGACGACGTCATTCACGTCGACGGTCGCATCGACCCCGCCAGTGACGTCGCGACGATTGAGACCGAACTAATCCTGGCCGACCTGCAGACCATCGAGAAGGCCATCCCCCGTCTCGACCGCGACGCCAAGCGTCTGCCCGAGGTTGCGGCCAAGCTCGCCGAAGTCAAGAAGGCCCAGTCCTTCTTGAACGAGGGCAAAGTACTTTCGCGCATTGGTGACGCCATTGATCACGACGCCGTGGCCGATCTGCACCTACTCACCGACAAGCCCTTCATTTACGTCTTCAACGTTGACGAAGAGACGCTCGGCAACGCCGAACGCCGCGCCCAGCTCGAGGCGTCGGTCGCCCCCGCCCCCTGCGTCATTCTTTGCGCCAAGGTGGAGGCCGAATTGGCGGGCCTTGACGAGTCCGACGCACTCGAGCTGCTCGAGTCCTTTGGCCAGACGGAGTCGGGGCTCTCGCAGTTGAGCCGTGTCGGCTTCGCCACGCTGGGACTCCAGACCTTCTTGACCGCTGGGCCCAAGGAAACGCGCGCTTGGACGATCCGTCAGGGTGCCACCGCCCCTGAAGCGGCCGGTGAAATCCACACTGACTTCCAGAAGCACTTCATCAAGGCCGAGGTTGTCGCCTTTGACGATCTGATGGAACACGGCACCATGGTGGCGGTCCGGGCTGCGGGCCGCGCCCGTATTGAGGGCAAGGAATACGTCATGCGTGATGGTGACGTCGTGGAGTTCCGCGTCGGCGCGTAATCTAGGTAGGACATGGCGGTCGCGACAGAGGTCCACGCCGGAGAACCCAGCCACTACCTAGGAGCATCATGACCTCACCATTCGACTTCAAGGTCGCCGACCTTTCCCTTGCCGACTTCGGCCGCGCCGAGATTGCCCTCGCCGAACACGAGATGCCCGGCCTCATGGCCATGCGCGCCGAGTACGGCGCCAGCAAGCCACTCGCCGGTGCCCGCATCTCTGGTTCGCTGCACATGACCATCCAGACCGCCGTCTTGATCGAGACCCTCGTGGCACTCGGCGCGGACGTGCGTTGGGTCTCTTGCAACATCTTCTCCACCCAGGACCACGCCGCGGCGGCGGTTGTGGTGGGCCCCAACGGCACCCCCGAGAACCCGCAGGGTGTCCCAGTCTTCGCCTGGAAGGGTGAGACTCTCGAGGACTACTGGTGGTGCACCGAGCAGCTGCTGCGCTGGCCCGGCTTTGACGGCCCCACCCTCTTGCTCGACGACGGTGGCGACGCCACCCTGCTCGTGCACAAGGGCCTCGAGTTCGAGCGCGCGGGCTTCGTGCCATCGCCCGACACCGCCGACTCCGAGGAGTACCGCGTCATCCTCGAACTGCTGACCACGATTGTCGGCAGTGGCGAAAAGATCTTCGAACCCATGGCTGCCGGCATCATCGGCGTGTCCGAAGAGACCACCACCGGCGTGATGCGCCTTTACGAGATGGAGCGTGCCGGCACGCTCCTCTTCCCCGCCATCAACGTCAACGACGCCGTCACCAAGTCGAAGTTCGACAACAAGTACGGCTGCCGCCACTCGCTGATTGACGGCCTCAACCGTGCCACCGACACCCTGATTGGTGGCAAGGTCGCCATCGTCTGCGGTTACGGCGACGTCGGCAAGGGCTCGGCCGAGTCACTGCGTGGCCAGGGTGCTCGCGTGATCGTGACCGAAATCGACCCCATCTGCGCCCTGCAGGCGGCGATGGACGGCTACCAGGTCACCACCCTTGAAGAGGCGCTGCCCGAGGCTGACATCATCATCACCGCGACGGGCAACCGTGACATCATCACCGTTGACCACATCTTGATGATGAAGCAGCAGGCCATTCTCGCCAACATTGGTCACTTCGACAACGAGATTGACGTGGCCGGCCTGACCGCGCTGCCCGGTGCGCAGCGCATCAACATCAAGCCGCAGGTCGACAAGTGGGTCCTCCCCAACGGCCGCTTCATCATCCTGCTGTCCGAAGGTCGTCTGTTCAACCTCGGCAACGCCACGGGTCACCCCAGCTTCGTGATGAGCAACTCCTTCACCAACCAGGTGATGGCCCAGGTCGAACTGCACACCAACACCAGCGCCTACGAAAACAAGGTCTACGTGTTGCCCAAGCACCTCGACGAAAAGGTTGCTCGCCTGCACCTCGACGCCCTCGGTGTCAAGCTCACGAAGCTCACCAAGGAACAGGCCGACTACATCGGCGTGTCGGTGGAGGGCCCCTTCAAGGCGGACACCTACCGCTACTAAGCACACCGCGATTCGAACAACACCCCCGGGGCCTCGCCTCGGGGGTGTTTGTTTTTAGCGGTACCCCGCAAAGATGTCGGAAACGACGCCCTCAAGACCCTGGGGGTTCGTGACCCGCTTGAAGGCCTCGCGGCCCATCATCTCGCGAAACTCCTCCCGAGACATCTTCATCCAGAAGGAGTCGGGACTGATCTGTGAGGCGTGCGCCGACAGCGCGTCGTACTTAGCGTCAATGGCCTCGGTGACGTCAATCACGGCACCGATTTGGTCGTCGGGCGTGCCCATATCGATTTCGTTCCCGTGCTCATCAACGGGACCCTTGTCGGGCTCGCGGAAGATGCCCTGGGCCTCTTCTTCGGCGCGCTTGCGGCGGTCCTCTTCGGCCCACTGCTCGCGACGAGCGTCCATAATCGACGACGGGATTGCGTTGAAATACAGAGTGGGTTCGTAGTCGAGCAGCTCAAGTGCCCGCATCGTGATGCGGTGGGCCTGGATGTGGTCGGGGTGACCGTAGAAGCCGACTTCGTTGTAGGTCATGACTACCTGAGGGCGCTCCTCGCGCAAGATGGCGACCAGGCGCTGAGCGGCCTCCTCCACCGGCGTGGCCCAAAAGCTCGTGGGGTCCTGGTTTTGCGGCCAGCCCATCATGCCGGAGTCGCGGTAGCCCAGTCGCTCAAGGCGCGAAATTCCGAGAATCTCCACCGCTCGATCGAGTTCGACCTTGCGAATCGCCGCGACAGCGTCGCCGTCGTGGTGGTCCTGGTCGGGCTTGGCCCCGTCGAGGCTGTCCCCGCACTCACCGTTGGTGCAGGTCACCAGGACGGTGCGAACGCCCTGATTGGCCAGAAGGCGAAACAGACCACCCGTTGACGACGCTTCGTCGTCCGGGTGGGCGTGCACCGCCAAAAACGTCAAATCACTCATGCCAATCCTTCAAATAAATCGGTGGCACCGGTCAACGAGACCTGGTCGCGCTGCCACCCCAGCTGGTAGTACTCAGTGCCAAAGAGTAGTTGGAACAACGCGGCGTCCATTGCGACGAGGTCCTGATTGTCGACCTGGCTCGCGTGGGTGGCGATAGCGCGCTGCTTTCGTTCGCTAAAGCGCGAAACGTCCATCACCACGTCGACGGACTCATCAGCAACGTCGGGCACCGCGTCCTCGATCCACGCCGGCAGGTGCACCGCGGCCGCGCGGGCACGGGGCAGAAAGTTCTCGAGGACGCTGCGGGGCGTGACGGGATAGAAGAGTCGCTGGGCGTGCGCCGAAAGGGCGACGGCGGCGCGCGTCACCTCGTTGGTCTTGATGTGGTCAGGGTGCCCGTAGTAGCCGTGTTCGTCGTAGGTGACGACAACCGAGGCTCGCGTTTCATCGATGAGGTTGGCCAGCACACGGGCGACGGCGTTGACGTCGGCGCGCACGAAGGCGTTCGGCAAGTCGTTCTGGGGCCAGCCGACCATGCCCGAATCGTTGTAACCCAGCGAGACGGCCCGCTCCACCCCCACCAGGGCAGCGGCGGCGACCAGTTCACCCGCGCGCGTGGCGGCGGTGGTGGCGTCATCGTGACCGAGTTCATCGCCACCGCGGCCGGCGGCGTCAATGCCGAAGCGGCCATTGGTGCAGGTCACCAGGACCACGCGGTAGCCGAGATCGGCGTAGTGCGACGTGATGCCCGCGGTGAAGAGTGCTTCGTCGTCGGGGTGGGCGTGCACGCACAGCAACGTCGGTCGAGAAGTCATAGGTCGAGGCTACCGGTCACGGGAAAAATCGCGTTAGCCGATCTGGATGATGCGCACCACGAGGAGCACGCCAGCCACCAGCAAATAGGTGCTCTGGCCGCGCATCAGCCACTTGCGTGAACGCAGTGGTGGCAGGGGTTCGACCAAAGTCAAGCGAGGTGTGCGCCAGTCGCGACGGTCGATGTCGACCTTCGGCGGGTCACTGAGACGGCGCAGGCCAAAGGGCAGTCCGATGGTGAGCCCCACCGCCAGGAGCGCACCTAACGACTCGAGCAGAGCCACCACGTTGACGTGCGGGAACAGTGTTGAGATCATCATCGTGATGGACAGCACGACGAGGATTGACACAATCGTGATGGCAATGGCGTTGAGCCATCGTGGATTTACCCACGGCCCCATCACGGCTCGGTCGTTGCACAACAGCAGCACGATAATGGTGGTGCTCGGCAACATCAGGCCACAGATTGCCTGCACCGCCAAGGTAATGAGACCCAGCGGCGCGTGCGGAATCAGGGCCACGGTGCCGGCGAGAGCCAGCAGCAAGGCGAAGGTGGCGTAGAAGCCCTTGGCGTCCTTGAAGCGGGCGTTCAATCCCTGCTGTGAGTTCGAGAGGTCATTGAGCGCATAGGAGCTCGCGAGCGTGACCGCCGCCGCACCGATGATTGACGCGTTCAGCAGCAAAATGGCGAACATGGCACCCACACCGTGGCCGGTGTAGTGGTTGAGGCCACGAGCGACCGCCAGGGCGTTGGTGTAGCTGTTGGTGCCGCCGTGCGGTGCGAGTACCGCCGCGCAAATGGCCATCAACGCACTCGCCCCAATGACGACAATGAACGAACCGATAATGGTGTCGGCCCGCTCGTAGTTCAACCAACGCGGCGTAATGCGCTTGTCGACAATGTTGGATTCCTGGAAGAACAGCTGCCACGGGGCGACGGTCGTGCCGATGATTGAAATGATGAGCAACACGGCCGACGAGCTGGCGCCCCCACGGATGCCCGGCACCGCGAAGTGGGTCGCGATGGCGTGGTAGTTCGGGTGGCCAAAAATGACGTAGGGCACGGTCACCAAGTTCGTGGCCACGAAGAGCATCATGAAGCGCTCCCAGCGCTGAAATGAACCCGAGGCGGTGACTGCAAAGAGGAGCAGCACGGCTACCGGCACCGAGAGGTAGGGCGACACGCCGAAGTACTCCATCGAGAGAGAGACGCCAATGAACTCAGTGATGATGATCAAGAAGTTCAAGAACAGAATGGAGAGCACCGAGAGGTTTCCCCAGTAGCGACCAAAGCGCTCGCGAATCAGACGACCGTGGCCGAGGCCGGTAACGGCACCCAGGCGCACCACCATCTCTTGAATCACGACGAGAACGGGGATGAGGAGCGGCAGGACCCACAGCAGCGAGTAGCCGTAGTTTTGTCCGGCCTGGGAGTAGGTTGACACGCCACCGGCGTCGTTGTCGCCGACCATGACAATGAGGCCGGGGCCAATAATGGCGAGCAGGGTCAGCAGGCGTGCGCGAATACCGCGGCGGCCGCCGAGGTCGTGGGACTTGATTGTGCCGAAGGCACCGGTGATCTGGTTTTCTGGTGACGCGCTCACTGCTTCTCCTTTCTCGTGTGGTGATGGGGGCCACCGCGAGACAAGGGCGTTAAGCGCTGGTCGTCACTCGGTGGCGTCGGTCGGGCGTGTTCGAGGTGGTACTGGGGGGTTTCAGACAAGCCCCCTTAGAACGAGCGACAGGGTCACGGTCATTCTTCGACCGTGGTCATTCCGAACTCGCGACGCCATCCCTGGGGCAGCAGTTCTTCAATCAAGTCGTCAACAGTGACGAGACCAATCATCGAGCCGTGCTGGTCGTCAAGGACGGGCACCACGGTCAAATTGAAGTCACTCATCGTGCGCGCCACACGGTGCACGTCCCAGTGCGCGTGAACGTGGCTCATCTTGGCCGACGCAATGCTGAGGACCGTGTCGGTCTCGCGGGCCTTGACGAGTGACCCCAGCGACACTTCGGCCAGCGGCGTACCGGCGTCATCCATGACGAAAATGGCGTGCAGTGACGCAGCGGGCACCTTCGACACACGAATCGCGGTGAGGGCCTCGGCCACAGTGGCTTCGGTGCTCACCGAAACGAAGTCGGTATTCATAAGACCACCAGCGGTGTCGGCGTTGTAGGAGAGGAGCTGACGCACCTTGCGCTGGGTGTCATCGGGCAGGTTCTCGAGAATCGGAAGGCGTCGCTCCTGATCAACCTCGTTAATCAGGTCGGCCGCGTTGTCGGGCTCCATACGAGCGAGCAGGCGGGCGGCTTCCACATCGGTGCGCGACTGGAGAAACTCCAACTGGTGTTCGGTGTCGAGCTCCTCGAAGACGTCGGCCTCGAGCTCACGGTCCAGACCCACGGCCTCGATGATCTCTTCGCCCTCTTCGTGACTGGCCTGTTCGACGAGGTCGGCGATCTGTGCGGGGTGCAGCTTGGCCAACTTGCGGTACGGGATGCGCAGGCGTGCCGAGGGCACGTGCGAAACGAAGGGCTCAATCGAGGCAAAGTCCACGATGGCCTCGGCCTTGACGCGCTGGCCGAGGTTCTTCCCCAGAATGCGGCGGAAGAAGGGACGGCGACCCGGGTCAACACCCACGACTTCCCACTGTCCGTCAATCTCGGCGATTTCGATTTCGTTGGCGATGATGAGGCGGCCACGGACCAGGTTGATCAAGTTGCGGGCCAAGAGGTCTTCGGCCAAGAGCAGCTCACCGGGGCGGCGCTCAAAACGGCGCAGGTCCACGCGCTTGCCCTGGAAGGTCATGCGCCCCTGGGCCAAGCCGCCGATTTTGCGGATGGGCACGAAGGTATTTCGACCCTCAATCTTGATGACCGCGCCGACGATTGGCGGGTGGGCGTCATCGCCGAGACGAGCGACAAGGTCCTGGACTCGTCCGATACGTCCGCCGTCCTGGTCGTAGATCGGTCGTCGCAGGAACGTGGAGAGGTGAAGGATGTCGGTCATAGCGTGCTCGTTTGCCCTCAAGGTTACCCTTCGCCCTGTTCAGGCCGAAAAAGAATTGGGTGAATTTCGTGAAACGACTAGCCCCGCGGGTGGAAATCCTTGAGCACATCGACGGCGTAGGCGACGTCGTCGTCCGAAATGCCGGCGTGGACCACAAACCGGGCCCGACGCGGGGCCACGGTACCGCCCGCAACGCCTCGTTCGGCCAGTTCGTGGACGATTTGGCGGGCCTGCGGGTGCGTAAAGGCCACGATGTTGGTCTGGCACGTGGCGGGGTCGTAGCCCGACTCGGGGAAGGCTGCCGCGAAGGCCTGCGCCAGCGTGGCGGCACGAGCGTGGTCCTCGGCCAGGCGATCGATGTTGTCGAGGGCCAGCAGTCCGGCCGCGGCCAAGAAGCCGGCCTGGCGCATGGTGCCACCCAAGCGTTTGCGCTCAATGCGGCCACGCTCCATTAGCGCTGCTGGTCCGGCGAGCAGTGAACCCACCGGGGCGCAGAGCCCCTTCGACAAACACGACATCACGGTGGTCGCATTGGCGCAGATCTCGGCGGCCGAGACCTTGGTGGCAACGACCGCGTTGAAGAGGCGCGCGCCGTCGAGGTGGATGGGGCGCTCCCCCGCCACGGACTTCAGCGTGCGCAGGGCATCGAGCGACCACGGCGTTCCGCCCGAGGGCATGTGGGTGTTCTCTATGGACAACAGGCCAATGTGGGGTTGGTGGTCATCTTCCGCGGCGAGGTACTCGCGCACGTCGTCGAGGTTGAGTTCGCCGGTGCTGTCATCGACGAGCGCGAACTGCACTCCGGAGTTACGTGCAGAGGCACCGTATTCGTAACTGACGACGTGCTGGGACTTGCCCGCAATAATCACGTCACCGGGCTGGGTGAGCACGCGCACGGCAATCTGATTGGCCATGACGCCTGACGGCACGAAGATGGCCGCCTCTTTGCCGACGAGGGCGGCGTAGCGAGCCTCAAGCGCCGCGATGGTGGGGTCTTCGCCGTAGCCGTCGTCGCCGACCACGGCCGCGGCCATGGCCTCGCGCATGCCCGGGGTGGGTTGGGTAACGGTATCGGAACGAAGATCAACGAAGCGACTCATAATCAGTAACCATACCGGCAGCCCGTACACTGAAGAACATGACGACCTGGTCCGATCGCTTACCAAAAGTGCAGAACGTGCACGACACGCTGGGCATTACCGCGACCGAAGTCACGCCCGACCGCGTCGTCCTGACGCTCAACGTCACCCCGGCCGTTCACCAGCCCTTTGGCATCATGCACGGTGGCGTGTCAGCCCTGTTGGCCGAAGGCGCCGCCTCCATTGGCGGTGTTGTGAGTGTGGCGGAGGACGAAATTGTGGTGGGCACCGAGCTCAACTGTTCGCACCTGCGCCCCGTGAAGTCCGGCGAGATTCGCGCCATTGCCACCCCCATTCGCAAGGGGCGCACCGTGCACGTCTGGGCCGTCGAGATTCGTGACGACCGTGATCGCTTGGTCTGCACCGCACGGTGCAGCCTGCAGGTCCTCAAGGCACCCCAAAACGGCGGTGCTGGGGCGTAGACTGGCACCTACGTCGAGCCAGTAAAGGGGCTATGTCTATGGGTGTTCGTTTCACTGGCTGGGGTATTGGTATTCCCGACCGTGTCGTGACCAACGACGAACTGTCGCTGACCATGGACACCTCCGACGCCTGGATTTCGGAGCGCACCGGTATTCGCGAGCGCCGCATCGGTGGCACCACCCGTTCACTCGGCACCGAAGCGGGCCGCGCCGCCATCGCCGACGCCGGACTGACCCCCGCGGACATTGACTTCATCCTGCTCGCCACGACGACGCCCGACCGCATGGCCCCCGCCACCGCGGCGATGATCCAGGCCGACCTCGGGGCCACCTGCCCGGCCTTCGACCTCAACGCTGCTTGCAGTGGCTTCATGTACGGCGTCCGCGTCGCACAGGGCCTGCTCGAAACTGGCGCCAAGCGCATCTTGCTGATTGGTGCCGAGCGCCTCTCGGGCTGGGTTGACTGGACCGACCGCAACACCGCCGTCTTGTTCGGTGACGGTGGTGGCGCCTGCGTCATGGAATACAGCGCCGACACCAACGACGTCCTCTCCTTCTCGCTTGGCGCCGACGGCACCGCCGCCGACATCCTCGCCTGCGCCCACGGTGGCACCTTCGAGATGGACGGCCGCGAAGTCTTCCGTCGGGCCGTGCGTGCCGTGGTCGACTCGGCCGAGGAAGCCATCGCCCGCGCCGGTATCTCGGCCGACCAGCTTTCGCTCATCATTCCCCACCAGGCCAACGTGCGCATCATTCAGGCCGTCGCCGAGCGCTTGAACGTTTCGATGGACAACGCGGTGATCACGCTCGACCGTTACGGCAACACCTCAAGCTCGTCGATCCCGCTGGCCTTCGACATTGCCCGCAAGGAAGGTCGCATCAAGCCGGGTGAGTACGCCCTGCTGACCGGCTTCGGTGCCGGTATGACGTGGGCCTCGTCCATCATTCGCTGGAGCTAAGGAGACGTATGTCAACCTGTACCAATGAACAGTGCCGCTGCAATCCCTGCACGTGCGTTGACTGTCAGTGCACCGACGACGCACCCACGCCCACGGCGAACTAGGGCCGCACTAGCGCCAGTCCCGCGAGGGCACCGTTGCCCCCAGTGACAGCGCCTCCACAAACTCGGCCGTGAGGGCCAGCGAGCCCTGACCGCGCTGGATAGTGCCACGAATAATCAACGCCGGTGACGACCGTGCGCACTCGCGCCACCGGGCCCACGCTCCCTTCGAGAAGATCACGTTGACGTGACCGGTCTCGTCTTCGAGGTTCAAGAAGACCGCGCCCTTGGCCGTCTCGGGGTGCTGGCGGTGCGTCACCACTCCCGCCACCGCCACTCGCGGACTCTCCACCGTTCCCAGGGCGCTCGCGCGCACCACGCCACGTTCGTCGAGGGCCGGCCGCACGAGGGCCAGGGCCGTGGCCTCGGGCGTTAGACCGAGCGCCCACAGGTCATCGGCGACCCGTTCGAGTTCACTCGGCGCCGTGAGTCGCGGTGCCACCAACCCCGTCACCACCCCTTCGAGTCGGCCCGGAGTGCTCTGCGCCGCCGCACCCGCCGTCCAGGTCAACTCCCGTCGACTGGCCCCAAAGCAGTCGAGGGCCCCCGCGGCGGCGAGAGCTTCGAGGTGGTGTTGCTGACAGCCGGCCCGGCGAACCAAATCCTCACTGTCGCGCCACGGCGCCCCCGCCACAATGGCGGAGGCGAGCTCGTCACCAATGGTTCGGATTGCCGACAGCCCCAGCTGCACCTCAGGGTGCTCCGGTGACCCCACCAGCGTTGCCCCGACCCCCGAGGACTGCACGTCGGGGCGGTGCACCACGACGCCGTGACGCTGGGCGTCGGCGACCAGGGACTGCGGTGACCAGAACCCCAGTGGTTGGGCGTTGAGCAGCGACACCAGAAACGCCGCCGGGTAGTGCCGTTTGATCCAGGCCGAGCAGTAGACGAGGTGGGCGAAGGAGACCGAGTGGGACTCGGGGAATCCAAAGTTGGCGAAGGCCGAGAGGGCGTCGAAGAGATGGTCGGCGGCGGCCCCGGTGATGCCGTTAGCCGCCATGCCGGCGTAGAAGCGGCTCTTGAGTTTGAGCATGCGAACCTCGGAGCGCTTGGCCGCCATGGCCTGACGCAGTTCGTCGGCCTCAGCCGGGGAGAAGCCGGCCACCGCGACGGCCATCTCCATGAGCTGTTCCTGGAAGAGGGGCACCCCCAGTGTGCGGTTCAGGATTGGTTCGAGTCGCGGGTGCAGGTACGTGACGGGCTCCTCACCGCGACGGCGGCGCAGGTAGGGGTTGACGGCGTGCCCCTGGATGGGGCCGGGGCGGATCAGGGCCACCTCGATAACGAGGTCGTAGAAACAGCGCGGCTGCATGCGCGGCAGGGTGGCCATCTGGGCGCGTGACTCCACCTGAAAGACCCCCACGGTGTCGGCCTCGCACAAGAGGTCGTAGACGCTCGGGTCCTGCGGCAACGCGCCGAGGTCCAGCGTCACACCGTGAAAGGCCTGCACCACGTCAACGGCACGGTGCAGCGCCTCGAGCATGCCGAGTCCCAGCAGATCGAACTTGACCAGGCCAATGGCCGCGCAGTCGTCCTTGTCCCACTGCAGCACGGTGCGCCCGGGCGTGCGTCCCCACTCCACGGGGCACACCTCGAGCACGGGCCGGTCGCACAGCACCATGCCCGCTGAATGGATCCCGAGGTGGCGAGGTCGATCCAGGAGCTGATTGGCCATAGTGACGACGAGGGGCGGCACGGCGTCAGAGGTCACGGTCATGGTCGAGCGATCGACCCCGTCACGAATCGCGTTGGCCTCGGCTTCGGAGTAGCCAAAGGCGCGCGCGACGTCGCGCAACGCCGAGCGTGGTCGGTAAGTAATGACCGCAGCCACCTGGGCCGCGTGGTGACGTCCGTAGCGCTCGTAGACGTACTGAATCACCTCTTCACGCCGACCCGACTCAATATCCACGTCAATGTCGGGGGGTCCGTCGCGAGCCGGCGAGAGGAAGCGCTCGAAGAAGAGATTCAGCGAAACGGCGTCGGCGTTGGTGATACCGAGGGAGTAACAGACGGCCGAGTTCGCGGCCGAGCCGCGGCCTTGGCAGAAGATGTTTGAACGGCGACAGAACTCCGTGATGTCCCACACCGTGAGGAAGTACCCCGCGAAACCGAGCTGGGCAATGACGTCGAGTTCGTGATCGATTTGGCGCCACGCTCCGGGCACCCGCTCGTTCTCCCGGGTGCCGTATCGCTGTGTCGCCCCCTGCTCGACCAGGTGACGCAAGTAGGCCTGCTCGTCCATCCCGACCGGTGTGGCAAAGCGCGGCAACTGCGGTGCCACCAGACGCAGGTCGAAGGCCAGATCGGCCGCGATCTCACCGGCTCGGTCAACGACCCCTGGCCAGCGAGCGAAGCGACGCCGCTGCTCGGCGTCACTGCGCAGGTGCGCCAGTGGTGAGGCGCTGAGCCAGCCCTGCATCTCGTCGAGATCACGGCGAGCCCGAATAGCTGCCAGTACATTGGCCCGCGCGAAGTCGGCGGGGGTTGCGTAGTGCACGTTGCCGGTTGCCACCACCGCGACGCCGAGGCGAGTGGCGATGTCCGCCAGGGCGTCATTGCGGGCGACGTCGTCAATGTCGCCGTGGTCCCAGATCTCAACGGCCACGTTGTCGCGACCGAAGCGCTCAAGGAGTCCACTCAGGGCGCGCTCCGCTGCCCGGGGTCCCTCGCGGAGCAGTGCCCGCGTCAAAGGCCCCTTGCGACACCCCGTCAGCACCAGCTGGTCAGTGGTGCGCCGGGCCACCTCGTCGAGCAGGAAGGTTGGCGTCCCCTTCTCCCCGCGCGCGAGGTGGGCCTCACCAATCATCGTGGAGAGTTCGCGGTACCCCTGGGGTGAGCGAGCCAGAAAGACGAGGTGCTCACCGGAAGGGTCACACACCCCCACCCGATCGTCGTGTGCGCCAAAGGTCAGCTCCGTACCAAAGACCGTCTCCAGCCCCAGTGCGCGGGCCGCCTCACTAAAGCGGACAACGCCGTAGAAGCCGGCGTGATCAGTCAGCGCCAGCCGCGGCAGGCCGAGCCGCACCGCCTCGGCGACGAGCTCCTCGGGGTCGCTCGCCCCATCGAGAAAGCTGAAGCCAGAGTGAGCGTGCAGTTCACCGTAGGTAGCCATCAGTCGTAGACCCCCGTGAGCCACCACCGACCCGCCTCGGTCATCAAGAGAAAGGCCTCGCCGGTATCGAGCAGTACCTGCAGGTGGGCGCGACGACGAGGTGTCTGCCACCAGCGCTCCACCATGGGCCACGGCCCCGCACTCCAGCGCACCCGGTGACGCGTACCGGCACGAAGCACTACCGCGCCAGGCACAGCGCTAAGTGTGCCCCGCGCACTGAGCTCGAGGCGCTCACCGGTCTCGCTCACCACGTCCACCGCGACGGGCTGACGAAACGAGGTGGTCGGGGCGGGAGCGCCGATACGACCAGGCCACGGGGCCTGGTCTCGTGACGTTGCTCGAGGCGCACCCCAGGGCACCAGCGTCGCCCGATCATCGGGTGTGCGCCCCCCGAGCACCTCGGCCACCAAGACACTCTCAACACCAAGTCGGTGGCGCAGACGGTGCGCGGCCGCTTGGGCTCGGTCGTCGCCCGCGCTGCGCTGTCCGAAAAAGCCCATTTGCTCGTCGGCGTGCACCTCCTCCCCACGGCTCCGACGCAAGCGCTCGGGAAGTTTCGCGTCGCGCTGACCGGGCATCTCTTGCAGGTCCCCTCGCGCCACCCGGTGCAGCACGCGCACCGGTGCGCTGAAACGTTCGGCTACTCGCGCCGGCGGGAGATCGGCGAAGGCGCCCACGGTATGGATACCCAGTCGACGACACGTGGTCATGAGATCACGCCGACCCAGGACCTCGATTGATTGCGCCCGACGAAAGGCCGGCCCCTCGCCCGCCGGCACCACAACGCCCTGACGCGCGGCCAAATCGGCACAGAAGAGCCCCTCGGCAACACCGAGCTGGGGCGTCACACCAGCGACGTCGTGCACCGTGGCGCGAACGACCTCAAAGACGGCCTCGTCCCCGCCAAAGAAGCGACTGGGTCCGCGAAGCGGCAACGTGAGCAGTCCGAGTCGAATGGGTTCTACGAAGGGGCACACGCTCACGAGTGCGTCGAGGAGTGCGGCCATCGTGCGTAGTGACGCACCATCGGCCTTCTCCTCGGCGTACTCCGGCACCCAGAGGGCGAGGAGTCGTTCCACTTAGCTCGCCGCCCTCCCCTGCTCATCAGGCAGGCGTACGACGTGCTCGCCCGCGCGAGCGGCACTGCCGCGTCCACCGACGCGCACCGTGAGGGTGCGCGCTACGAGCCGTGACGTGGCCTCCCACTTCGACTCGGTCACGACAAAGGAGAGATCGGCAGGTAATGGCCACGGCGCACTCGGTTCGGTCACCACAATCAACACCGTGCCCCGCTCACGCACGCGGTCCATGAGCCGACGAGCCGCCCCGTGACTCGCGCGCGAGGGTGCACGCACGATCAAGAGGTCGACCCCGTCGAGGAGGTCGGCGGCCGATTCGGCCCACGCACCCCGAGGGCGCGGTACGAACAGCACGCGACGTAAATCAATGCCGAGGTCAGCAATGGCCACGACGCCAGGATCCTCAATGCCCACCACGCCAACCCAGTGGCCGCGCGCACTCGCCTCACTCAGCAAACTCAGGGCCACGCTCAGGCCGCCGTGGCCCGCCGCGGCCTGGACCACGACCGTGCTGCCACGGCGCAATCCACCCTCCGGTACGAGTGGTCCCCAGGGGGCGCCAAGGGGAATTGTCTTGGATTTTGCCATCGAGACGGGGCGAAATCGGGCGCGCACGTCCTCCGGCAACGGGGGTCGAGATGAAGAAAAAGCGAACATATGTTCGTAAGAGTAGTCAGTCGCCGTGACATGCGCCAACCGGCTGAAAACGTGGGAAGATTGTGGGGATTTCGAGCGGAGAGGAGGCGGGTATGTGCGGTCGCGTGGCCCTCTTTACCCCACCGAGCCGGCTCTCGCGCTTTCTCCAGGCCACCCTGGACGCCGGCCTTGATCCCGAGGGTCACCCGAGCTGGAACGTTGGCCCACAGCGCCAGCTCGTCGGGGTCCGCCTCAACGAAGGCCAGCGCATTATGGAGGGCTTCTCCTGGGGCCTACTCCCCTCCTGGGCCAGCGACCCCACCATCTCGAACAACCTCATCAACGCCCGATCGGAAACCGTCGCCGAGAAGCCCTCGTTTCGCGAGGCCTTCCGTTCGCGTCCCTGCGTGCTCCCCGTTGACGGCTTCTACGAGTGGGCGATTCACGGCGTCCACAAACAGCCCCACTACTTCACCCGACGCGACGGCAACCCCGCCCTCTTCGCGGGCCTCTTCGAATACTGGCGAGACCCCTCACTGCCCGCGACCGCGCCGGCGCGACAGACCTGCACCGTCCTCACGACGGAACCGAGTGACGACATCGACAACGTGCACGACCGTATGCCGGTCATTCTCGATCCTCGCGACGTCGATCAGTGGTTGACCAGTGGCCCGAGCGGCGCCGAAGAGCGGCTCGCGCTCCTCAAGCCGGCGCCCGTTGGCACACTCCAGCACCTCGCCGTCAACATTGCCGTTGGTTCAATTCGCAACGACGGCCCGGAACTGCTTGAACCCATCAGCGTTGTGGCGGAACGGCTCTTTTAGTTCTGCTTCGTGATGTTCGACAGATTTACGTACTGCGCGTCAATCGGAACGACGGTAAACGTCAGCGTGTAAGTGGCGTTGGCCGGCGTACCGGTGTAGTTGTATTCCGGCAATGCCACCACGGTGCCGTCACTCATCGTGAAGAACCCGTACTGCAGCGTGGCCGACGTGATGGTGATTGCCTCGGGTGTCACAGAGACGCCATTGGTGCCCGTCGTGCCAGTGGTACCGGTGGTGCCTGACGTACCAGTGGCCCCCGTGGCCCCCGTCGCGGCGGCCAGCGTCGAGGTCGTCACACCATCAGCTTCCGCTGAGCGTGCTCCTGAGGCGGCGCTGTACATGATTGGGTGTGGTGCCAGGACGATCACGGGGTCGACAGGCAAGCCCGTAGTGCCCGTAGTGCCCGTCGCTCCTGTCGCGCCGGTGGTGCCTGTCGCTCCGGTTGCACCGGTGGTGCCCGTCGCCCCTGAAGTGCCAGACACACCAACGGAGGGCGGTGTGCCCGTGGTGCCGGTTGCACCTGAGGTACCCGTGGTGCCCGTGGTGCCGGTTGCACCTGAGGTACCCGTGGTGCCCGTGGAGCCAGACACACCCACAGACATCGTCGTCGCGGTGGCACCCGTTGCGCCTGAGGCCCCAGTAGTCCCCGTTGCACCGGTGACACTGCTGCCGGTCGTTCCGGTCACCGACGTGAGCTCGGCGCGAGAAAGCACCACGCGGGCCTTCAGGCCGCTCGAATGCACCGTTGAGTACATCACGACGCCTCCAAGGTTGCCCATGCCAAAGGAGCGGCTGGTCAAAGTGTGTTGCGGGGTGATCAAGGAGACGGCGTCAGCGGGCGACAGTAGTGGATACGTGGCCAGCGGTGTCAGCGTGAACGAAGCACCAGTGGCGGCCTCAAGCTGTCCGGAGGCGTTGTAGTTGAAGGTGTCCGAAAGCGACGTCGGCGCATTGTCGATGAGAATAGGAACAGTCACTTCGACCACGTCTGGTCCGTAGACGAGGACCGGCTGTCCGAAGGTCAATGTTGGCGACACCGCCGCCGCGTCCGCCATCGCCGTGGCGATTGTGGTCGCGCGGCTCACGGCAGAAATAGCACCGCCACCGCTCCCGGTGACGCCACTGGTTCCCGTCACCGTTGGACTCGCACTGGTCTGACCAATGGTCCACGAGGCGTAGCCGCCCACGAGACTTTCCGATCCGGTGAAGGCCACCCCATTGGTTGCTGGTCCAGTGCTCGTGACGCTGCCGTCTCCGGCCGAGGTCGGTGTTCCCACTGGCAGGTGCAGAGCACCCGCAACGCGAGTGAGATCGCTCGCGAGGTCGCTCGGCGCCTGCACCGTGTAGGCGGGCGCCGACGAAGGTGCGGTCGAAAGATCGGCACTGGCGGTGAAGGTGTAGTTCCAGAGTGGAATCATGGCGCCGTGCGACGTGCCCATCATGTCCTTGGCGGCCGTCGCTGACGGGGTGGGCGACGTCGAAGCGGCAAAGTCGATAACCGGCAGTGAGGTGTTGGTGACGGTGAGCAGGGCCACCAGGCTGGCGGTAACTGCTGCAGATGCCGCCACCGCACCCGCCATGCGGAGCTGGAACGCGCGCCAGAATGACGTGGTGGTGGACCGGGCGCTCATCGCTCGGCTGTAGAGGTGAGTGAAGTCACTACTCGGAAAATTCTCGGGCACGGGATTGGCACTGCGGAGTCGATCGTCGGCGTTCGTCATGGCACTCCCCTTTCTTTCTTCTTTATGTCGCGGGCGACGGATTTTTTCAGTCGGCGAAAACGGGCGCCAGATGCTGGCGAAAACGGTCCTGTGCCCTGGTGAGGCGCACCGATGCGGCATTGGTGGAAATGCCAAACGTGAGGGCCAGTGACGCGGCGTCTAGGCCGTCCCAAAAGTGCAGAAGGAGGAGGTCACGATCGTCGTCACTGAGCTTTTCGAGGGCGTGCCGCACGCCATCGTCGGCAATCACGTGGTCTTCGGCCGACGCCGTCGACGCGCGCGGCGTCAGCTGGGACTCGGCGTGCTTCGCGTTGTAGTGCTTACGCACCGCGTTGCGGCGGACGTTTCGTGCGACGGCAATAAGCCAAGGAATTTCGGCCCCCGCGGGGATGTCATCGAGTCGGCGCCACGCCACAATTAACACCTCTTCAACGAGGTCGTCTAGGTCGTCCTTCGCCAGCGGGTACATGCGGCGCGCGAGGTAGCTCGCAACGTGGGGCGTTACCGCATTGGCTACTGCCCGAAATCGTTCTTGTCGTGAGGCCGGCACTCTGTCTTCTTGTCTCGAGGTGTTACTTTCTTACACCCAAATCGAGAGGCGACGCGACTCGCTGCCTTACGCGCGGACTTCCTTTGGCTTGTCGATCTTGGTCACCGCGAGGAAAGTGACGAGTCCCAGAATTGCCGCCAGGAAGATCAGGCTCGTGGTGGTCGTGCCCAAGCCGACACCACTGGTGTTCTTCGGCTGTGCCAGGAAGTCACCCATTGAGGCACCCAGCGGGCGCGTCGCGATGTAGGTCAACCAGAAGCTCGCGATTCCCCCGAGGAGGCGGAGACGGTACGCGATACTGACCACGGCAATAACACCGGCAAAAATTACGAGGCTGGTGAAGTACCCCAGGGCAATCTTTTCGGCAAACAGGTCACCGGCGGAGGTGTTCGGCATCACTAGCCCCACCGATGACGCCGTCCCGCCACAGCTGATTCGGTACCTTGTGGGCATCCCCGCACCCGATGACTACTCAGGACAGCTCGCTGACATAACGGTGGCACCGGGAGCGTATTTCGCGGTTACCTACGAGGGGACCATTACCAATTTCGACGACGCCGTCGGTGAGATTTATGGTGACGTCTTCAACCAGAGTGGCTACCAGTTTCGCGACGGACTGCACCTGGAAATGTATCCGTCCGACTGGGATCCGCAGAACGCGCATTCACGAATGGATGTGCTGATCCCGATCCTCGCGAACGACGATTAATTGCCCGTCAAGAGGAATTTTGCACGCTGGACACCCCTCGGTTCGAGAAATGCACTGGCGTCGCTGACGCTCGCAGCCCGATGAATCACCGGTGGGAACGATCAGGAACGCGGACGAAGGCCGAACTGCCTTACTTGGTGGACTTAACGCAACGCTGCAGCGATGACGTCGGCGAGCGCCGCTGGCTGACAGAGAAATGGCGAGTGATCACTCGACATCCTTACCACGGTGCCGGCGCGCTGTGACATGGCCTCTTGCGCGAAGGCTGGAATGGCCTGGTCGAGTTCGCACACAATGTAGGTGGAGGGCACCTCGCGCCACGCGACCTGCGTTACCGGACTCATGAATGAGGCGACACTCTGCCAGCGCAATGCGTCTGCGGCCTGACGCGCCACGGATGGTTCGCAGGTGTTGTAGAACACGTCTTCGGGAGTAGCCGTACTCAGTCGTTGATCGTCAGATGACCGCACCCACCAATCGGGGTCCACGCTGCCGCAGGCGGCGTAGAGGCTTTCGCCCTCGTCGAGCATGAATGCCGTCAAGTAGACCAAGTGGCTCACGTTGGTCACACCGGCGAGTGCCTCGGTAATCACGACGCCCCCATAAGAATGACCGAGCACCGCTACATCGTCACCGAGATGTGCCACCGTTGCTCGCACCAGTGCGGCGTCGCTGTAGAGGTCACCAAGCGGCGCGTCTTCGTGACCGACACTGGTCAGTTCAACCGTCGTTGCTGCAATATCATGCTTGACAAGTTCACCGACCAGTGCGTCAAAACCAGCACCGTTGTGCCAAGCGCCGTGGACGAGAAGAAGGCTTTTTGTCATACGACGACCCTAGTTCTGTCGCTCCGTCGAGCCGACCTTAAATCAGCGAATTCTGCCAGCATCGGAGTTGCACAACATTGCCTTCGGTATCGAGCACATCATGCAGAACAGCCCCCGCATATTCAAATGAGCGGTCGGTCTTGTCGCCAGCCTCGTTGTTCAGCGGGGTCGGTCAATCGAACCAACCCGCGCGTCCCGTGTACACAGAGAATTCCTTGGTGGAGGTAATGGGACTATGTTCGAACCCCTCCTGGGGCCAGAAACTACTTAGTTTCAGGGGTTTCTGATGAAGCGCGCCCGCCAAAAAGGATCAAACCCGGCAATTCTCCGCTAGCAGCGGAAGAGATGGGACAACGTTCGAGCCCCACGTCCTTGCCCCAAATTTGAGTGAGCTGCTCGCAAAATGAGAGCACACAACGAAGGAGGGACTTCCGTGCGTCCCATTTTTCATCTTTCGATTCCTGTCCGTGATCTGAGTGAGGCAGTCGACTTCTACCAGAGCCACCTCGGTGCTGAGATTGGAAGGAGAACGGACGACTTTGTCGATGCCCTGCTCTTTGGCGCACAAGTAACGCTTCAAAACGATCCGGCCAGCGTGACGGCACCAATGCCGAGGACGAGACACTTCGGGGCGACCGTTTCATGGGACGCGTGGGAGTCAATCTCAGCTCGTCTTCGTGGAGGTCCGCTGATTGTTGAGCCGCCAACTCTCTCGTATGTGGGCGAGCCCACAGAGAAAGAAAATTGATGATCAAAGATCCGAGCGGAAATCTCATCGAAATCAAGGCATACCGCCAACCTGACAAGGTTCTCGGCTCCCTGGCACACTGATCAGATAGTTCCAGAGGAGACCTTCCTCTCAACAGTCTTGAGGCTCAATCCCGAAGCGTCTCCTGAGTTAGCTGCTTGTACGGTCGGTGTTCTTCCAAGAGCGAGTGGCGAATCCGTCGGACATCTGCTATCCTTACATTTAGAAAAAAGTAAGGAGAACAACATGGACGTGGCCGCTCGCTTGAGCTCCAAAGGGCAGGTAACGATTCCGAAGGCAGTACGTGATGCCCTCGGTGTTGAAGAAGGCGACTCCGTTATTTTTCGCATTGATGGCAACCTGGCGACGCTTCAGCGGACACCAGATTTTCTTGAACTGGCGGGAACACTCGCCGCGCCGGCAACAAAGAAGAGCGCCAGCTGGGACCGAGTCCTCGAGATCTCACGTGCGAGTAGGGCCAAGAAGTTTCAGTGAGTTCGTTTGTCGACACCAACGTTCTGGTTCGTCATCTGGTTGGTGATCCACCCGACATGGCGAGGCGAGCCACCGCCTTTTTGAGGAATGAAGAGAGTCTCTACCTCGCTGATCTCATCGTTGCCGAAACGGTGTACGTACTCGAATCGTTCTACGAAATCGACCGTTCTCGCATCAGTGAAGCAATTCGATCCTTGCTGGCGATGGAGTCCGTCCGAGTCATTGACGCTCCGCTACTCCTGCGAACGGTTGCCTTGTACGAAGGCGAACGGCTTGATTTTGCCGACGCCTACCTCGTGGCTTGCGCGGAAACCACTGGGGTAGGAAAGGTCGCTTCTTTCGACAAAGCCATCAGTCGAATACCCACGGTCGAGAGAATCGAGCCCTAAGGAATCAATTCACCAACCGGTTTCATCGTCATAAACGATGTCCACCAAATGGGACCTACGGCACTTGGTGGAGGTGATGGGATTTGAACCCACTACCTCGTCATTGCGAACGACGCGCTCTGCCAATTGAGCTACACCCCCAAGGGATATTTACTTTAGCCCAAGGCGCGGCGAACTGGTTCACGACGCCAGTCCGAGGTGTCGTCAGCGTCGTAGAACTCGTCGACTTCAACGACGGGCTCCAATGTTGTCACTGACGCCAGCGGGGTCCGGCGCGTCATAAAGGACGGCTGGTTCAGGTACCCCAGCGAAATGGCCACAAGAGCCAGAACCACGAAGCCGACGAGCCCGATCCAGGCCAGCACGGCGACGTCGCCCAGCAAACTTACGCCAGCGACCATGTTGAGAAGCGAAAAGACGATGGCCGATCCCAAGAGGCCGGCGAAAATACGGGTGCGACGCACCTTCATTGATACTCGGCGCGGCAGCGGCTCATCCAGGTGCATTGTTAGTTCGGCCGTCGGCGTGGCCTTGTAGGCGGCGTACGGGTTGCGTGGGCGAGCGACAGGCGCCTCAACCGCTACACCGTGCTCACGACCCCACTCGGCCCACACGTCTTCGTTCGTCTCGGCAACGTCGTCGCGGACCACGCGAAGTCGGGGGCGAATCGCTTCAGCCTCGACGTGGTGGGCTTCATCTTCAACGATGTGCGCTGGCGGGACGGAGTAGCCGTGGCGACGGAGCGTGTGGCGGCCTTCTTCGAAGGTTTTAACGGATTTGGTAGCGCGAGCGCTAGAAAAAAAGTGCCACGAAATACCGGCGATGACGAAGAACCAGAAGACGGCGAGACCCAGCAGTATCACTGGGATGCCTTGCTAATTCCATGTTGCGCCATGGGGAATAAAAATACAACGCAATTCTGACGAATTGGTGGATACCTATTCGTGGAGTCCGCACTCTTCCTTGTCGGCACCCGCCCATCGACCCGAGCGTCGGTCACCGGGAACGAGTGGCTTCACCGTGACGGGTGCGCACCCGATCGACGCGTACCCCTGCGCCCAGAGTGGGTGCTCGGGAAGTTCGTGCGAGCTCAAGTAGTAGGCCACGTCATCGTCGCTCCAGGTCGCCAACGGATTGACCTTGACCAGGCCGAACTTATCGTCCCACTGCACGATAGGCATCTGCGCTCGCGTGCTCGCGTCAACGCGCTTCACCGCGGTAATCCACGCCGCACGCTTTTCCACGGCGCGCTGCAGCGGCCCCACCTTGCGCACCTGGCAGCAGCCGTCGGCACCGCAGGGAACGGCGGCGGCGTCCGGACCAGGTTCGGTAATCGTGAGAGTGAGGTTCCAAGCGGTCGTGATCGCATCACGGAAAGCGAGTGTTTCGGCGAAGTGGGCCTCGGTGTTAAGGAAGACAATTTCGGTGTTCGGTTGCAGCTCGTGGATCATGTGCAACAACGCCACGTCCTCGAAGGAGCAGGCCATCGCGACGTCGTCACCGAACCGCGAGAAGACCCACCGGAGAATGTCGAGCGGGGCGGCGTGCTCAAAGGACGCGTTCACTTCGCTGAGTTCGGCCAGCAGTTCGGGGGTGGGGACGGTCGTAGTCATACCCCTAGGGTAGTAAAAACGCTAACTATCTCTAGTGGTTTTATGGAGTATTGTGAGGAGACCGTTCTTTCCTCTTCCTACGTAGGCCCGCACTTTATGACTGACCACCTAGATCTCCTCGAGTCGCACGCGATATTCATCCTCCGGGAAGTTGCGGCGGAGTGCGAACGACCCGTACTGCTGTTCTCGGGCGGCAAGGACTCTGCGGTGCTCCTGCACCTCGCGGGCAAGGCCTTCGCCCCGCAGGCACTCCCCTTTCCCGTGATGCACGTCGACACCGGGTACAACTTTCCCGAGGTGCTGGCGTTTCGTGACCGCGCCGTGGAGCGCCAGGGTGCGCGTCTGATCGTCGCCTCGGTTGAGGAGACGATCAATCAGGGCAAGGCCGCCGACCCGGGCCACCTCGGCTCGCGCAACCGCATCCAAACCGTGACCCTGCTCGACGCCATCACCGAAGGCAAGTTCGACGCGGCCTTTGGTGGCGCCCGCCGTGACGAAGACAAGGCGCGCGCCAAGGAGCGCATCTTGTCCTTCCGCGACGCGTTTGGTCAGTGGGACCCCAAGGCGCAGCGCCCCGAACTCTGGCAGCTCTACCAGGGCAAAGTCAACGAGGGTGAGCACCTGCGCGCCTTCCCCCTGTCTGACTGGACCGAACTCGACATCTGGCAGTACATCGAGCGTGAGCAGATGGACCTGCCCTCGATCTACTTCGCCCACGAGCGCAGCGTCGTCCAGCGTGACGGCATGTGGCTGGGCGTCGGCGACTTCGTGGAGCTCCGCGACGGCGAAGTGGCCGAAGTACGCACCGTTCGTTACCGCACCGTCGGCGACGCCAACCTCACGGGAGCCGTCCTCTCCGACGCCGCGACCCTGAGCGAGATTGTTCACGAAGTGTCTCTGGCCAACGTCTCCGAACGTGGCGCCACCCGCGGTGACGACAAGTTCAGTGAGACGGCCATGGAAGACCGCAAGCGAGAGGGCTACTTCTAATCATGCTGGCTACCAAAGACCTTCTTCGTCTCGCCACCGTCGGCTCGGTCGACGACGGCAAGTCCACCCTCATTGGTCGACTCCTCGTCGACACCCGTCAGCTCTTCGACGACCAGCTCGATGCCGTGGCCGCCGCCTCGGAGCGTCGCGGCGTGGGCGACCTGGACCTGAGCTTTGTCACCGACGGCCTGCGCGCCGAGCGCGAGCAGGGCATCACCATCGATGTGGCCTACCGCTACGCCTCGACGCCCACGCGAAAGTTCATCATCGCCGACTGCCCCGGACACGTCCAGTACACGCGCAACATGGCTACCGGCGCCTCCACGGCCGACCTGGCCCTAGTGGTGCTCAACGTCGCTGACGGCCTCAAGGAGCAGACCCGTCGTCACCTGTGCATCGCGGCCCTCCTGGGCGTGCGCACCGCCATCGTCGCCGTCAACAAAATGGATACCGTTGACTGGTCCGAGGCCGCTTTCCGCCAGGTCTTGGCGGACCTGCAGCCACTGACCGACCAGCTCGGCTTCGAATCAGTTGTCGCGATTCCCGTGTCGGCCCTCAAGGGTGAGAACGTGGTCGAGCGCTCGTCGCAGCTCGAATGGTACGACGGGCCGACCGTCTTGCAGGCCCTGGAGGCATCGAACGCCGGATCGTGGACAACCACCAACCACGGCGCCCGCCTGCCCATTCAGTGGGTCTTGCGTCAAAACGGAGGCGGCCGCACCTACGCCGGCATGCTCAACGGCGCCACCCTTCACGTCGGCGACACCGTGACACTGCTTCCCGCGGGCGTGACGACCACCGTTACCGGTATTCGTTCCGGTACCGGCCCTCGAGGTGCGGCAACCCCCGGCCTCTCGATTGACGTCGACCTGGCCGACGAGACGGACGCCGGACGCAGCGACCTGCTCGCGACCGAGCCACTGCCCACCGTGACCAAAGAGTTCGAGGCCACCATCTGCTGGTTCGGCGAGCAGCCCATGACCCCAGGTCAGCGCCTTCGCCTCAAGCACACCTCTCGATCCACGCAGGCCCGGGTATCGGTAGTGACCGGTGCGGTCGACATTGAGACCCTGACCGTGAATGACGCCACTCAATTGAAGCTCAACGACATCGGCATCGTCTCCATTCAGACGGCCGACGCCGTCGTGGTCGACGACTACCAGGAGAACCGCGTGACCGGGAGCTTCGTCTTGATCGACCCCGTGACCAACGCCACGGTGGCCGCCGGCATGGTCGGACGCGCGTCGTTCCTCTAAGTCCGTGGGGCATGCGCCCCAGTGATGGCCCCTATCGGAACAGATCATTGCGGCGGTGAGCGTCGCACCGTAGTGTTAGCAGTGGTGTGACGGGAAGCCTGGTCGTCGAAAGAATTTGTCGACGAAAGGAACCTCATGAAACGCAATACATCCACCGCCCTGCTGTCACTCTTTGCCCTCGGCATTGTCTTCGGTGACATTGGCACGAGCCCCATTTACGCCTTCCAGCAGTCCGTACCCACTGGCGTGGCCAGTGTCGCGAACATCCTCGGAACGGCATCCCTGATCTTCTGGGCGTTGATGATTGTCGTCTCACTCAAGTATTTAGTCTTTGTGCTTCGCGCCGACAACGACGGTGAGGGCGGTATCCTCGCCCTGTTCTCCCAGCTGCCCAAGAAGTATCGCGACCCCCGGCAGTGGCCCACCTACAGCATCTACTTCGGACTCCTCATGGGTGCCGCCTTCCTCTTCGGTGACGGCATCATCACCCCGGCGATTTCGGTCCTCTCCGCGGTCGAAGGCACCGGGGTCATCAACCCCTCGTGGGTTCACTTTGAAGTACCGGTCACCGTGGTTATTCTGACCACTCTCTTCGCCGTGCAGTCCAAGGGCACCGCGAAGATTGGTGGGCTCTTTGGCCCCATCATGCTGGTGTGGTTCGCCACGCTCGGCGGCCTGGGTATTCGACAGATCGCCAAGTACCCGTCGGTGCTGCGCGCCCTCTCCCCCACCTACGCCGGCCAATTCCTTGGTCACAACAAGCTCCACTCCTTCGTGATCCTGTCATCAGTCATTCTCGCCATCACGGGCGTCGAGGCCCTCTACGCCGACCTCGGGCACTTTGGTGCCCGAGCTATTCGCTTGGCCTGGTGGCTCGTCGCCGCACCGGCTCTCGTCCTCAACTACCTCGGACAGGCCGCCGAAGAGATCGTGTCGCCTAAGTCGTCGCAGGCCCTCTTCTTCAACATGGCGCCGAATCGCGCCTGGTTGATCTACCTCGTCATCATCACCACGGTGGCCACCATCATTGCGTCGCAGGCGTTGATTTCGGGTGTGGGCTCTATTTCGCGCCAGGCCGTGAAGATGGGTCTCTTTCCCCGACTTCAGGTCATTCACACCAGCTCCAAGGAGTCCGGCCAGATTTTCGTGCCGGTCATCAATACTCTCGTCGGTGTTGGCACGATTTTGCTGGTCATTATCTTCAAGACGTCGGGCCACTTGGCCAACGCCTATTCGTTCGATATCTCCGGCACGATGCTGATCACCACGGTCGGCTTCTACATCGTCACCACCCAGCGCTGGCAGTGGCGCAAGCGCCTGATGATCCCGGTCTGTGTCATCTTCGGGCTAATTGACGCCGGCTTCTTCGCGAGTACCTCGACCAAGTTGCTCAAGGGGGCGTGGGTGCCCCTGGCCATTTCATTGGCCATTATGTACTTCATCCTGGTCTGGCGTCGCGGCAACATTGTGTTGACGCGACAGTTGAACGAGGTCGCCGTCTCGTGGGACAACTTCGAGGAACTCGTGCGTCAGGAGCACGTCACGCGCACCGCAACGGTCGGCATCTTCCTCACGTCGAGTCTGCAGCGCATCCCCCAGGCCGCGTTGTCGCAGATTCGCCAGATGCACGTCATTCCAGCCACCGTCTACGCGGTGGAGATCACCACGTCAGACGAGCCCTACGAGCGCGTGCTCGAGTCGACGAGCGAACTCGGTCACGGCGTCACCGTGGCTGCATTTCGCCTTGGCTACATGGAGGAAGTCGACATCCCCGAGCTCATGCACAGCCTCATGCCGGCCGACGTCGAAGCCACCGCCACGTACTACTTGTCGGACCGCAAGTTCAACAATATGAATCGTGGTGAGATCACCGGGATGACCGAGAAGGTCTTTACCTTCCTGCACCGCAACTCGGTGGCGCCGGCGCGCTACTTCGATTTGCCCGACAGCCGTATTGTGACGCTGGCCACCCAGCTCGATCTCTAAGGCCCGTTAGGGCTGCCAGATCATCACGATGGCGGCCACGATAATCAACGTCAGCAGGACGTCGATCGAGAGCCCGAGCTTCTTGCCCGCGGCGGGATCAGCCGTGCCGTTCGCGGCAATGGCCGCCGCCATTTTGCGCTCCGAGGGCAGGACGCGGGCCTCGAGGTGACCGGCGGCCAATACCCAGAGAATTAGGCCAGCAATCAACCACCCCTGTGACAGCTTCATCGCACTCCCGCCAATACCCGTCATGGCCATGCCGGTGATGGGCAGGAGATAGAAGAGTCGGGCGCTGAGGTTCGGGCGGTTGGGGAATCGCTTGGCCTGGTCGGCGGGCGAAGCGCCCTTGGCCACAGCGGCGGCGCTGGTGCGCATCACCACGAAGATTGCGAGGGCTGCTACCGCGACAACAATGTGAAGAGCGAGAAAAATCCCGTAAGCGGGTGAACTGGTTGAGGCAAGCATCATGCCCTCATCGTACTCTCCCCGCCAGGCGTTTTAGCGGCGTTCGATGGCGGCGCCGAGGGACGCCAGACGTCCGACAATGTCGTCGTAGCCACGGTCTACGTGGTCAAGACCCGACACCGTCGTTTCCCCCGCGGCCACGAGGCCGGCGAGAATGAGCGCAGCACAGGCGCGAATGTCGCTGCCGTGCACCGCGGTCCCCTCGAGCGACGCGACGCCACGGATCATGGCGTGGTGTCCCTCGGTGGTAATCGAGGCACCCAGCTTGATGAGCTCGTCGACGTAACGGAAACGACCAACGAAGAGATTTTCGGTCACCATCGATACGCCGTTAGCGACGCTCAGCATCGTGGTGATGAGCGGCTTGTAGTCGGTGGCCACCCCGGGATAGGGCAACGTGGCCACGTCAACGGCCTGCAGACGCTTGGGGCCGAGCACGCGAATGCCCTCCCCGGTGAGGTCAACCTCGCCGCCCATCGCCTCAATCTTGCGCAGCAACATCACCATGTGTTCGGGGTGGGCGTCAGCAACGCGAACGTCACCGCCGGTGATCAGTGCCGATGCCAGGTACGTGGCCGTGACAATGCGGTCGGTGACAACGTGGTGCGCTGCCGGTTCGAGCCGCTCGACACCCGTGATGATGAGGCGCGACGTGCCGAGGCCCTCAATGCGGGCGCCCATCGCCACGAGCTGACGACCGAGGTCCTCGACTTCGGGTTCGCGCGCCGCATTTTCGATCACGGTCCGGCCGTCGGCCAAAACGGCGGCCATCAAGAGGTTGTCTGTCGCGGTGTGGCTCGGGTACTCCAACGTGATGTGGGTGGCGCGGAGGCGGCCCTCACAGCGACCGCGAATGAAATTTCGATTGTTCTCGAAGGTCACTCCCATGGCGCTGAGGCCATCGGTGTGGAAATTGATCGGACGGTGTCCGAAGTCATCACCGCCAGGCAGCGCCATGGTTGCCTCGCCGCACCGGGCCAACAGTGGCCCCAGGATGACGATTGACGCGCGCATCGCTTCAAACAGGTGCGCTGGCGCCTCGGGGCGAAGCCCGTCGCGCTCCGGCACCGTAATGAGGAGTTCGTGGTCCTGCGGACGAGTCACGGTGCAGCCCAGCGCCTCGAGGAGTTCGGCCATGATGGCCACATCGGTAATCCCCGGCACGTTGGTGAGGTGGTGGGTGCCGCTGGCCACGAGACACGCAGCCATCTGCTTAAGGACAGCATTTTTGGCGCCGTAGGCCACCACGGTGCCCGACAGTGGGCCAGCGGGCGAAAGTACGCAAGAAGTCACCCCTCAAGTATCGCCGAAGTGGCCTTGGCCCGTAGCGACTACGGATTACTAGGCTCGCCGTAATGCTCGAACCACATTCCCGTGCCGACGCGCTGCGAAGCGCGACCGAGGCCGCCGCGCTCACGGCCGCCGTCTGGGTGGGATGCGGCGACAAAGAGGCGGTCGACCGCGCCGCGGTTGACGCGCTGCGCACCCATCTCAACGCGTTACCCATGGACGGCGTTGTCATCGTCGGTGAAGGCGAAAAGGACCAGGCCCCAATGCTCGGCACCGGTGAACGACTCGGGACTGGTGAGGGACCACGGTTCGACATTGCGGTGGATCCAGTAGATGGCACCGGCCTGGCCGCCGCTGGACTCCCGGGGGCGTTGTCCTTGGTGGCCATTGCCGAACGGGGCTCAATGTTTGACCCCGGCCCCTGCTTCTACATGAACAAGATCGTGGTTGGTCCGCGTGGTCGCGGGGCCATTGATATTCGTGAACGACCGAGCGACAACCTCCGAGAAGTCGCCGCCAAGATGAAGGTGTCCGTTACTGACCTTCGAGTGATGGTCATTGACCGCCCTCGATCAGCCGAGCTCATTGCCGAGATTCACGAGGTTGGCGCTCAGGTGGTGCTGTTCACTGACGGCGACGTGGTGGCGGCACTCTCGACCGCGTGGCCCACCAGCGGCGTCGATGTTTTCATGAGTATTGGCGGCACCCCCGAAGGGGTAATCACCGCCGCCGCTCTCAAGGGCCTTGGTGGTGAGATCCAGGGCATGCTCCACGCCCCCTCCCAGGAAGTGCGCCGCGCGGCCGAAGCTCGCGGGTATGACTTCACCAAGGTCCTCACCACGAATGATCTCGTGGCCAGTGATGACTGCACGGTGATTGCCACCGGCGTCACCGACGGTGCACTCTTTCATGGAGTGCGACCTTCACCCGGCGGTTCCCTGACGCAGTCACTGGTCCTTCAGTCCCGGCCGCCATCGTCGAATCTGCGAACGACGACGCACGCCGATTGAGGCCTTGGGGACTTCTTCACAAGCGCCCATTTCGCCGATTCAGTACCCAACCCCCATGTATTATATGGAGATAGCAGTCATCACTTTTCTGCATACAAGGGGGATTCCATGTTCGTACGCCAAGTTCTCGCGACCAAGGGTCGTGAGGTTGCCACTATTTCACAGGACCGCACCATTGCCGACGCGTTGACCGAGCTCAACACCCGTCGCATTGGCGCCCTTGTGGTGACCGGGGCGTTGCCCCCACTCACCGGCATCTTCTCGGAGCGTGACGCCGTTCGCGCCTTTGCCAGCCACGGTGCCGACGCTCTGTCGATGCCCGTGTCGTCATTTATGAGTGACGACGTCATCATCTGCCACGAAGGCTCCACCATGGACATGCTGATGACGCTGATGACCGAGCAGCGCATTCGCCACGTCCCCGTAATCGAGGACAACGTTCTTGTCGGCATGATCTCCATCGGTGACGTCGTGAAGGCGCGTCTCACTGAACTCGAGAACGACAAGCGCGAACTTCTGGACTACGTCACCGCTCGCTAGACCAACAAAAAAGCCCGCTCGCACTTTGGCGAGCGGGCTTTTTGTTTTAAGTCGCTTAGAGCTGCTTCGCCACTCCGGCCAACACGGTGGCCCGGGTCACGCCTTCGGCGGCGTCAGGGCCGACCTGGAAGTAGCCACCCTCGATTTCGAACGAGAGCGTGCCTTCCTTCGTGTCGACGCGCACGACGCCGGCGACGAGATCACCAACGGTGGGCGTGTGCTGCGGCATCACCGTGAACTGTCCGTCGGAGGAACGAGCCAGCAACGCTGACGCTTCGCCCTTCCACAGCGCCGCTTCCGGCGTCACGATTTCGACCAGCAACGTTGCCATCCTTAGCCCTTTGCCAGCTCGGCGGCCCGACGCTCAACGTCAGAAGCGCCACCGACGTTCAAGAACGCCTGCTCGGGGTAGATGTCGAGGTCACCCTTGACGAGGAGCTCGAAAGACTCCACGGTCTCGGTCAGCGGCACGTTGATGCCGTCAATACCGGTGAACATCTTCGAGACGTACATCGGCTGCGACAGGAAGCGCTGAATCTTACGGGCACGGGCCACGGTCAAACGGTCGTCTTCTGACAGTTCGTCGAGACCCAGAATCGCGATGATGTCCTGCAGTTCCTTGTAACGCTGGAGGATCTGCTGCACCTGACGAGCCACGTTGTAGTGACGGTCACCAACGATTTCCGGCGCGAGGATGTTCGACGTCGACGTCAGTGGGTCCACTGCGGGGTAGATACCCAGCGCCGCGATGTTACGGCTCAACTCCGTGGTGGCGTCGAGGTGGGTGAACGTCGTGAACGGTGCGGGGTCGGTGTAGTCGTCCGCAGGGACGTACACGGCCTGCAGCGAGGTGATCGAACGACCACGCGTCGAGGTGATGCGCTCCTGGAGCTCACCCATCTCGTCGGCGAGGGTCGGCTGGTAGCCCACGGCACTCGGCATACGACCAAGCAGCGTTGACACCTCGGAACCGGCCTGCACGAAGCGGAAGATGTTGTCCACGAACAACAGCACGTCCTGGTTCTTCACGTCGCGGAAGTACTCGGCCATGGTCAGTGCGGCCAAGGCCACGCGCAGACGGACCCCTGGTGGTTCGTCCATCTGGCCGTAGACCAGGGCAGTCTTTTCGATAACGCCCGACTCCTGCATTTCCAGCATGAGGTCGGTGCCTTCACGGGTGCGCTCACCCACACCGGCGAAGACGGACACACCGTCGTGCAGCGAGGCCACACGGCGAATCATTTCCATGATCAACACGGTCTTACCCACACCGGCACCACCGAAGAGGCCGATCTTGCCACCCTGCACGTAGGGGGCGAGGAGGTCGATGACCTTAATACCGGTTTCGAACATCGCGGCGCGAGGCTCGAGCTGGTCGAAGGCTGGTGGGTTGCGGTGGATTTCCCAACGGTCCTCCACCTTGCCGATGTCGTCGGTGTCGAGGGGCTGGCCCAGCACGTTGAACACGTGACCCAAGACGGCGTCACCGACGGGCACCGAG
>DAIQPT010000034.1:0-12434 GCA_036787185.1 Acidimicrobiales bacterium | reverse complement strand
GTGAGGGCATTGACGACGTGGTGGGCATCACCAACCTGCGCCACCTCGCCTCCTTGGTGGCCGACGGTCACGGGGGTGACGAAGTGGGCGTCCACATGGGCGAAGCCTCCTTCGTGCCGGAGACGAAGAAGGTGGCCTCGTTGCTGACTCAGATTCGCCGCAGCCAGGTGCACCTGTTTGTCGTGGTCGACGAATACGGCGGCACGGCCGGCGTGGTGACCCTCGAAGACATCCTCGAAGAGTTGGTCGGTGAGATCACCGACGAATCAGACGTCAAGGCCGCGGTTGTCGAAGAGTCCGACGAGGCCGACGAGAAGAAGTCCAGTGGCCCGTGGGAACTGTCGGGCCGCCTCAACATTGACGATGCCAATACCGAATTTGGCCTGAGCCTGCCCAAGGATGGCTGGGACACCGTGGGTGGCCTCATCCTGGACCTCGCCGGAGGCGTGCCCGAGGAGGGCGACGTCTTTGAGCACGAGCACTACCGGATCACCGTGGTCCGCATGGATAATCGACGCATTGAAGAAGTGTTGATTGAGCGTCGGGAGACACTATGACCCGTTCAGGTTTTTGCGCCATCATTGGCCGCCCCAATGTGGGCAAATCCACCCTGGTGAACCAGGTGGTCGGCACCAAGGTGACCATCACTTCGTCGAGCCCCAACACCACCCGAAACGCCATTCGCGGCATCTTGACCGAGGACGGCGTCCAGGTGATCTTCGTTGACACCCCCGGTCTGCACCGTCCCAAGACGGGCCTCGGCAATCGGTTGAACGCAACCGCCAAGGCCAGTGTCGACGGTGTCGACGTGGTGATGGCCGTCATTGAGGCCGGCAAGGAAATCGGTCCCGGCGACCGCAACGTCATCGCGACGCTGTTGGGCGCGTGCAAGTCGTCGCGTGGCCCCCAGCCCCTGCTGGTCGTCAACAAGATGGACCGCACGAGCCGCGACATCATCGCCGCGCAGCTCATGGCCGCCCAGGCCGCGGTCGATGAGATTGCCCTCGAGCACAACCTGCAAGACGCCGCCAAGCGCGTCGAGTTCTTCCCCGTGTCCGCCAAGACCGGTGAGGGCACCGAGCGCCTCATCGCTTACGTCAAGGAGCGCATGCCCGAAGGGGAGTTGCTGTTTCCCGAAGACGAGGTCTCGGACGTGCCCGAGGCGATGTGGGTCGCGGAGTTGGTGCGCGAGCAGCTCGTTCGCAAGACCAAGCAGGAACTGCCGCACTCCATTCACTGCCGCGTCATCGAGTTCGAGTGGCCCCACGTGGTCGTCGAGATCCTCGTTGAGCGCGAGAGTCAAAAGGGCATGGTGATTGGCAAGGGTGGTCAGTTGCTCAAAGATGTCGGCATCGCCGCTCGTCGCCAGTTGCCCGAAGGCACCTACCTGGAACTCAAGGTCTCTGTGGAGCCGGGCTGGCAGAAGCGCGACGACGTGATGGACCGCTTCGGTCTCTAGTCCTGCGCCTCGCGTAAGTCGCGCAGGAAGGCCGTGACCTCGTCGCGGTTTCGTGTGCGCTTCATCGGTGGCAACTTGCGGAACAGGTTTGCCTTGTAACCGGCGGTAGCCAGACGCGTGTCGAGCACCGCCACGACGCCCTTGTCGGTGGCACTGCGAATCAGGCGTCCCACACCCTGGGCGAGCAGCATCGCAGCGCGGGGCAGGTCCACTTCCATGAAGGGGCTCGCGGCCCGTTCCCGTCGGGCAATCACCAACGGATCGTTGGGCGGATTGAAGGGCAGGCGGTCAATGGTCACCAGTGACAGCGAGTGGCCTGGTACGTCGATACCCTGCCAAAAACTGGTCACCGCGAAGAGGCTGGCTTCGGGCTCGTTGCGGAACTGGTCAATGATGCGCTGGCGCGACAGGGTGCCCTGCACGAGGACCGGGGTGTCGAGCCGAGGCGCGACCGCTTCGGCCACGCGCTGCATCACGCTGCGGTTGGTGAACAACGACAGCGTGCGGCCTCCGGCCGCGGTGATGAGGGTCACGAGCTCTTCAATGATGGCCGCTTCGGCGCCGTCGTCGTTGCGCGGGGGCATGTCGGCGGGGACGTAGAGCAGAGAGTTGGCCGCATAGTCGAAGGGGCTGGCGAAGTGTTGAATGGGCACGTCGCTCAGGCCCAAGGACCGGGGCAGCGTGTCGGGAATCGTGGCACTCGTGAGCACCGCGGTGACGTCACCCCAGAGTTCGTCGCGCAGTCGCGGACCGATGTCGATGATGGAGAGTTCCAGCTCAATCTCGCGCTCACGCTTCACGAGGTAGAGCAGCTCACCCTTTTGGAGTTTGGTCAAGCGCTGCACGTCGCCGAGCAGGTGCGTGATCGGCCCGCTGGCGCGAATCTTGCGCGCCTCGTCGTCGGGGGTGTCACTAGGGATGGCCTTCAAGCCTTCGAGGATCTTGGTCAGGACGGGGATCGACGCTTCGAGTTCGCGCGCGACGTTCGGGCTGGTACCGGTGAGTTCCTCGGCGGCGTACTGGATCTCGAGTTCGGCGCTGAGGCGATCAGCGATGGCGGTGAGCTCACCAGTCACGTCAATGAAGGCGACGCCGAGCATCTGCTTGCCGGCGGCGGCCGCGGCCCGCAGGCGGGCGGGGGAGAGGGAGGTGCCGAGCAGCGACGCGAAGATGTCGAGCACTTCGTGGGCTTCGTCGAACACCACAAAGTCGTGGGCGGGCAGCAGGCCCTTCCCTGACGCCAGGTGCGAGGCGTAGAGGTGCGAGTTGACGATGACGATGTTGCTGCCCGCGGCCAGGTCCTTGGCCTTCTCGTGGAAACAGGTCGCACCCTGTGGGCAGGACATCTTGTGCAGGCACTCCTGGGGGGTGACGGCCAACTGGCGCCAGGCCCGCTCGTCGACCTCGAAGGTCAACTCGTCACGGTCACCGGTCTGGGTGCTGTCGGCCCAGGAGAGGACGCGACGCATCTGGTCGGCGATGCCCTTGGGCACTGCTTCGCCGTCGTCGAACGAGAGCTGGGCGTCCCCACGGACGGCCTCAACACGGTTGCGGCAAAGGTAGGAGTTCTTGCCCTTGAGGACTGCCACGCGGGTCCGCGTCGCGGCCTTCGCCACGGTGGGGGCGTCCTTGGAGGCCAACTGGTCCTGCAGGTTCTTGGTGGCGGTGGCGATGACCACGCGCTGGCCGGTCAGAGCCGAGGGAACCAGGTAGGCCAACGACTTACCGACACCGGTGCCGGCTTCGACGATGACGTGCTCGCGCGTGGTGAAAGCGGCGGCGATAGCGGCGACCATGTCGCGCTGACCCTGACGACTCTCACCACCGCCGGGGAGGTGATCAGTGATCTGATCCAGCAGCGCCAGGGCTTCACTGGTGTCGACCTCGACGGGTGGCGCAACGGTGCGCGTTGCGACCTCGTCGGGCGCCTCCTCGTAGGGAAAGTCGTCGTCGGGATCAAAAGTATTCACCCCCAAACCCTAGGGGGCGCCACGGGGAGGCCCTCGCCACGACTAGTTTTTATCTGTGCCCGATCCTCGCCCCGTGGCTATCGCTCCCGAACTGCTGGCCGGTCACGTCCCCGCCCACATTGGCGTGGTGATGGACGGTAATGGCCGTTGGGCCCAGCGTCGCGGCCTGCCCCGCACGGAGGGACACGGCGCCGGTGAGGCCGCACTGGTCGACACCACTTACGGCGCCCTGGCCCTCGGGGTCAAGGCCCTCACCGTGTACGCCTTCTCCACCGAGAACTGGCGTCGGCCCGTTGACGAAGTTCGGTACCTCATGAACTTCAACCGCTCCCTGCTCGAGCGCCGTCAGCACGAACTTCACGAGGTCGGGATTCGCATTGTGTTCTCCGGCCGTCGCGACTGGCGCGTTCCCAAGGGTGTGCTCAAGCGCATGGACGAGGCGTCCGAGCTGACCAAGAACAACAAGGCCATGACCCTGAACATCGCCTTCAACTACGGCGGCCGAGCCGAAATCATCGATGCCGTGAAGTCCCTCATTGACGAGGGCTACTCGTCGCGCCGTATCGACGAAAAGGCCATTGCCGAGCGGCTCTACCACCCAGAACTGCCCGACCCCGACCTGGTCGTGCGGACTTCGGGGGAGTACCGGATGTCCAATTTCTTGATGTGGGAGAGCACCTACGCCGAATTGGTCTTTACCGACGTCCTGTGGCCGGACTTCCGTCGCGAGGACTTGTATGCGGCCGTGGCCGAGTTTCAGCAGCGCGAACGTCGCTTTGGGGGTCTTGAATCATGAAGGTAACAAAGACCGTTGCGGTTATCGCACTCCTGCTCTACATCGGCCTCTGGGTTCTCGCCGCCAACGGCGCCACGATTCTGATCGAGCCACTGGCTATCCCGCTGATCCTCGCGATCCTGGTGGCGGTGCTGGTCTGGTTCCAGCGCTTCATGGGCTTTCGCCCCCGTTCGCCCAAGTTCCAAGAGCCGAAGGACCCCAAGGACACCGAGTGAAAGAGCTCGCCGACGACGCCGTCGTTCTGCGGACCTACAAATCGGGCGAGGCCGACCGGGTGTGTGTGCTCTGGACCAAGGAGCACGGCAAGGTCCGCATTCTCGCCAAGGGGGTGCGCAAGACCAGCTCCCGCATGGGTGGCTCGCTCGAGCCCATGGCCCACGTCAAGGTTGACCTCGTCAAGTCACGCGGCGATCTCTTTGTGACCCGCAACGTGGTCCACCTCAACCGCTTTACAACGCTGCGCGCCTCCTACGACCGCATCGCCGCCGGACTCGGCGTCGTGGAAGTTGTGGACGCGATTCCCGCCGAAGAAGAGGCCGACGAGGGCATCTACGACCTGCTGGTGCGGGTGCTTGGCACTCTCGACACCGAGGAGTACTTTCCCGCCCTGGTGCCCACCTCGTTCTTTCTCCGACTCCTGGCCCACGACGGGTCCTCCCCAGTGGTTACGTCGTGCGTGAACTGTGGGAGTCCGGGACCACTGGTCGCCTTCAACGCCGAGGTCGGGGGCACCCTGTGTTCCGCCTGTCGCTCGGGGGTGACGGTGTCACCGGTGGCGGTGGGCCTGCTCCAGCGCATTCTGGGCGGCCAGCTGGCCGCCGTCCTTCGCGAACGAGACCCCGAGGGGGCCGGTGAAGTGCAGGCGCTGGCCTCACACGCCATTGAAGTGCACTTCGGGCGTCGCCTTAAGGTCAATCGCGCCTCAACACCGTTAGCCTCAAACGAATAACTATGCCGTCGATCTTCTGGTTCCGCCGCGACCTCCGCCTCGCTGACAACCCCGCGCTTCTGGCTGCCGTGGCGGCCGGTGACGGCGACGTAGTGCCACTCTTCATCATTGACCCCGCCCTGCTGGCCAGCGTGGGCCCCTCACGGGCCAGTTATCTGGTCGCGACGCTGCGGGCGTTGTCTTACTCGTTAGAGGGTCGACTGGTGCTGCGCGTCGGCGAGCCGGCCGAGGTGCTGACCGCCACTGCGGCGGAAGTGGGCGCGACGGCAGTCTTCGCCACGACGGATTTTGCGCCGCGGGGTCGCCAGCGTGATGACGCCACGGCCGCAGCGTTGGCTGAGCGTGGTCTGACGCTGCACTTCGTCGACAGCCCCTACGTTGTCGCGCCGGGCACGGTGGTGACTAAGGCCGGGACACCGTCCAAGGTCTTTACCCCGTTCCGTCGCTACTGGGAACTGGAACCACGTCCCGCCCCTCAGCCGGCACCGAGCGGCGTGCGGTGGCACCATGGTGCATCGGTGGCGCCGGACGTCATCATGACGCTGGCCGGCACCAAGCGACCTGACTACTTCGGTGATCTGCCCGACGACCCGCCCGAGGTCTTGCCACCGGCGGGGGAGGCCGGGGCGCACGCACTGCTCAACACGTTCTTGTCGCAGGTGGACGCCTACGACGAGCAACGAAATCTTCCCGGCGTCGAGGGAACATCACGTCTTAGCCCCCACCTGCGCTTCGGCACGATTCACCCGCGCCAGGTCCTGGCCGCGACTGACGGATCATCGCGAGGCTCCGAGGTCTTCCGCTCGGAGATCGCCTGGCGCGAGTTCTACGCCGACGTGCTGTGGCACAACCCGACGTCGACCTGGGCACCGTTGCAGGAGCGCATGGCCGACCTGCGCGTCGATACCGACGCCGCGGCGGTCGAGCGTTTTCAGACGTGGGCCCGCGGCGAAACGGGCTACCCGATCGTGGACGCCGGCATGCGTCAACTGCTGGCCGAGGGGTGGATGCACAACCGCGTGCGCATGATCACCGCTTCGTTCCTCGTGAAGCACCTGCACCTCGACTGGCGCTGGGGGGCCTCATGGTTCATGTGGCGACTTATCGACGGCGACGTGGCTTCGAACCAGCACGGGTGGCAGTGGACGGCCGGCACCGGCACCGACGCCTCGCCCTTCCACCGCGTCTTCAATCCCACCCTGCAGGCCGAACGCTTCGATCCCGATGGTCGCTACGTTCAGCGCTGGATCCCCGCGTTGCGCGACGTGCCGGCACCTCAGTGCCTGCAGCCGGGCGGGGGAGAGGGACTACTGACCCCACTTGGGTACGTGGCCCCGATGGTGGACGCCAAGGCCGAGCGAGATGAGGCCCTGCGCCGATTCGCCGAGGTGCGAGGCGTGGCCCAATGACCGAGACCTTCGGCGTCTACATCCACGTCCCTTTTTGCGCGCACCGGTGCGACTACTGCGCCTTCGCCACCTACGACGACCGCGACCATCTCCGCGACGACTACGTGGCCGCGGTGTTGCAAGAGATCGCCGACGCGCGGGCCGCTGGCCTGCCCGCCGCCACCTCGGTCTTCTTTGGTGGGGGCACGCCGTCGCGCCTCACCCCTGAACAACTGCTCTCAATTCTCCACGCACTAGAGCGCACCGACGACTGTGAAGTAACGGTCGAGTGCAACCCCGAAGACGCGACCGAAGAGCGCCTCACCGCCTACCGCGATGGGGGCGTGACGCGGATGAGCTACGGCGTGCAGTCGACCCAGCCGGCCGTGCTGGCGGATCTGGGCCGTCGCCACGGCACGATGGCCCACGAACACGTCGCCGCCTTGACCCACGCGGTGGGTTTTGCCAGTTGGAATATGGACTTGATCGTGGGCTCGCGCAGTGAAACCCTCGACGACGTGCGTGCGACCTTGAACGATTTGTTGTCACTCGACAACCCGCCGCCACACATCTCCTGTTACGCCCTCACCCCCGAGCCGGCCACCCCACTCGGGCAGGACCCGGCGCGCCACCCCGATGAGGATGAGACGGCCGACGCCTACGACCTCGTCGGTGAGGTGCTCGAGGCCCACGGGTACGAGTGGGAGGAGATCTCGAACTGGGCCAAGCCCGGTCACGAGTGTCGCCACAACCATGTCTATTGGGATAACGACAACTACCGGGGCTTCGGGTCGGCCGCCCACAGTCACATCGACGGCCGACGGTTCTGGAATGTCCGGACTCCCGACCGCTACATCACCATGGTGCAGGCCGGCCAGTCGCCACTCGGCGGCGAGGAGCTCCTGAGCGACGAGGTGCGGGCCTTCGAGCGTGACTCCCTGGCCCTGCGCACGCGCCGCGGCGTGCCCAAGGAGGCCTTCGCCTCCCTGGAGGAGGTAGCCCACCTGGTGCGCGTGCAAGACGGCATGGTCACCTTGACCCCACCAGCACGACTGGTGGCCAATCAGGTCATTTTGCGCCTGAAGTCAGCCCGCTAGGGCGCACCGGAAGCGCGGTCCTTCGCACGACCGGAATTACCACGTCAACTAGCCTTAAGGCATGTCCGACGCACAGACCCCCGACTCCGATCTTCTCGACAAGGTCATCAATTTGGCCAAGCGACGGGGATTCATTTTCCAGTCCGCAGAGATCTACGGTGGCTTCCGTTCCACCTACGACTACGGCCCCCTCGGCGTCAACATGCTGCGTAACGTCAAGAACGCCTGGTGGAAGACGATGGTCCAGATGCGTCACGACGTGGTTGGCCTCGACGCCGCCATCCTCGGCCCACCCGCCGTGTGGGCCGCCTCGGGTCACCTCGAGACCTTCACCGACCCACTGGTTGACTGCCTCAAGTGCCACGGTCGCTTCCGTGAGGACAAGATTGACGGCGTCTGCCCGACCTGTGGTTCGACCCAGTTCACCGAGTCGCGCGCTTTCAACCTGATGTTCAAGACTCAGGCCGGTCCGGTCGAGGGTGACGGCGCCACCGCCTACCTGCGCCCCGAGACGGCCCAGGGCATGTTCACCAACTTCATGAACGTGCTCACCACGTCCCGCAAGAAGCCCCCGTTTGGTATCGCCCAGGTGGGAAAGTCGTTCCGCAACGAGATCACCCCGCAGAACTTCGTGTTCCGCACCCGTGAGTTCGAGCAGATGGAACTGGAGTTCTTCGTGCCACCGGCCGAGGCCGACGAGTGGTACCGCTACTGGATCGAACAGCGCTTCAACTGGTACCTCGACCTCGGCATTCCCGCGGACCAGCTGCGTCTCCACGAGCACGCCAAGGAAGACCTCTCGCACTACAGCCGTGGCACCACGGACGTGGAGTACCTCTACCCGTGGGGCTGGGACGAGCTCGAAGGCATCGCCAACCGCGGTGACTACGACCTGACCCAGCACTCCACGCACTCGGGCACCAAGCTCGAGTACTACGACCAGGCCGCCAACGAGCGCTACACGCCCTACGTGATCGAGCCGGCCGCCGGTGCCACCCGCGCCATGATGGCGTTCCTGCTCGCCGCCTACCACGAGGACGAGGTCGAGGGCGAAGTCCGCTCGGTACTGCGTCTGGACTGGCGTCTGGCGCCCTACCAGGTGGCCGTGCTGCCCCTGTCGAAGAAGCCCGAGCTCGAAGGCGTCAGCGAGCAGGTGCTCAGCCTTCTGCAGCCCCACTTCAGTTGCGACTACGACGTCACCCAGTCCATCGGTCGTCGCTACCGCCGCCAGGACGAGGTCGGTACCCCGTTCTGCATCACGGTCGACTTCGACTCACTCGAGGACCACGCCGTGACCGTTCGTGACCGCGACACCACCGAACAGGTTCGCGTGCCGATCGCCGACTTGCTGGCGACGTTGCGTGAGCGCACCGGTCAGGCATGATTGACGAGTGGCACGTTCGCGCACGGAGCTTCGGCGCCGTCGCTCGTCGCTACGACACCTTTCGCCCCGCCCCACCACGTGGGGCTGACGATCTCTTCGGCGATCTTCACGACGCCCGCGTCCTGGAACTAGCCGCCGGAACGGGACTTGTTACCAGCCCGCTGGAACGACTGGGTGCCGGCGTCACCGCTCTCGAGCCTGACGCCGAGATGCGCGCGGTGCTGGCCGAGCTTTCGCCGGCGGTGACTGTCGTGGGTGGCGTGGCCGAAGTCCTGCCCTTTGATGACGCCAGTTTTGACGTGGTTATGGCCTCGTCGGCGTGGCACTGGTTTGATCAGCCCGTCGCCACGCTCGAGTGCGCCCGCGTGCTGGGGACTCAAGGCACGTTGGTGCTCAGCGGTAACAGCCTCGACACCTCGATCGACTGGGTGGCCGCCTTGGGGGCCCTGCGAGACAGCGGTGACCAGCGCTACGGGGCCGACGTTGCGAGCCAGGTGCCGAATGATGGTCCCTTCCGTTTTGAGGACACCCGGGTCTGCCGCTACCAGTGGCCTCGCACCGTGGACGAGGTCGTGGGGCTACTGGGCACCTATTCCGGTGTGGTGGTGCGCCCCGAGGCCGAACAGGCCGCTCTCGAAGCCGAGGCGCGCGCCATTGTCGCTCCTCACGTGACTAACGGGCAGTTGGTGCTTCCGATGTCCTTTACGGTTTCGCGTTTCACCAAGACGGCCTAAGCCGTCGCCGCTAGGCCGCGCGGCGGTACTTGCGGGTGGCCAGTGGTCCGAGCACCACGAGGGCGCCGAGTCCCCACGCGAGGGCGATCCACGACGAGTGCCCGTGGGGCGTACCGAGCATGAGGCCACGCACCGCGTCCGCCGTCTGCGTGACGGGCTGGTTGCGGGCGAAGGCCTGCAGCCACGAGGGCATGGTCTGCACCTGCACGAAGATTGACGACGCGAAGGTCAACGGAAAGATCAACGGAAAGGTCATGGCCTGGGCCGTCTCGGAGTTCGGGGCGGCGAGCCCCACGTAGGCGAAGCCCCACGACAGGCAGTAGGCAAACAGCAACAACAGGACGCAGGCCTGGATGTAGGCGATGAAGCCACCACCGGGGTTGAAGCCCACCAGGAAGCCGATGCCCGTGATGACTACGAGAATCAAGAGGTTGCGAGCCAGGTCGGCGAGGGTGCGTCCGGCCAGCACGGCCATGCGGGCCATCGGCAGAGCGCGGAAGCGCTCCACGAGGCCCTTCTGCAGGTCGTCGGCGAGACCAATAGCGGTGCCGACGGCACCGAAGATGGTCGTCTGCACCAGGATGCCCGGAATGAGGTAGTTGACGTAGGTGCCGATACCGCCACGAATGGGAATGGCGCCACCGAAGACGTAGCGGAATAACAACACGAACATGATTGGCTGGATGATGGCGAATACCAGTGAGGTGGGGATGCGAATCAGCGCGAGGATGTAGCGGCGAGCAATCGTCAGCGTGTCACTGATGGCCCACTTGAGTGAGCCGTGCTGGGCGAGGGGAGTGGCGCTCATTTGGCGTCCTTTCGGGTGGTGGTGGGCTCGTCCTCGGCCTTGTGACCGGTGAGAGACAAGAAGACGTCGTCGAGGCTGGGTTCACGCAGGTTCAGACCACTAATGGTGAGTCCCGCCCCGTCGAGTCGACGCAGGGCGTCGGCGGCGGCACTCGGGCCATCGTGCAGGGTGAGCTCAATGCGTGATCCCTCAACAACGGGCTCCTGCTTCGAGAGGTCGCGCACGAGCGGCAGGCCGGCCTGGGCATCGGTGGTCGAGGCGAAGGACAGCGCCAGCACGGTGGTGCCGAGCTGGGCCTTGAGTTCGGCGCTGGTGCCCTGAGCAATTATTTGGCCCTTGTTGAGCACCACGAGCTGCTTGGCCAGGCGGTCGGCCTCTTCGAGGTACTGCGTGGTCAGCAACACCGTGGTGCCGCCCTCGACGAGCTGCTCGATGATGGTCCAGAGGTCCTGACGGCTCTGGGGGTCAAGACCAGTAGTGGGTTCGTCGAGGAAGAGAATCGGCGGACGGGCCACCAAGGCCGCGGCGAGGTCGAGGCGACGGCGCATACCGCCGGAGTAGCCCTTCAAGGTGCGGTTGCCGGCTTCGGTCAGGCCGAACTGCTCGAGGAGCTCCTTGGCCCGGGCGACGACGGTGGCCTTGGGCATGTGGTTCAGTGAACCGATCATGCGAAGGTTCTCGAAACCGGTCAGGTTCTCGTCCACTGTGGCGTACTGGCCGGCGAGGCCGATGCGGCGACGGACCTCGTTGGGCTGCTTGACGACGTCGAAGCCTTCGACAGTGGCCACACCAGCGTCGGGGGTCAGGATGGTCGACAGGATGCGGACCATCGTGGTCTTGCCGGAGCCGTTCGGGCCTAGCAGTCCGAAGACTTGACCACGGGGGACCTGCAAGGAAACCCCGCGAAGGGCCTTCACCTCACCGTCTTTGAATGAACGAACAATGTCGTGGGCCTCTACGGCGAACTCGGTCATGTGGCGATTCTAGGGAACGAGCGGTGCCCGTGATGCCGTTGGGGCAGAAAACCACTACCTTCTACATATGGCAATTTCAGAGGGCGAGATCGCGCAGGTACGTGCCGCCACGGACATTGTCGCCCTTATTACCGAGCAGGTGGCCCTCAAAAAGAGTGGTCGCCGCTGGAGCGGCCTCTGTCCGTTCCACACCGAAAAGTCCCCGTCGTTCTCGGTGAACGCCGAAGAGGGCCGCTACTACTGCTTCGGTTGTCGCGCCGCTGGCGACCAGATCACGTGGGTGCGCGAAATGATGCACCTCGACTTCATGGAAGCGGTGCGACTCTTGGCCGACCGCGCCGGCATCACCCTGCACGAGGACGATTCGGCGGCCCCGGCGCGCAAGGAGAAGGCCGAGTTCATGGCCGCCATGGATCAGGCCGTTACCTGGTACCACGAGCGCCTCATCAATGGCCCCGACGCCCGTCCGGCGCGGGAGTACCTCAAGTCCCGGGGTATCAACGGGGACATTGCTCGCCAGTTCAAACTGGGCTGGGCCCCCGACGAGTGGGACGCGGTGAGCACCGGGCTCAACCTGTCGCCCAAGGTGCTCGAAGGCACGGGCCTCGGCTTCGTCAACAAGCGTGACCGCCGCCAAGATGCCCTGCGGGCTCGCGTCATCTTTCCCATCTTTGACACCTCGGGTAAGGCCATTGCCGTCGGTGGGCGCATTCTGCCCGGGGCCAATGCCACGCCCCGACCCGACGGCTACGTCGAGCCCAAGTACAAGAACTCGCCAGAGACGGCCATCTATTCCAAGCGCCGCACCCTTTACGCCCTCAACTGGGCCAAGGACAACGTCATCAAGACCGGTGAGATCATCGTCTGCGAGGGCT
>DAIQPT010000069.1:0-2734 GCA_036787185.1 Acidimicrobiales bacterium | reverse complement strand
GACGTCGCGAGCGAACCGGCCGAATAACCAAACCCACGCAGTACCGAAACGAATAGAAGAAAGGAAGCACCATGGCTGGATCATTGACCAAGGAGCAGATTCTCGACGGCATCGCTGAGCTGTCGGTTATCGAGTTGAGCGAACTCCTCAAGGAGTTCGAAGAGAAGTTCGGCGTTACCGCCGCTGCCCCCGTTGCTGTGGCTGCTGCCCCGGCTGCCGGTGGCGGTGCTGGCGACGCTGGCGCAGCTGAAGAGAAGAGCGACTACGACGTCATTCTCGTCGACGGTGGTGACAAGAAGATCGGCGTGATCAAGGAAGTTCGCACGCTGACTAACCTGGGCCTCAAGGAGGCCAAGGACCTCGTCGACGGCGCTCCGAAGCCCGTTCTCGAGAAGGTGTCGAAGGCTGACGCCGACAAGGCCAAGGCTGCCCTCGAGGCCGCCGGCGCCACTGTCGAGCTGAAGTAGTTTTCGCAGCGACCCCTCCCCGGTGGCCTTCGGGTCACGGGGGAGGGGTTCTCTGTTTTTTCGGCGAGGGTACTTGACCCGCCGTGTTTTCAGATTTAGGGTGAGGCCAGCCGTTTCACGGCCGCGCCGATTGCTGGCGCCACTTGCGCCTGCACGCCTTTTAGTAGTAGCCTCGAAAGACCGTGTCCCTGCACCTCACTTCGTCATCCCTTGACGCCGTTTTGCGCATTGATGCGGTACATGCCTGTAGTAGCCACCCACTCACACGGAGGATAGACCGTTGACGTCTCGGTCCACTAGCCCCGATCGCTTCAATTTCTCGGCACTGGGTGAAGCTCACCCCCTGCCAGACTTGCTCGACATTCAGCGCAAGAGCTTCGATTGGTTCATGAAGGAGGGCCTCAAGGAGGCTCTCGAATCCGTTTCCCCAATCAAGAACTTCCAGGGCAACCTGTGGCTCGAGTTGGAATTCGACGAGGAACTCCTCGCCGTAAGTCCGCCGAAGTTCACCGAGGAAGAGTGCCGCCAGCGCGCCACCACCTACTCGCGCCCGATCATCATCAAGGCGACGTTCAAGAACGCCGACACCGGTGAAATCAAGGAAATGATCCCGTTCCTGGGTGACTTCCCAATCATGACCGACCGCGGTACCTTCATCATCAACGGCACCGAGCGTGTCGTGGTGAGCCAGTTGGTCCGTTCGCCCGGTGTCCTCTTCACGCCCGGTAAGGACGAGAAGACCGTCTTTGAGGCCACGATTCACCCGAGCCGCGGTGAGTGGTTGCAGGTCGACATCGAAGAGCGCAAGGGCAAGACCCCAACCGCCGGTGCTCGCATCGCCCGTAAGCGTCGCATCTCTATCTTCACCCTGCTGCGCGCCCTCGGCGTGACGCTGGACGAGTCGTTCCTGGGTGCGTTCTTTAATCAGTTCGCCTTCCTCGAGGACCAGTTCCACAACGAGGAGAAGAAGTTCCACGTCGACCTGACCAAGCACATGGACAAGTACGGCTACGAGGACTCTCCCGAGCAGAACGCTCGTGCCGCCCAGGAGACCGCCTGGCTCGAGATCTACCGCCGCGCCCGTCCGGGTGAGCAGCAGACCATCGAAGCTGCGCGCCAGTACTTCGAAACGGCCTTCTTCTCGTACAAGCGCTACGACCTGACTCGCGTCGGCCGTTACAAGCTCGACAAGAAGCTCGGCGAAGAAATCATCAACAACCGCAACATCTTCGGTGCTGACTTGCTGCCGACCTTGCGTGACCCCGACCAGCCCGAAACGGCCGAGGTGCTCAACAAGGAAGACGTGCTCGCCACGATCACGTACATGCTGAACCTGTACATGAACCGTACGCAGCAGAAGTCGAAGTACCAGATTGACGACCAGGACCACTTCGCCAACCGTCGCGTGCGCAACGTTGGTGAGCTGATCCAGAACGCCCTGCGTACCGGTCTGACCCGTATGGAGCGTGTCGTGCGTGAGCGCATGAACACCCAGGACGTCGAGTCGATCACCCCGCAGACGCTGATCAACATCCGTCCCGTGATGTCGGCGCTGAAGGAGTTCTTCGCGACCTCCCAGCTCTCACAGTTCATGGACCAGAACAACCCGCTGTCGGGTCTGACGCACAAGCGTCGTCTTTCGGCACTGGGACCTGGCGGTCTGTCGCGTGAGCGTGCCGGCCTCGAAGTGCGAGACGTTCACTCGTCCCACTACGGCCGTATGTGCCCCATCGAGACCCCCGAAGGCCCGAACGTCGGTCTGATCGGTTACCTCTCGAACTACGCCAAGATCAACGAGTTCGGCTTCATCGAGACGCCCTACCGCGTGGTCGACGAAGTGCGCGTCAAGAAGCTCATGAACCGCGAAACCGAAGTGGAGATTGACGGCAAGAAGTCGGTCGTCGAGCTCAAGCCCGGCGCCTACGAGGCCGCCGTCTACTTCGAGCAGGGCGTGCCGTTCGTGTACCTGCCGGCTGACGAAGAAGAACTCTTCGTTATCGCCCAGGCCAACACCGAAGTCGACGCCAAGGGCAAGATCCTCGGTGACCGCGTGCTCGTTCGCCGTGGTCCGACCGGTACCGGTCTGCGCGTCGGTGCCGCCAACAAGTCATCGTCGACCACCTCGGAAATTGACTACGTCAAGCCCGAGGAAGTCGACCTCATGGACGTCTCAACCAAGCAGGTCATCTCGGTGGCCACCGCGTTGATTCCGTTCGTTGAGCACGACGACGCCCAGCGCGCCCTGATGGGTGCCAACATGCAGAAGC